>NZ_JBFACE010000025.1:0-120086 GCF_040640655.1 Streptomyces sp. NPDC021749 | reverse complement strand
TGTAGAGGATGAACAGCGGGTGCTCGGCGTCGAACGCCTCGGGGGTGTGCGTCTCGCTCTGCCGGTCGACGATCTCGTGCCACCACACGTCGCGGTCCCCGTACCAGACGGTCGCCCCGCCCGTGCGGCGGACCACCAGGACGTGTTCGACGGTGGGGCACTTCGTCACCGCACGGTCGATGGCCGGCTTGAGGGCGGACGCCTTGCCACGGCGGTAGCCGCCGTCGGCGGTGATGACCAGCTTGGCGTCCGCGTCCTGGATGCGGGCGGCGACCGCTTCGGCGGAGAAGCCGCCGAAGACGACCGAGTGGGGGGCGCCCAGGCGGGCGCAGGCCAGCATGGCGATGACCGCTTCGGGGATCATCGGCAGGTAGATCGCGACCCGGTCGCCCGCGTGCACGCCGAGTTCCTGCAGCGCGTTGGCGGCCTTGGCGACCTCGCGCTGCAGCTCGGCGTACGTGATCGCGCGGCTGTCGCCCGGCTCGCCCTCGAAGTGGAGGGCGACCCGGTCGCCCAGGCCGTTCTCCACATGGCGGTCGACGCAGTTGTAGGCGACGTTCAGCTTGCCGTCGGCGAACCACTTCGCGAAGGGCGGGTCGGACCAGTCCAGCGTCTCGGTCGGAGCCACCGCCCAGCTGAGACGGCGGGCCTGCTCCGCCCAGAAGCCGAGCCGGTCGGCGGCGGCCTTCTCGTAGGTGTCGGCGGTGACGTTGGCATCCGCCGCCAGGTCGGCCGGCGGGGCGAACCGCCGTTCCTCGTGGAGGAGGTTCGCCAGGCTTTCGTTGTTCACGACGTGCTGTTCCTTGGAGTCGTTCGTCGGGTGGGGATCACGTGGTGCGCTGCAGTGCGACGGCGTCGCGGGGCTGGGGATCAGTGCGCGCCGGCTCCGGTGAGGGAACGGACTTCCAGCTCCGCGTACTTGTCCGGGTCGGTCTCGCGGGAGGCGAGGGTGCCCAGCCAGCCGCACAGGAAGCCGATCGGGATGGAGACCAGGCCGGGGTTCTCCAGGGGGAACCAGTGGAAGTCCACACCGGGCACCAGCGACGCCGGGGTGCCGGAGACGACCGGGGAGAAGATCACCAGCACCACCGAGGTCAGCAGTCCGCCGTAGATGCTGCACAGCGCGCCGGTGGTGTTGAACCGCTTCCAGAACAGGCTGTACAGGATCGTCGGCAGATTGGCCGATGCGGCGATGGCGAAGGCCAGTGCCACCAGCGCCGCGGTGTTGAGCTTGTCGGCGAACATGCTCAGTACGACGGCCACCATGCCGATCCCGACCGCGGCGAACCGCGCCGTTCTGATCTCCTCGCGCTCACTCGCCTTCCCCTTGCGCACGGCGTGGGCGTACAGGTCGTGGGCGAAGGAGGCGGACGAGGTGAGGGTGAGGCCGGCGACCACCGCCAGGATCGTGGCGAAGGCAACCGCGGAGGTCATCGCCAGCAGTGTGGCGCCCAGGGAGGATCCGGGGCCGCCGCCGAGCGCTTCGGCCAGCATCGGCGCGGCCGTGGTGCCCGCCGGGTTGGCGGCCTCGATCGCCGAGTGCCCCACCAGCGCCGCCGCGCCGAAGCCCAGCACGAGCGTCATCAGGTAGAAGGCGCCGATGAGGGCGATCGCCCAGTTCACCGAGGTCCGGGCGGCCTTGGCGGTCGGCACCGTGTAGAAGCGGACGAGGATGTGCGGCAGGCCCGCGGTGCCCAGGACCAGCGCGACGCCGAGACTGATGAAGTCCAGCTTGGTGGTGGGGCCGGCGCCGTACTTCAGGCCGGGCGAGAGGAAGGCAGGGCCCTTGCCGCTGGCCTCCGCCGCCGAGCCGAGGAGCGAGGAGAGGTTCCACCCGAACTTGCTCATCACCAGAACGGTCAGCACCAACGTTCCGGCCATCAGCATCGCGGCCTTGACGATCTGCACCCAGGTGGTGCCCTTCATGCCGCCCACGACGACGTAGAGGATCATCAGGATGCCGACGGCCAGGATGATCCATTTCCTGGGCGCCTCACCGGAGACGCCGAGCAGCAGGGCCACCAGGGAACCCGCGCCGACCATCTGCGCGAGGAGGTAGACGACGGAGACCACGATGGTCGAGACGCCCGCGGCGGTGCGCACCGGCCGCTGGCGCAGACGGAACGCGAGGACGTCGGCCATGGTGAACCGGCCCGTGTTGCGCAGTGGTTCGGCCACCAGGACCAGCGCCAGGATCCAGGCGACGAGGAAGCCGGCGGAGTACAGGAAACCGTCGTACCCGAAGAGCGCGATGGTGCCGGTGACGCCCAGGAACGAGGCGGCCGACATGTAGTCGCCGGAGATGGCAAGGCCGTTCTGGAATCCCGAGAACGAGCGGCCGCCGGTGTAGAAGTCCGTGGTGCCCTTGGTCTGGCGGCTCGCCCACAGGGTGACGCCCAGCGTGGCCGCCACCACGGTCAGGAACAGGCCGATCGTCAGCCAACGGCCGCCGTCCGCATCCGGGGCGGCCAATGCTGTCTGCGGAAGAGAAGTGATCATGCCGTGGTCCCCACCGCCGCGACGTGGCTGTGCGCACGGATCCGGGCCTGCTCGATGCCTTCCTTGATCTGTTCCGCGAGCGGGTCCCGCCGGCGGTTCGCATGCCGCGTGTAGAGCCACGCGGCGAGGAAGGTCGCGGCGAACTGGGCGAGCCCGAGGAAGAGCGCGACGTTCAGATTGCCGACGACCTTGCCGGCCATGAGGCCGGGCGCGTAGCTGGACAGCAGGACGTACAGCAGATACAGGCTGAGCACCGCGGTGGTCGCCACTGCGGCGAACGCCCGCTGCGAGCGCCGGAGTTCGCGGAACGGCCGGCCCTGCTGTGCTGTCCGGAACACCGTGGCGGTGTGGTCGTCCATGGCGGTGTGGTCGTCCGTGGCGGGCGGGGTTCCCGTGTTGCCGGGCGCGTCGGCCGTGGGGCTACCGGGAGGGGAGGCGTGCGTGGTCATGGACCTTTCCAGTGGTGGTGCTCGGCGTGGCCCGGCGACCGGACCGGCCACGGGGCTGTGGTGCTCGCCGGTTCACGGCGGCGGTGAACGGGCTCCCCCGCCGGTCGGTGAGCGGCAGGGAGACTCAGGTCGGCGCGGAGTGCGGGACGGCATGAGCCGACTCCTCCAGCTGCGCGGTGTTGCACGGCATCCGGCCGCATGACCTTTGTTCAGCCAAAGTGTGGGGCTTGACCGGCCACGATGGATGACGGGCCCCACCGAAGGATTAAGGGACCGCTGTACTGGTCAACGCACCGAAAGCTCTCCGCGGCCGCGGTCCGTTGCCAACCGTCCCGGCCCCTTACCGGAAAATTATCGATTCCTTACACGCCGACGTCACGCTTCTGGGCAGAGCTGCCGGCCCCGTCGAACGTGGCCCCTGCATGTCGCCGTCGGGCCGGCCGCTCCACAGCCAGGTAAGACAGCGTGTCCCCCGCCACCGGATGGGGGCCGCCCTCCAGACAGTCGTGGTGTGACATGCCGACCAACCCCGCAAAGACCGCTTCCGACGCGGAACGGGGCGCGGTGCGATGCTGATCGGGCGGGAACGGGAACTGAGCGCGCTCACCAGACTGCTCGGGGACCCGTGGAACGGCAGTGACTCCGCGGTCATCAGCGGGGGATGGGGAAGCGGGAAGACCGCACTGTTGCGGGCCGCCCTGGCGGGCATCCGCCAGGACCCCGGGACCTGCGTCGTCTCGGCGGTCGCGGACCCGCTGGAGCGCGACCTGCGCTTCGGCGTGGTCCGCCGGCTCTTCGCGCACCTGGGCGCGGAGGACCCGTCGGGTCCGCCGTTCCGCGACTGGGCTCTGGACCCCGTCCGGGTGCTCGCCCCCTGGGCGCAGCGGCCGGACGGGGCGGCGTCCACGGTGACCGGGCAGGACGCGGAGGCCCTCGGCGGCCTGTACCGGATGTGCGTCCGACTGGCGGGTGAGAGACGGCTGTTGATTGCCGTCGACGATCTGCAGTGGGCCGATCCGCACTCCCTCCTCTGGCTGCGGTACCTGCTGCGCAGGGCCGACAACCTGCCGCTGCTCGTCCTCGCCACCCTCGGTCCGGGGGATGCCCATCCGCACGCTGCTGCCGTGGCCGCCGTCGAGCCGCTGTTCCAGCACCGGCTGACGCTCGACGGACTCGCCGACGACGCCGTCGAGGCCCTGGTGACCCGGGTTCTGGGCGAGGCACCGGAGCAGCCGTTCACCGTCGCCTGCCGGGAGGCCACCGGCGGCAACCCCCTTCTGCTGCACGCCGTGCTGCGCGGGCTCCGGACTTCCGGGCAGCGCCCTCGGACGGAACTGGCGGACCGGCTCGCCGGCCTTGTCCCGGCAGACCTGGGCCCGGCCGTGCTCACCCGCATGCAGGAGGTCGATCCGCACGCCGTGGCCACGGCCCAGGCCGTCGCGGTGCTCGGGGGTGCGCCAGGCATCGACCTGATCACGGGGGTCACCGGCCTGCCGGAGCCGGCCGTCGCGGACGCCGCGCACCGGCTGGTGGGCACGGGTTGGATGACCGGGACGGAACACGGCCTGTCCTTCGCCTGCGACGTCCTGCCGGCGGCGGTCTCCGCGGTGGTGCTGCCGAGCCGGCGGAGGGGCCTCCACCTCCGGGCGGCCCGGCACCTGCTGGCCCACGAGGCTCCGCTGCTCCGGGTGGCCGATCATCTGCTGCTCAGCCCCCTGGGCGAGCCGTGGGTGCCCGAGGTGCTCGGCCGGGCGGCGACGCTGGCCGCGGAGCAGGGCGAGGACGCGCGCGCCGCCGCCTTTCTGCGCCGCGCCCTGCGCGAGGAGCTCACGCCGGAACTGCAGGCGGCCTTGTTGGCGACGCTGGGTGAACTGGAACTCACCTCCAGCCTCCCGGCCGCCGTCCGCAATCTGGAGCGGAGCCTGGAGCTGTCCACGGACCCGGCGAAGCAGACCGCCACTGCCCGTAAGCTGGCCGGCGCGCTCCTGGCCCTCGACCGGCACCCCGATGCGCTGGAGACGTTGCGACGCACCGCCGAGGCTGTCCGGCGGACGGATCCCGCCCAGGCCATGCGGCTGGAGATCGACTTCATCCACACCAGCCTGAGCGAGGCGACTTCGGCCCCGGCCGTGGTGCCCCGGCTGATGGAGCTGGACGTCTCCGACGCGGCCGGCAGCGCTGTGCAGCGGCCCCTGGCCGCCCTGTTGAGCCTGCGTGCGGCCATGGCGGGAACGTCCACGCGGGAAGTGGTGACCCTGGCCCGGCTGGCGCTGAGCCGGGGCATGACCCCGGAGGACGACGAGTCCGTCGTCTACACCAGCGCGGTGATCTCCCTGGGAGCCGCCGGGGAGACGGAGTTGGCGCTGTCGTACGCCGACGCGGCCGTCCGGGCGGCGCACACCGGGACCTCGGCCTTCCACTTCGCCCACGCCCTCACCACCCGGGCCAACATCCACTGTCGGCTCGGCCGTCTCGCGGACTGCCAGGCCGACGCGGAGGCCGCGCTGGGAGCACTCGGCAGGATCGGCGTCGGCCCGTGCCACGGCCTCAGCACGTTCGCGGTCACGACGCTGGCGGAAACGCTGGTCCGGCAGGGCAAGCTCGCCGACGCCGAGGACCTGCTGGGACGCGGTGACTTGACGGGCCGGCTGAACGGCAACTGGATCAACGACTATGTGCTGATGGTGCGTGGCTGGCTTCGCTGCGCCCAGGGGCGGTTGGAGGAAGGGCTGGCCGACTTCCTGCTGTGCGGTGAGCGGACCCGCGCCCGCGGGATGCCCAACCCCGGTTTCTTCCCCTGGCGTTCGGAGGCCGCGTTGGTGTACGCGGCGCTGCGGCAGGGCGAGGCGGCCAGGGCGCTGGCGGAGGAGGAGCTGCGGCTTGCCCGTGTCTGGGGCGTGCCCGAGGTGACCGGTGTGGCCGTACGCGCCCTGGGAGTGGTGATCGGCGGGCGGGAGGGACTCGATCTGCTCGGCGAAGCCGTACGGCTCCTCGACGCCGCGCCCGCGCGGGTGCGGTACGCCCAGGCGCTGGCCGACTGCGGTGCCCTCGCCCGCAAGGTCGGCCGGCTGTCCGAGGCCCGGGCGCACCTGCGGCGGGCCATGAGTGTCGCCCATGAGTGCACCGCGACGTCGCTGGCCGACCAGGCGCTCGCGGAGCTGCGTGCCGCTGGTGACCGGCCGCGCACCCGGACGTTCCACGGCGTGGGAGCACTGACCCCCACCGAGCGGCGGGTGGCGGACCTGGCCGGCCGGGGGATGACCAACCGCGAGATCGCCCAGCGCCTCTTCGTCGGTCTGCGCACCGTTGAGGTGCACCTGACCAACGTGTACGGGAAGCTCGCCATCGACGGCCGCGCGGGGCTCGCACGGGCGCTGACGAACTCTGGTGCAGAGGAGCAGATATGACTGTCCATCAGCTGGAATTGCCAGCCCCGGAGATGCCTTCGGTACCGACCGCGACATGACCGCGCCCCCCGGTACGTACCTTCGTCGACTCCCCACCTTTCGCCTTTTCCCCTACCGAGGAGAGACCCATGGGGCTCATCAAATCCACCACGGTGGCCCAAGCCGCCGAGGCCGTACGGCAGTCCGATCCGCTCGCCCGCCCGGTGGTGACCCTGGGCGTGGGGTCGGGACGCCATCCGTTCCTGTCCGCGCTGCTGTCCGGCGGTATCGCCGACAACGACAGCTTCCTCGTCACCCTCACCGACCGCTCCGTGCTGTTCCACGAGGTGGCATCGACGGGATACCGGCCGGGGAAGCTGCGGTACGCGATCGAGCGCGAGCAGGTCCACGGGCGGATCGGCGAGGTCCGCCGGCGCCCTCTGTGGACTACCTTCCGGTTCCGGTTCCCCGTGGACACCGAGGCTGTCTGGCTCAACGTCCGCCGCGCCTGGCGACCGGAGATGGACCGGTTCCTCGACGCGCTGCACGAGGACCGGCTCCGCGCCGAAGCGATCGAGCAGCGGGACTCCGGTGAGCCCGGAAATCCGGAGAACGGGCAGGACGGCTTCCGGGGCGCTTCGTCATGAACCCGCTTCCCCGCTCCCGGCCGTCCCGTGGCCGTTGGGTACCCCTGGCCCTGACCGTGGCCGTGGTCAGCGGCTGCGGTCTGGCCGGCGAGCCGGCCGACTCCCCCACCCCGAGCCCCCCGCCGAGCATCACACCGCCGCCGCTCCCTCCCCCGGGCGACAGGGTTCCGGAGGGGCCTCCCCCGGAGGGAAACCGGCTGCCGCACACCGTCGAGGTGGCCTGGCCCGCCGCGGCCCCCGGGCACCGGGCCGCCGGGCCGGACGGACCGTCAGTGCTCGGTACCCGCTGCGGTCCGTTGACCTTGCGGGGCTGACGGGCTGGGCGCCGCGAGGCGGTTGATGAAGGCACGCGCCCGTTCCTCGCCCGTGGGATCACCGAGCTGAGCCAGGGCGGCCCCTCCCTCCGCCGCACACGTACGGGCCTGACCCGGCCGGCCGACGGCGGCCAGCGCCGAGGCGAGGGACAGCAGCGTATGGGCGCGCTGGGCGTGCAGTCCGTGCGACCGGCAGACCGCGAGCGCCGTACTGTACTCCGTCACCGCTTCGTCGTGCCGGCCGAGTTCCGCCAGTGCGTCGCCCAGCACGCGTTGAGCCAGGGCGATGCCCACCGGATTGTCCGCGGGCGGGCAGAGGGCAAGGGCGTCCCGGGCGGCCTCCAGCGCCTGGTGCGGCCGGTCGAGCGCGAGCTGGGCGTGGGCGAGGCTGACGGAGACCTGGGCGGCCATGCCCGGCTCGCCGTTCTCGCACGCCAGGGCGTGCGCGCTCCGGTAGTGGCCGATGGCCTCGTCCAGGCCGTCCGGCCGCGCAACGGCGACCACCCCCATGGTGTACACCACACGGGAGGCCAGTACCCGGTCGGCGGTGTCGAGCGTCTTGTGGGCGCGGGCGGCCAGCGCGGCCGCCTCCTCGTGGTGCCCGATCCGCGCGCAGGCGACGGCCGCCGCGACACAGCTGAAGACGGTCGCGAGCCGCTCCCCGTGGTGGTCGGCGACGCGCAGCAGCGTATGGGCCAGCTGATGGATGGCCTCCCACGGCAGACAGAAGTCGGTGAACGGCATGAGCAGCGCCAGCAGAGCCGACAGGGTGCGGGTGTCCTCCGCGCTCACCGGCCGATAGGGGTGGTGGAGGATCTGGCCGGCGACCGCCAGCATCGCGGGGAGCTCGTGCAACATCCATTCCTGCGCGTGGAGCGCGTCGGTGAACGCCGCGACGCCCGGCATGCCGTCCGGATCGACGGCGTCCGGCAGCCGGCTGTAGGGCCGCTCGGCACGCATGGCGCTGCTGGTCCCGGTGAGGTAGAAGCGGGCGACGCGGCTCAGGGCCGCCTGCCGCGTGGCGGAGGGGTCGGTGTCCAGGGTCCGGTGGCGGGCGAACAGCCGCAGCAGATCGTGGTAGCGGTACCGGCCGGGTTCCCCGGGTTCCAGCAGGCCCTGGTGGGCCAGGGCCTCCAGGAGCGCCTCGGCCTCCCGCCGGTCGCACTGCAGCACCGCCGCTGCGGCGGCCGGGGAGAGGTCGGGCACCTCGGGGATGGCCAGCAGCCGGAAGGCACGCGCCTCCGCGTCGTGCAGCGACGAGTAGCCGAGGTGGAAGACCGATTCGACGGCCAGGGTGCCGGCCTCCAACTCGCCCAGCCGCTGCGAGCGGTCGCTGAGCCGCTCGGCCAGCGTCGCGAGCGTCCAGCGCGGACGGGCCGCCAGGCGGGCACCGACGACACGGACGGCCAGCGGCAGCATGCCGCACGCCCGCACCAGGTCGCGGGCGGTCTGCTGCTCCTGAAGGCACCGCTCCCTGCCGGCCATCCGCTCCAGGAGGGCAAGGGCCTCCGGCTCGCTGAACGGTTCGAGCGCGGTGCGGCTGGTCGCCGGGAGGCACATCAGCGCCGTCCGGCTGGTGATCAGCACGGCGCTCCCGGCGGTGCCCGGCAGCAAGCTGCTCACCTGCTCGGTGTCCGCGGCGTTGTCCAGCAGGAGCAGCAGCCGGCGGCCGGCCATCCGCGAGCGGTACAGCGCGGTGCGCTCCTCCCGCCCACTGGGCACATTGCCGGCCAGGACCCCCAAGGAGCGCAGGAACAACTTCTGCACCTCATGGGGATGCGCGTGCTCCCGTCCGGCCCCGCGCAGATCGACGTAGAGCTGGCCGTCGGGGAACTGCTCCCGCATGGCGTGCGCGGCGTGCACGGCCAGCGCGGTCTTCCCGACGCCTCCCATGCCGTGGATCACGCAGATCACCGGAGCGGTGGCGTCCGCCCGTGCGGCACCGGCCAGGGCGTCGCGCACGTGCCGGCTCTCCTCCCTGCGGCCGGTGAAGTCAGGGAGGTCGGGCGGGGCCTGCGCCGGCGGCACCCAGATCGGCCGGTCCGTCCCGGCGGCCGGGCCGGGTGCCGGGGACGCGGTGACCGCATCCGGCGGCGGTGCCAGTGTCGGATCCGCTTCCAGGATGCGCTGATGCAGATGTACCAGCTCAGGGCCGGGATCCACGCCCAGCTCCGCGGCGAGGTGCCGTCTGGCCGCGGTGTACGCGGCCAGCGCGTCCGCCTGCCGGCCGCAGCGGTACAACGCAAGCATCTGCAGCGCACGCAGCCCCTCGCGCAGCGGATGTTCGTCGGCCAGCGTGAGCAGTTCCCCGACGACTCGGGTGTGTCCGCCGAGCTGGAGTTCCAGGGTCAGCCGCGCCTCGACGAGGAGGAGCCGGTACTCCACGAGGCGGTCCCGCTGCCTCTGGGCGTAGGGGCCGGGCACGCCCGTCAGCGGAGTGCCGTCCCACAGCGCCTCGGCCTCGGCCAGGATGCGGACGGCCGGCTCCAGATCCCCCTGGCTCCGGGCCGCCTGCGCCCGGGCATAGAGCCGTTCGGCCCGGGAGACGTCCAGCGCCCCGTCCGGCAGGTGCAGCGCGTAGCCGCCGGGGACGGAGACCAGGGCCTCGGGCGCGGCGGACTCGCTCTCCTCCAGCACGGTGCGCAGCCGTGAGATGTGGTTGCGCACCGCGACGTGCGCGCTGGCCGGCGGCTCCGGTCCCCAGACGTCCCGCACCAGCTCGTCCGCGGAGGCAACCTGGCCGCACCGCAACGTCAGTGAAGTGAGCACCGCGCGCCGCTGTGCCGGTCCGGTGTCCAGTTGCCGCTCACCGCGCCATGCCCTCAGCGGACCCAGCGCCGCTATCCGCAGTCCCCCCATGCCCTGCTCCAACGTTCCGGCCCACGGCATCCGTCATCGATCCACCTGTCATCGGTCATTGGCTGAGAACCGAGGGGCGGTCACTTGCCGGGAAGCTCTGCCCGGTGGGCATTATCCCTGGAAGCGCTTTCAACGGCCCGGAGTGTCCGCTGGTCGGAACAGGGCGGGCGGGCACCCCGGCCCTCCGCCGTGGCGGGTCGGCCCTCACGCACGGGCGCCCGCCGGCGGTCGCCGAAGTAAGCGGCACCCACTGGCCGTTGGTCCTCCCGTAGGTCACCATCCGGGTGCACCGCCTTGCGGGTCTCTCCAGACACCCAACAGGTCGCCAACGGCTCGGAAGACCACCCCAAGATGCCGGCCGGCTCGTGCAAGACCTGCGACCGTCGCCGCCGGTGCGCCGGCGAGCACGGCACCCAGACCGGTTACGTGACGCCGTCTCCCGATGGGCGCCGGGAATCCGCCGCGCCGTGAGCGCTCGGTGGCGAGGGGCGGTGCCCGAACGACCTCCGGGACCTGCCCGCCCCTACCGGTTGTGCGGTGACCTGCTCACATCACGCCCGTTCGGAAGGCGTACGCGACGGCGTGGGCCCGGTTGCGAAGCTGCAACCTGCTCATGGCCCCGTGGATGATGTTCCTGATGGTCCGCTCCGAGTAGTTCAGCCGCTCCGCGATAGCGGTGGTCTCCAGGCCGTCGGCGAGCAGCTTGATGACCTCCACCTCCCGGGTCACCAGACCGGTGGTCGTCAGCCCGATCGGCGTCAGCACGTCCGACTGGACCGTCCGGGCCCAGTCGAGCAGCCAGGCCGCCCCCTGTGCGGGCAGTTCGGCATGCCCCTCCCTGGCCCCTATGACGGCCCGCAGCAACCGCTCGGTGCTCACCTCACGGCGCGGGATCAGGCTGATCAGACCGCAGTTGACCGCGCGTAGGAGATGCTGCTTGTGCACGATGTCCCCGACCAGTACCACGCGCATCCGCGGGTTGGCCGCGTCACGGACTGCCTGCTCGACGGAGTCCAGGGTCTCCCCGGTGATCTCACCCGCGAGCACCAGCAGCACGTCGGCCTCGGCACTGCGCTCCGCGGCAATCAGACTGACGGTGGGGTACGGCCGTAAGAGGGTGGCGGCCCCGGCGCCGCTGAGGGGATCGTCGGCCAGGATGGTGAAAGAAACGCTCTCCAACACTTCTCCTGTTTGGCGCCTGGGTCTCCTACGGGCCGTACGCGCGCCACTGGACGGGCATATGACGGATCTACGCTCCACCACAGGGAGCGGCGTCCGACCGCGAGAAGCACACTAAAGACCACCCCCAGCGGCACACATGACGGCTCCCACCGAAAGGTTTCCGCCACACTGGCTGACGGGGTAGGTGAGTTCACTCTCGCCTGTCCTCCCGGTCCAGGCACGGCGGTTGACCGCGCTTGCCGCCCGACCACGGCCCCACCCACCAGAGGCTGCCGAACGGAAGCCGCCCACCGCAGCTCCGCTCAAGTCCGCGCGCCTGTCGGTGCGCGCGCCGCGCGGTGTATTCAGCCGTTCCGCATGGAGTTGTCGCAAAACCCGTACTTTACTCCACGTTTACTTGCCCTTGACCATCGATTGCCAGTAGCGTCCGGTTCCGGTCGGCAAACCCCGCCAGGTCCGACCAAACGTCCGAGGTATGCCGCGCCCAAGACGTATCCGACCCCAGGCCACACCGCCGGTCGGGCTGACCACGCGTCACCTACTCGACGGCTCCCACTGAGCCATTGCCTCTCACCGGAGGATGCATGCCCTCTCGTATCGCTGCCGCACTCGCCACCTGCACGCTGAGTCTCGGGGTCCTCGCCTCGGGCGCAGCCGTTGCTACAGCCGCCCCGTCGACTCCCGCCACCGGGCCCGCCGGCGGCGCGCCGTCGCTCCGGCCGGCGGTCGACGCACACGCTGCGGCCGTAGACCGGTGCAGCTACCAGGTGGTCCGCTCCCACGACTCCCGCTACGTCTACTCCGTGACGGAGGCTGCCGCCGGCGCCCGCGAGCTGAAGATCCAGGAGGAGGACGATGTGCGCTTCCCCGACGGCTGGCGCAAGGCCACCCAGGTCGATACGTGCGCGGGCGGGGACGGCCAACCGCCCACCGCACTCCGCGTCACCGGGAAGTTACAGAACCCGGAGCACTACGATCCGTCCGTACCGCGGACCATCCAGAGCGACGTCCTCAAGCCCGCCGCCACCTCGGCGATCCCGAAGGCACCGGCACTGGCGTCCGTCGACCGCCTCGACGCGACCACCGTCCGCGTCACCTGGAAGCACGCTCAGGGGAACCCCGACCAGGTCATGCTGATGGAACGCAAGCCCTTCTACAGCAGCGAGGTCGGGGTGTGGCATCCGTATACGTTCCAGCGGAACGTACCGGCCGGGGCGACCTCGATGGACCGCAAGCTGGAGCGCCACCCCGACATCCCCCCGACGGCTCGCACCCACGCCTACTGGATGCGCGTGGTCAAGGGCGGCTTCGTCAGCGACCTGCGCACGGAGAAGCCGGTCACAGTCGAGCCCTAACCGTCTGCCGACTACGCGCAACAGCCGCCATAGAAGCAACGGCCAGGAATGTTCATCGTCATGTCGGTGGTGAGGGCTCTCCCGACCGAGCACAACAGCCACTGCCCTTGCTCGGCCGGGCACACCAGTCCACGCACTCGTGGGTGCCGCCAGCGAGGTCGATGCGGATCAGGTTGCCAGCGAGGTCGATTGATCAGGTCGTGGCAGTCAACTACTGCCGCCAGACACCCAACAGGCCCCACCGGAACCTCCCGGTGGGGCCTGAAGGTCACCATCGCTCACGAAGCGATCACGGACCGGGCCCGCCTCGATCCGCTACTGGGGGCCACGCTCCCAGGAGAAGAATTCCAGCTGTCCCGGCTCACCCGATACCGTGCCCTCACCACCGGGGGGAGTCATGTCGGATGCCGGGATGGGTCACCGGTTGGCGAGCAGTGCGAGTTAGCTGAGCCGGTGATGCGGCTCCCGTCGGGCGCGGCCCGCGTACTCCTCGCCGCTGGCGGGGGGTGGTGACATGCTGTGCCGTTTGGTGGCACGCTCGCATCAGCCTGGGCAGTGCGAACACACTCAACGAAGTACTGTCGGGGACGCCCGGAATCGTCGTCCCAGCCCTGCCGTTCGACGCCGGGTACGTGCTGATCGGACTGCTCACCATCTCATGGGGGATCCGTGGCTGACTCTGCCGAAATCGTCGAACCGACCTCCCCGGCGTCCGGCGCCGCGGGCTCCGGCGGATCCGCCCGATCCGCTCAATCCGCTCGATCCGCCCGAGCCGCCGGGCCCGACCAGCCGGCTGCCGCCAGCGCGAGTATCCGGCTGGACAAGCTCACCAAGCGCTATCCGGGCAGCCACGCCCCGGCCGTGGAGGACGTGCCCCGGGACGAAGCGGCCGGCGAAACCGTGATCCGTGTGGGGCCCTCGGTCTGCGGCAAGAGCACCACCCTCAAGATGATCAGCCGACTGGTCGAGCGGACCTCGGGGCAGGTCACCATCGGAGGCGAGGACGTCACCGGCATCAAGCCCGTGGCGCTCCGCCGCACCCTCGGCCACGCCATCCAGGCCACGGGTCTCTTCCCGCACGTGACAGCGCATGCCGCGGCTGGTGCTCGGCTCCGTACCGACGGTCGCCATGGCGCTGATCATGGACTGGCCGGGGGCGCTCGTCGCGTTGCTGCTACGTCCACGCGGCCTGGAGGTGGACCGATGCGCCTGGCCCGGGTACGGGCGGCCGTCGCGGGCGCCGGCGCCCTGCTGCTCGCCGCCACCGGGCTGAGCGGCTGCGGACTGACCAGCGGCAGCCCGCTGGCCGACTCGGTACGGCCCGGCTCCATCGGGAAGGGGCGACCGCTGGAGGGCGCCCAACTGACCGTGACGTCAAAGGAGTTCACCGAGCAGATCATCCTGGGCCAGATCATGGGGCTGGTCTTCAAAGCGGCCGGCGCACAAGTCCTGGACCGGACGAACATCCAGGGCTCGATCGGTGCCCGCGAAGCGGTCAAGTCCGGTGCGGCGGACGGGATGTACGAGTACACCGGCACGGCCTGGATCACCTACCTCGGTCACACCAAGCCGGTCGTCGACCCGTACGAGCAGTGGGAGGCCGTACGCCGGGAGGACCGCCGCAACGGCATCACCTGGCTGCCCGCCGCCCCGCTCAACAACACCTACGCGCTGGTCGCGAACGAGGCGAATGCGCAGAAGTACCGGCTGCGCACACTCTCCGACGTGGCACGTCTGACGAAGAGAGACCCGGGCGCGGCGACGATCTGCGGCGGAAGCGAGTTCTCGGTGCGCGACGACGGCCTGCCGGGCGTGGCGAAGACGTACGGATTCGCCCTCCGGCGCGGGAACTTCAAAAAGATGGACGACGGCGTCGTCTACACCCAGGTCGCCGAGGGCGCGGCCTGCGCCCTCGGCGTGGCGGCCACCACCGACGGCCGCATTCCCGAACTCAAGCTGAAGGTGCTGGAGGACGACCGGCACTTCTTCCCCAACTACAACGCGGCACCCGAGATGAACAGCGCCACCATGAGGAAGTACCCCGCCCTCGCCGACCTCCTCACCCCGATCACCAAGCGACTGACGGGGGCGCAGGCCCAGCGGCTGAACGCGCGGGTGGACGTGGACGGGGAGGACCCGCACGAGGTGGCGAAGGACTGGCTGGTGCGGGAGGGCTTCATCCGCGAGGACTGACAGACGGAAGCGGCCGTCAGCAGGCACGCCCCGAGCCAGTACGTGTCCGAGGACCGCGTGGCTTGTTCCCCTGCTGCCACCCGTGTTAGCCGGTTGTTAGCGGAGCGACAGCTTCGATAGTGGCCCAGACCAGGGTGGTTGACGTACCGAGCAGACAACGACCCGACCGCGCCCTGGGGGGACCTGAAATGAGCTCCAGCACCACTGCCCGCGCCGCCCGTCGCCGTACCCTGCGCATTGCCGCCGCGGCCCTGACCGCAGCCGCCGGCCTCACCCTGACCGCCTGCTCCGGCTCGAATGCCGCCGACGCAATCCGGGCACTGACGTGTCAGCGGCACCCGCCATCGCCCACGCCATGACCTCAACTGATCATCTGCTGGACCTGATCCAGAGCCGGCCGGGCAGCAAGCACCACCTGATCGTCGACCGGCGCGGCACCCCGCTCGCCGTCGCGCTGACCGGCGGCGTCCGCCACGACGTCACCCAGCTCCCGCCGCTACGGGACCCCGTCCCACCGATCCGTGACCTGCGCGGCAGACCTCGCCGACACCCCCGTCGGCTCTTCGCGACCGCGGCTACGACTGTGGAGCTGGCGGGAGGAACCCGTCACGGCTGGTCCCCGTTGCAGCGACGGGAGACCGCCCAGCAATGACCATCCCGAACGCCAGTAGGAGTACTACGCTGTATCTCATCTCGACGTTCAAGAAGGTGGAAGGTGGAAGGAGGAAGCATGAAAGCCTGCGCGGAGTGCGGTGTGTCCATGGATTCGCGATCCTGTGACGACCTGTTTCAGACCTTGCTCGCGTTGGACCACGCTCGGCAGGCACCATGGGGGCCGTTGCACGGTGTCTCAGTCTCTTGCTTCTTGTTCCAGCACCCCAGCCAACTTCCCTCCGACGATGGTGCGATGGCCTGGGCGCTCCTGCACGCATATCTCGATGGCGGCCTCGATGAAGTGAACCAGCTTGTCGGTCAGGCCCGTCTTGGCAACTCCCATCGCGTGCGGAGCATCCCTTCCCGAGTCGTCCGCGACGTGGCGCTGCCGCGACGGGACGCGCCGCCATCCCGTTTCTGCGTCACGATCGAAGATGTGGCTGTCGACGGGACGTTCCCCGCTGAAGGCTTCGCGGAACGCGTCAAGGCTTGGGCTGCCGCCACGGTCGACGCATGGAGCCGTCTCCGGCCACCGTGATCAGGTCCAGGAACGCCGCCTCGATCAGCGAGGTCCTCCCCGTCCCCGGCGGCCCGTACAACAGCACCCCCACTCCCGCCTCGCGCAACCCCGAGACGCCTTCGCAGTCCCGGGCCCGCTCATGGCTGGGGCGGATGCGGCCAGGGACCGGCACTCACTGCATCGAGCGCCCCTCACCATGACCCACTCTCACCGGAGCCGCCCGGCGCTGCGGGCGGCTCGCGTGGATCTGGCAACACGACGTTCGTGGCAGCAGGTCACGCCGGGGCGTGGACCGCGGTGCCGCCGGCCCAGCTCGACATAGCCGCAGGGCTGTCGAATCGGGCGACGTAGAGAAAACCGCGGACTGATCAACAGGCCCAGCCCCTGCTCGGCCGGTTGGGGTCGAACTGCTGGACCTTCGAGGCGAGGTTGGAGCCGTCCGCAGCAACGCCGTGAGTTTTGCGGAGGCACCCGATTGCGGCAGCTATCGATGCCACAGGATCGTAGATGTTCACCGACGTACCGGGAACGTGGTGCGCTGCGAACGACTGCGGAATCAGTTGCACGATACCCCGGGAGCACTGGAATGGTGCCAGCGCGCCATTCATCTTCCGGGCCGGCCCACTGCGCCGTTGACCGTCTCCGAAGTCATGGACCTCGCTGAAGCCGTGCGGCGTTATGGCGTTGCTGTCCCACAGGTTGCAGACATTCGGGTTGCCGGATGCCTCGCGCGCGGAGGCAGTCTTGAACCCCCTTATCCAGTTGCTGTTCGCGGGAACTCAGCCATCGAACACCCCTGCGTGATCCAATCCTCAAGGGTGCCATCGCCCACGTGCCGGTCGAACGTCACTTCCGTCGGGTCGATTTCCCCTGACACGTCGACGGTTGTGCCGCTCGTCGGCCCGCCCGCAGGCGTGGAACCGACACGGACCTGGAACATTCCAGAGCGCTGCCCGAGTTCCTTCAGCGACGTTTCGCCGGGTATCCCCGTGGCATCACCTTCGGCGAAATTCAGCACCGTACGACGGAAGTCGTCATAGAGGGACTGAGTGGCCTGCTCGAAGATTCCGGTTGGATCGGCCACCACCATATGCATGACCTTCTCCAGGCCCTCCTGCACAAGGGCAACATCCGCCTTCACGCTGGCAGCCCCGGCCGGCTGCGCCGCCTGCTCCTGGGCGCTGTGCGTTGCGGCCCACACCACCTGGTTCATGTCAATGGAAGGCAGTGCTAGAGCCGGCGTCGAGCCGGCGCGCACGTGGAACAGCTCTGACCGCCTTCCCAGTTCGACGAGCGATTGGGTCCCGGGGACGCCCGTGGCCTCCGCCCCGGAGTAGCCCAGCTTTTCCTTGCGGAATGTGTCGTAAAGCTGCTGCGTCTCGGCTTCGAACACACCGTGCGGGTCGCCCGGGGCGACACCCATGACCTTTTCCAACGCGTCCTGCACCAGCGCCACATCATCGGCAGGGTTGCCGTTGCCCGCCTCCGCCGCCTTTTCTTCGGCCACGGAATGGGCGGCCGCCCAGATGAGCTGGTTCGAGGACACCCATGGCAACGCGGCTTCCGCGGGCGTCGTAGGAGGAGAGCCGACCGCACCGGATGAGGCGGTGGCCTCGTACGTGAAGCCATCCTTGCCCTTCAAACCGGGATCAGCCGTGACGACCCCCTCCGCGAAGGCCGGCAGCCCGTATCCGTAGAGGTAACTGTCCCTTCGAAGACGTGTTTTCAGGTACACACCATTGCCTTCGGCCGAACCATTGGCGTTGGTGTTTCCTTCGATCGTGTACGCGTGATCAGCGTCGTACTTGTAGACCAACCCGACGTGACTGCCTCCCCCGGACCGAAGAACGCCAGCGCCCCGATCGCGGGATAGTGCGAGAATCTGTCCTGGCTCCTGTACCAGTTGACAGCGGTTACACAAGAGGCGGTGACTGGAGCGAGGCTTTGCTCCTCGGCCTGTTGGAACGCCCACGACTGGAAGGTCTCACACCACGCCTGGTGTTGTGACCACTCCAACCCAGGAACGGCGGGTGAGAACTTGCCGCGGCTCTGCCAGTCGTTGCGGACCACGTACGGGATCTTGAGACCACGAGCAGCCCATGGCAGGCTCATGCCGCATGATCGATGAATTCGCGAAAGACAACCTGCACGGGAGACTGCGGCGGGACCGCAAGGCGCTGCTCTGGAAACTCGACGGCTTGTCCGAATACGACGCCCGCCGGCCTTTGACAGCGACCGGAACCAACCTCCTCGGCCTGGTCAAACACGTGGCCACCGTCGAGGCCAGGTACTTCGGCGAGGTCTTCGACCGCCCTTCCCCGGAACCGCTGCCCCGGTGGCAGGACTCCAACGGCAGCGATCTGTGGGCGACCGAGGACGAGACCCGCGATCAGGTCATCGGGTTCTACCGGCGCACGTGGGAACACTCGGACGCGACGATCAACGAGCTTCCCCTCGACGCCCCCGGCCACGTGCCGTGGTGGCCGGAGCCTCATGCCGACACGAACCTGTTCGCCATCATGGTCCATGTCCTCGGTGAGTCCATCCGGCATGCCGGGCACGCCGATATCCTGCGCGAGGGCCTCGACGGCCGGACCGGGTTGCGCGCCGAACATGAGAAGCAGATCGACGAGGAAGCACGTGCGGCCTACCGCGCGAAGATCGAACAGGCCGCCAGGTCGGCCGCACCAATCACGGCTTAGAGGTTGTCTCACGTGACGCGATGTTGGTGCGGCATGCTGCCGGTCGTGGGTGCTGATCTATCGAAGCGTCTGTTCCTGATGAACTGTGGGAGCTGGCCGCCCCGTTGCTGCCGTCGTTCGCTGCTCGTCCGCCAGGTGGTGGGACCGCTCCGTGTGACGAGCGGGCCGTGTTCACGGCAGTGGTGTACGCGCTGACCAGCGGCTGTGCCTGGCGGCATTTGCCGCCGACCTCCGGCACGTCGCCCGCCGCCGCGCATCGCCGCTTCACGGTACGAACCGAGGCCGGCCGGTGGCGTCGGCTGCGCCGGGCCGTGCTGAACGAGCTCGGGGCCCGGGACGAGGTGGACCGGACCTCGGCGATCGTGCGGCGGATGAGGAGTTCGGCCAGGTCGGTCGCGGTGCGGGTACCGGGCAGCGACCGTACGAGGGCTATCGCGTCCTCGGTGCGGCCGTCCTGGGCGAGGAGCCAGGCGACGGTCAGCTCGCGGTCCTCGGGCTCGCCCGGTGGCAGAGCCTCGACCTCCGCGATTGCCTCCCGGGCGTCGCCCGACTCTCCCGTCAGCCGCCAGCGGTTGTCCCGGAGCCAGTATTCGTCGTTCTCCGCGAGGAACTCAGGGCTGCGCCCTTCCGTGAGTTCAATGGCCCGGTCGTACCGGCCGCCGTGTTCGGCGAGAGGGAGCATGGCCGCCTGGAGCAGATTCCCGTCGTAGAGGTCGTCGAACGTGCGCTCTACCGCCTCGACACCCTCGTCGAAGCGGCCCTGGCGGAAGAGTAGCCCCATCAGCATGCTCTCGTGCCAGCCCGGATGCCCGGACGCGATGAGCCCGCGCAGGTGCGCTTCCGCCTCCTCGCCCGACCCGCGCTCTCCAAGGCCGTCACATAAGGGGTGTCGGGCGGCGCTCGGGTGGGTGCAAGCCAAGGCGTGAAGTTCCTCGATCCGGCCGTGGCGGGCCAGCAGTTCAGCATAGAAGTCGATGGTGTTCCGCACCCCGTATCGGCGTGCGGACACGTCCTCGCCGAGCAGTCGGATCACCTCGTCCACTCGGCCGGTCCGCTCAAGGACCCGGGCCGCCGAGCGCGCCGCCTGGGCGCTCACCGCCTCTGCCATCTACACCTCGAACGACAGAGTTCCCCTCAGAGGATTCGCGATGCTCCTAAAGTAGGCCAACGAAGGTTCGCGGTCGCCTGGCGCTGCTACATCTGGTG
Source organism: Streptomyces sp. NPDC021749 (assembly GCF_040640655.1). Classification (NCBI taxonomy): domain Bacteria; kingdom Bacillati; phylum Actinomycetota; class Actinomycetes; order Kitasatosporales; family Streptomycetaceae; genus Streptomyces; species Streptomyces sp. NPDC021749. The sequence goes on along the minus strand of NZ_JBFACE010000025.1, from coordinate 100,120 downwards.
CAGGTTGAGCTGGACCACGCCCGCCAAGGTCAGCCACTCCTGCTGGCAGCCGTCCTTCTTCTTGCCGGTCTCGTAGACCTGCCCCAGGAACGCCCCGGCCAGCGGGTCGCGGATCCGCCCGACCAGTTCTTTGGACAGCGTGGCGACGCCCACTTCGATTGTCGCCCCCTGCGGCAGGAGGGTCTGGCCTGCCCAGTAGGTCACGACCACGTTGGTCTTGTACTCACTGAAGCCGGTCCAATTGAGTTTGATGTAGTAGTCGCCGTTGGGGGGGATCGGCGTCTTGGGAACGTTGACCGATTTGCCTGGCTCTGGCCCCAGGATCGAGAACGCGAAGTAGGCGTCGGCCGGCATATTGGTGAACGCTAGTCCGACCGTGAACAACCCGCCCTTGGCCGGCCCCTCCAGAGACATCTTCTTCTGCCAGGTCTCCCCCATCTTTGTGGGAACTTCGCAGGTGTTCTTCCATCCCATATTGGGGTGTTTGAGGGCGAATGCTGCCAGTTCATCCATGCTGCTGATGCTGCCGATGATGTCACGCGGGTCGGTTGGCGGCTCGACGGGCGAGTTCTCCACCCATGCGATCACGCAGTAGTGGCCGGTGACCGGCACCGCATCCCAGACGAACGGCGGGTAGGTGAAGTTGATCTCGTTATGCAGGGAAGACGTGACGTCGATATACCCGTGGCCGGTCTGCAGCGCCGACAGTCCCTTGGTTGACCAATTCTTTGGCCAGAGCATCAGCGAGGCGTTGCCGTTGCCGTTGACGTAGTAGAGCCAGACGCGCGCCTTGTGGGGCCCGTTGACCGTGTTGAGCCCACGGACGTAGATGTAGTTGTTGGCGCCTTCCTTCGAGGTGAAGATCGTGACTGGGGAGTCGTTCCCGTAGCCGCGGACCAAGGTTTCGGCCGGGTCTGGCAGATACTGCTGGCCGGAGGGCCAGATATCCGGGCATCCCGTCCACGTGCCGGTCTGCGCGCTGTCCGGGGTTTGGCCCACGTGTTTGCGGATGAACAGCCCCTGGTAGGTGTCGCCGCCGGTGCCGCTAGAGCTGGACAGTCTCTGGTAGGTGTCGCCGCCGGCCCCGCTAGAGCTGGACAGCAGAACCGCACCGCCAGTTGCCCCTGGGCACGCCTGGGTTTGGCGGATCACGCCGAGACTGCCGCTACGGGTGTTCGCGGTGAAGATCTGCGACGCGTCGGGGGTGACCGCGACTCCCCACGGCATCCGCACGCCCTTGCTCCATCGGATCGTCTGCACCAGGCGCAGCGAGGTGGTGTCGAAGATGCGCAGCCCGGCCGTGATTTGGTCGGTGGCGAGCAGCCGGCTCCCGTCTGGCATGACCGCCAGGCCGGCCAGTGCGGTCCGCCCGTTTGCAGGCAGCACGACGCTGCGCATCGTGAGCGTCGCGGTTTGGATCTCGGCGAGACTGCCGTAGTCGGCTTCCCCGCACGCCACGTAGAGCCGACTGCCGTCGGGCGACAGAGCTGTCGCGCTCGGATAGTGGCCGACCGGCAGGGGGCGGCCGGACAGCGCGTAGGTTCCTGTTCCGTCACGGGCGACGACCAGCAGGTTCCCGGACCCTTCATCGGTGATGTAGGCCTGTGCGCCGTTCGGCGCTGCTGTGAGGGTCAGCACCGATCCTTCCTCGACAGTGCTGAGCACGGTGGCTGTACCCAACGGGTCCCAGCCGGGCGGCGAGTCCTGGTGCCGGTAGACCGCCAGCTGCACCGACTGCGCCTGCTTGTTTTTGACTTTGACCAGTACGAATAGCGTGCTGCCGTCTCCGGAGACGGCGAGTGCTACAGGGCGGCCTATTGTCTGGGCAGTCAGGTCGATGCTGTCCTTAATGGTCCAGCTGTCGGTGTTCACCAGATGGACGGCGGGGTGGCTGTCATCGATAAGGAAGAGGGCCTTGTCCGCGGCGGCCGGGTGGTAGGCGAGGTCCGCCACGTTGGTCCCTGGCAGCCGCTGGGTCACGGTCTCAGAGGCGATGTCGTAGGCGAACAGTCCGTTCGACGGGCGGCCGAGGTTGAACGTCATCAGGGCGTTGTGCCAGCCCAGTACCGTCCTGCCGTCGGGAGAGACGGTCACGTTGGTGGGCTGGCCGCCAATGTCGGGCAGCTTCTCGGAGGGGGAGGGCTCGTACTGGGCCAGGGTGGCCACCAGGAACCCCGCGGTCCCGCCGAGGAGTACCAGTCCGGAGTCGGGGGTCACCGCTACCGCGCTCGTGCCCGAGCCGACGTCAATGCCCGGCTCCAGCACCTTGCACTGATCCGGCGTGCCGCCCACCGCCAGCAGCGACACGAAGTTGCTGTTTTTGCTCGTGGCCACCGCATAAGCCCCGGTCGGCAGGATCGCGAGTTGCTGGGGAGCGGGGCCCACCGTGAGAACCTTTCGCCGCGCCTCAGGTTGCACGGCGTTGATCGCAGTGACCGAGTTGGTCGCGGGGCACGTGACGAGCAGCACGTTGCCGTCGGTGGTGACGGCAACGTCCTGGGCCGGGCCGACTCCGGTCACAGGCTGGCCCAGTTGGTGCGTGCCGTCCGGCGCCCGGCCGATCACCGAGACCGTTCTGTCAGCCGAGTAGTTGGCCACGAAGACCCGTGCTCCCGAGGGCAGCACCGCGACACCCCGCGGCGCGGGCCCGACGGGCAGTGCACTGATCACCTCAAGTGTCTTGCCGGTGGACAGCACGAAGAGTTGCCCTGGTTGGGTGCCCTTGTCGACCGTGACGTATAGGTATGACCCGTCCGGGGAGAGGGCGACCTGCTGCGGGGTGCCGCCCACGCGGATGGTGGCCGTCTCGGTGAAGCTGTAGTTCGGCGTGCCGTCGACGTGGGCGACGGAGAGGGCCGAGACGGTTCCGGAGCCGGAGTTGGCCACGTAGAGCATCGTGCCGTCGGCGGAGAACACCATGCCGGTCGGCTTGCTGCCCACCCGGAGGTTGTCGCTCACCGGCTGGTAGATCATCGTGTCCACGGCCACCACCTGGGAGTCGCCGTCCGACACCAGCACGTAGCTCGCGTTCGGCGGTGCGGCCAGGTAACGCGCGGTGTTCACCGGCCAGGCCTGGACCTGGGGGGTGAAGGCGGAGACCACGATGCTGCGCTCTACCGTGGGGCTGCCGGACTGTCCGAGTGGCAGCAGCGTGAACATCTTTGGCTCGGTTACCGGTTTGGTCACCGTCCCGGCGGCGGCGTAATGGGCAGGATCGGGCGGGCCGGTCGAGGAGCGCAGTTGGAGTGGCCCGGCGGTGTTGACGTTCCAGCTCAGGGCGACGTCGCGAGGCAGGTCCCGGGCGTAGACCGCGCTCGGCTGGGCAACAAAGGAGTTGATCACCGGCAGCACGTGCGCAGTGGTGTTGGCCAGGGCGATGTTGCCCATGTTGGCGAGGCAGGTGCCCTGGGCTGTCAGGCTGATCGGGGTGGTGTCGGTGATCGTTCCTGTGTAGCTCGTCTTCCCGGTCACGTCGACGTGCCACGGCGCGAGCGTCATCGTCCCGGCGTTCTGTGCCGTCCAGGCGATCGTGACCTTGGCCTTCCCGTTGCTGAGGACCGCCGGATGGGGCGTCACGGTGAGGGAATCGATGCTCACATGGGCGTGCTTGGTGATCAGCACGGTGAAGACGCCGTCCGCGTAGCCGGGAAGATCAGAGTAGGAGATCAGCGCCACGGTCGGCCCGGCCTGGAATCTGGTCACCAGGTTGTCGGCCAGGAAGCCGACCGTGGCCCTCGGACCGGTGGAGATGATCGGCCTGGTTGTCGGCGGCCGGAGGGTCCAGGACGGGTTCTGCTGTGACGGGTTGGGGGTGAGGGTCCAGCCTGCGGCGTTGGTACCCGCGCTGACGCGGACCTGCCGGGCCTGGTCGGGAGTGCACAGCGCACCGTATCCGGATGGGTCGGTTGCGTAGACGAAACTGAGGTTGAACTGGGTATCGGCCGTCGGAGTCACCGGCCTGCCGCGCGGCCCCGCGTAAAAGGCGAACGCCAGCTGATTGGCGACAGTGTCGTACCCGGTCACGCTGTTGACCACGTCCGGGGTGACCAGGGCCGGCATCAGGTCCTGGCTGAGCTGCTCGCCTTCGCTGGGCGGGGTGGCAAGTGTGACGCCGAAGTGCGTCGGGAGGGGCAGGTTCTTGAGGGTCACCGGCGTTACCCGGTAGACGGTCATGAGCAGCGAGGCGCTTGAGCCTGGTGCATGGGCGGCGGCGAGCGGGCCGATCTTGATCTTGACCAGTGCTCCTCCCGGTTCCATCGAGAGCTTTTCTTTGGGCGTCATGCCGAGGATGCGCTTGACGGGAAACGGGACGATCGTCCAATCTGCGGCAGGCGGGGAAATGGCGCTGAATTCCCGGTCCGTGAGGTTCAGCGGGGTAAGGTCGAGATACAGCAGCGAGCCGGTCGCGGTGCCCGCCTGCGACTTGTCGACCACGGTGGCGGCGGGTGTGAACACCGTCGGCCCAGTGGCCGTGCTGCTGATCGTGAGCGTGATGTCGTTGACCGACGCGTCGTCGGTCACGTAGACCGTGCTGGTCACGCCGGCGTTGTCAATCTCGAAGCTCAGGGTCGGGGGGGTGGATTGATCGGTCATAGCAGAGTTCCTCCTTGTTCTGTCCCGGGAGGGCCATTCGCAGGCGATGGCAGCCTGGTGGGCAGCGCGGCCGGGGAGAAGCTGGGACAAAGGGCCTCAGCGGGGTGATGGCGCGGGTGTCTGCTGGACGGTCAGCGTGTGGGTGAAGACACCGTCGTCGATGCCGTCGATCGCGTAGTAGTCGGCCCAGACCTGCGCCTGGCTGATGGAGGAGCTGGGCACCAGGCCGGATACGGCGATCTCCAGCCGGTCCGCCGGGGCGAGGGTGACCGCGACGGTCGGCGCCGCAGCCCAATAAGCGCCGTACTGGACGCTGGAGAAGCTCTGGAAGGCCCAGCCGGGCGCGCTGAGCGTGATTCCGGGTACCGCGTCCTGAGCGACGAGTGTGCCGAAGTGAAGATAGAAGACGGATCCTGCCGGGGCCGTGCCCTCGCTGACGGGCGTGCCCGGCTGGAACGTCACCGACCGCTGCGCGTGGTTGGTCACGGTGAGGGTCAGCGCGTTGGACCGGCTGGCCTTGACCGTCGGTCGGCCGGTGGTGTCGGTCAGGGTGAACTCCATCAGGATCGGGTTGAGCCGCAGCCAGCCCTCGCGTACCTCCTGCGGTGTGTACGCCCACACCGCCTCACCCGACGGCGTGGTGATGTCCGCGGTCACCGCCCAGTCGGGGTGGCCCTGGTCGTCTTGACTGGTCTCGACGTAGGAGATGGTGTAGCCGCTCGCGGCCGGGGTGGGGATGGCCAGTCCGCCCGCGCCGCGCAGCACCGGCGCGGCGAACAGCGACAGGTCGAGTGCGCTCACGGCGGCCTGGCTCTGGTCGGGAGGCAGGCTCAACGCGGCCGTGGGCAGAATTCCCGTGGTCGCGTGCACGTGGGCGCGTGGGTCCATCAGCATCAGTACCCGCTGGGTGTACGGCGTCAGGTCGGGCGGTTCCTGCCTGCCTTCTGGGTCGAGCGGCGGTGTGGGCGTCAGGTGCAGCGTGTCCTGAGCCGGGCGGACGATCCCGCTGGTGGCCGCCGGATCGGCGCCCTGGGAGTAGAAAGTTGTCAGGTCGTAGTCGCCGCCCAGTGTGGCCTGTTTGTAGAAGCCGATGAGCCCGTCATGCAGTTTGGCCAGGTCGCCGAGGATGACCGGGAAGCCAACCTGGGTCAGTCCGGCGTCGGAGTCATTGCCTACCCGGTCCCAGCCGAGGTCGATATGGGCTGCGCCCTGCAGTTCCAGGCGTAATGCTGCCGCCACGATGGCGACTGGCCGTCCGACGAGCAAGGACAGGTCGCTGTCGGTCGGCAGCGGGCCCGGCTCGATGGTCTGCCCGACCGTGTCGATCAACTGCACCATCGCGGTGAAGTTCGCTGCGGTCGCCTTAGGCCCGCCCAGAGCCGTGGCAACCTGGCGCAGTTGCGGGTTCTGGTAGGCCATGGTGGTGGCCAGGTCCTGGCCCAGTGTCGAGGCGTTGCCTGGCGCCGGCTGCCAGCCCACTGGTGCGTTGTCGCCGTGGGTGAGGAACAGGGTGCCCAGCTGACGGCCCTGCTGGTCGTAGAGCGCGAGTGAGTCGTCGAGGTGACTCGGCATCAACCAGCCGCAGACCGGCGAGACGGCCGGATTCCCGGTCATCTCCTCGGTCCCGGTACCGTCGGTGGCCAGCCAGTGGAACGCCAGTCGGCTCGGCTGGGCGATCCGCGGCGGGAGACAGGCCACCGACGGGACGTTCTTGCCGTTCGAGACGGTCGTCATGGACTGGGCGCAGGTCAGCTGCGGGATTTGCACGGCGCGTTTTCGGCCGAAGACGTCGACGAGGGTGAGTGAGAGTTTGAGGTAGCCCGCGCGGAGCGGGTTGAAGTGGCTGCCGAAGCCGGGGCCGCCCGCCTGCGGCGCGTCGCCGATGATCGGTGCGACAGTCTGGGTGAGGTCTTGGTAGTCGCTGCCGTTCGGGACCCGGACGCCGAGTTGCACGCCGCGCTGGCGCATGGTGAGGGCGTCGGTCAGTCCGTTCAGCGACGTGACCACGAAGCCGGCCCCCGAGGTCAGCTCGGAGAGGATGGCACTGAGCGTGGTGTCCGAGTGTGTGGCCAGGTGGTCGGTCAGCGCCTGGGTCAGGTGCTGGGCTGGGGTCGTGGTGAGGTTGCCGCTCCCCGTGTATTGCTGGGGGAATTCTGCGGAGGCCGGGTCGACCGTGATGCTGCCGGGGTCGCCGGATGGGGCGTAGTTCAGCGTGCCGCCCGCGTCCTGATCGAGGCGGAAATTGGCATTGATGACGGTGGTGTCGTAGTCGACCGATGTGCCGCCGGACTTGGTCGGCTGCAGGGGCAGGTAGTCGACGCTCCAGTAGGCGAAGAGGGGCAGCCACTGATCAGGCGTCCACCAGTTGACACCGACCGGCGAGGGCGGTGTCCCGGTCGGGGTGCAGGTGTTCTGTTCCTGGTTCTCCAAGTTGCGCTCGAGGGCGCCTTGGAGGGTGGTCGCGCTATGCCCGGTCAGGTTGGCCAGCAGCGTTGTGGACAGCAGGCAGGCCTCCCGCAGCAGCGCGGTGAGCAGGCCCGGGGTGGGCAGTCCAGTGGGTGCCACGATCCCGGTCAGGGAGTCGGCGGTCAGTGTGGTCTTCCCCACCGTTAGGGCGGTCAGGAGTTGGCTGGCGGTGCGACACTGCAGGTAGCCGTCGGTGGCGAAGCGCCCGTCGCCGCCGTAGCGCGCCGGGAAGCTGACGGCGTCACCGGTGATGAGCACGGCGGGGTCGGTCGGCTGGACGAACGGCTCGGCTGGCCTGGCTCGTAGCCGCATGTTCGGTCCGAGTTGGTGGGAGACCTTGGTGTACTGGGTACTCGCCGCGGTGGCCAACTCGTCGCGCTTGCCGGCTAGCGCCTCCCAGTCTCCGTAGCGCTGCTGCGCGATCGCGTAGGCGTCGTTCTGCTGGTCGGGTGCGGCCATGAAGATTCGGTACCAGTCGGCGAACAGTTGCCAGCGGTACCAGTCGGTGTGGAAGGCGCACTGGTCGGCGTGCCGGCGCAGCACGTTGAGCTGGTCGAGGTCGGCTGCGAGCGGGGCGGGCACGTTGATCAGCTCGCTGGGGTCGGATGAGGAGTCGTCTGCGGAGACGATGGAGTAAACGGTTCCGCCGGCGGTTCGTGCGAGGCGCTGGTCGTGCAGCCGCTCCAGCAGCCGGGTCAAGCCGCCTGCGGTCGGCTGTGTGAAGGACTCGATCAGCCCCGATTGGAGGGCTTCGAGGAGGGTTTCGAACAGCGACAGGCCGGGCTGGTACTGGGCCGTGAAGTAGGCGGCGAGCGCCTCGGTGGCGGTGTTGCCGATCGCCGCCTGGGCTTGCAGCGGCTGCCGGGTCTGCTGGCCGTGAATGTAAGCGGTATGCGGGCTCCAGCCGATTCCCTGCAGCACGCCCGCGTAGATGCTGCCGGAGAGGGCCTGGTCGGCGGGTGTGAATGTCCAGCCCCGCGCCGTCTCCAGCTGCTCAGGCGTGGCATCGGGGGTCACTGGGTCGGTATCCGGGTCGTGGTACCAGCCGATGATGCTGTACGCCAGCTGCGCGGGCTGCGTGGCCGGGGGGGTGAGATCATCCAGGGCGTCCCGGAAGCCGAAGACGCCGCGGCAGCTCGGGTAGTAGGCGGCGAAGCCCACCTCGCCGTTGCAGACCGCGTTGAGCGGGGTGCCCGCCGCCTCGGTGATCGCCGGGCCGTTGGTTGCCCGCAGCGAGGACCAGCCCTGGCTGACGTCGTGCGACCGGCCAAGGTAGCCGAACGCCTGCGGCAGCTGCGGGCTCGGCCGGACCGGCAGGGTGACCGACGAGACGCCCGCGGGCGGCGGGTCGGCGGCCAGGGCGTCACTTTCGATCAGCCACGAGCGGGTGACCGGGGCGGTGCCCTCGATCACAATGCGGGTCACCAGCCAGCGGTTGGGCACGGCTGGGAAGTCGAGCTCGGCGCCGGGGCCGCCGCCCCGGGTGAGCCCGTCGGGCAGGGCCCAGTGCAGGTGCACCCCGGACTCGAGCTGGTGCCACGGCGGGTCATCGAAGCCTCGTGTGACGTTGTCGCCGAGGAAGGCGGCGTGTGTGTGCGTCGCCTGCTGTTGGTAGACGGCGGTGGCTCCGGCGAACTGGCTGGTCGCCTGCTGCTCGTCGTCTTCGCCGACGCACAGGCCGACCACGTCGACCGGCACAACCAGTGTCGTGGTGTTTTCAGTTGCTTCGGCGGAACTCAACTTCCACCACTCCCTGTACCAGTTGCAGCGCGAACTCCGCTGAGGTGAACACGCTCAGCCCTTGTGAAAATCGCGAGTTCAGAACGTCCTTGATGCCGGTGGCGCAGACTGCGACCTGCAGTGTCCGATGGTCGGTGCGGGCCGGGACCGGTGCCTGGCCCTGTGACGGGCCGTACTGACGGCCGGGTGTGGTGCCATTCACCTGGCGCAGCGTGGTGGTGAGGTTGCCCGGTTTGCCTTCGACCCCGCAGTGCAGCTGTCCCGGTGGCTCGTGCAGGGCGGCCACCTCGACCACCCCGTCGAACAGGCAGAGCAGGACATCGGTACCAAGGCGGACCGATCGCAGCACGTTCAGGGGTGTCTGCCGGTCCACGTCGGCCCAGGCCGCGGCCGCGGCGGCCGGCCAACCGGCGATCGCCGCGGAGCGCAGCAGGAACCCGGTGATAGCGCTGTCGGCGGGGGCCTGGGCGGGCAGCGGATTGGGGCGGATCTGCCGTCCGCGGTCGCGTACCAGCGTGCGTACCGCGTCTTGGGGGGCCGCGTCGAAGCTGGTGTGGGCCCCGGCCCGGCCGATGCTGAGCGCGCCGTCCACCAGGGCGTCGCTCCAGGCACGGTCGAGGTGGAACATGCGCAGCGACTCGGGCGGGAGCATGCGTTCGTCGGGCACCAGGTAGCTGAACGGCACGCCGTCCAGCAGCGCCAGCCGGGCGAGCCAGTCCACGACCGGGTCAGGCGGCTGTGGGTCGGCGAAGGTCAGTCGGGCGGCGCGGGAGCCCAGTACGCTCTCGAACGCCCCGGTCAGCACCTGCTCGCAGGCGGCTTGGTCGGCCCTGGCCGCGGCCGTGGTGCGCAGCCGGCTGCGCCAGTTGTACAGCGCCACGGCGAAGCTCCGGCTCTGCAGCCCGAGCAGTCGCCCGAGCTGCCATGCGGCTGCGTAGGAGACGTCGAACATGCCGGTCTGCGGGTCGTAGCGGGTGACCGCGTCCGGGCGGGAGGCCGGGGTCGCCACCGTCGTGGTCACCGCGAGCGGCGTCAGCGGGCCGCGGTACCAGGAGGCGGTCCGGCCGCCGTGGCGCAGCCGGTGGGTCAGCGGCACATAGCCCAGTGCCAACGCGTGGTTTGCCAGCGTGATGGCCTGCGCACTGGTCAGATGCCCGTCTGCCTGGTCGTTGAGCGCCTGCTGGACCTGTGCCGCGGTCGGCCGTGGGCCGGTGAAGGGCAGCTGCAGGCTGGAGATAGTGCCGTCCTGGTCGTCTGGTGCGGCGTTGACGCCCTCCAGCAGCTGGGCGAACGTGGCGGCCTGCTGGGCGGCGGCGGTGAACGACCACCAGCGGTAGGTGACCAGCCGCACGGTGGTGATCCCGTCGAGGGCTGGTGCCGGGCTGCCGTCGGCGGCGGGAAGCAGCGGAGCCATGTTCTCCAGCGACACCAGGTACGCGCAGGCGGTGATGCCGTCCTGCGGGACGCGGTTGCCGAGCACCACGGCCAGCGAGCTGGTGTCCTGCACGGTGTCCTGCGTGTCGACCGTGTCGGCTTCCCGGATGTGCGCCAGGAACGGCAGGTCGGCTCTGGCGGGCGCGATCGAGCTGAACAGCGCGGCGTCCAGGTCGATCGTCATGCAGGCGTCGTCGGGGGTCTCCCCGTAGTCCAGCGGGTTGAGGCCCGGGCACGAGGCGAAATCCGCGGGCAGCGCCCCGGTCCCGGTCACCGACGAGCCAGCCACGGTGATCGTGGTCCCTGCCGGGATCAGGTCGCTGGCTGTGCGCCGCACCGGAACCGGGGCCTGACCGTCATCGATGAGCAGGACGGCCAGCCACGGCGCGGTGGAGTCGCCCGGTACCGAGGTGCGCTCCCATGGCAGCGTGCGCCGGCTGAGGAGCACGTGCGGCAGGACGCCGCTCAGCTCGCCGGCGGCCAGGTCGGGCGGGAACACCCCTGCCAGCTCTTTGGGGTCGATGGAGAACCGCTCGCCGGCCACTGCGAACCGGCGGGTCTGCACGAAGGCGGCCTGCTGCTGATTGGTGATCTGCTTGGCGGTGATCGTGTACTTGCCGGCCTTGATGGCGGGTTCCTCGTTCTGGATGAACGTCACGAGCCGCCCGGACGGCGCCACCGTGCGCACGGCGGCGGCCGGCTCGGCCCGACCGGTTGCAGTCATCGCTGCTCCCCCAGTAGCCGCAGAACCGGGCGGGCAAGCAGGTCATAGGCGGCCTGCGTCAACAGCTCCGTCACGTCGATCTGATCCTCGTGCGGGACCTGGTATCCCTGCGCGGCGATGGCCGCGACAAGCTGGGTACGGACGGCCGTGGGTCCGGCGGCGCCGATCGTGCCCCACACGGTCTGCTCGTCGAAGGGATCGGCCGCCGGGCCGGCGCTATCGGTCCAAGCGAAGGTCTGGCTCGGCGCGACGACGGTGTAATCGAGATCCTCGACACGGATGGGCAACGTGCGGGAGCGCACGGCGCTGTATGGCGTGATGGCGAAACCGACATAGACCCCATCCACAGTGGTGGAATTGAGTGGGTCCAGTCCGACCGGCACACCCTTGCCGTCGAACCGGCGGGTCTGCCACAGTCCGGTGGGCACGTTGCCCAGCACGGGGGAAGCCTGGAACAGGCTCGACTCTTTCGTGGCGATCTCGATGACGTGGGTGGATGTCAAGTCGCCGCTGCCCACTCCCACCGGGCCGACACCGAAGTCCGTGTTCGGCTCAGGCACGCCGGAGGCGAGCTGCATGTTGTGGCTGAAGGTCCAGTCTTTGGTGGGCACGGCCGACTGGGTAACCAGCCGCAACTGTTCTCCGTTGACCACCCAGTTGAGCTCGCCGTCGGTGTCGCTGAGCCGCTTGAGAAGGCCGCCCTGCACCACGATCTGGACGATGCCAGGCGCCTTGTCCTCGGTGGTCTCGTCGGCCGTGCCAGGCAAGCCCCCGCCCGCCGCGACCATCATCTGGAGAGCGTCTCGTCCCCGGGAGAGCGGGCCGTACCGGGCCACCTGCGGCGCCGGGCTCTGCGGCATCAGCTTTTCCAGGAATTTGCCCCAGCTGATGGTCGTCCTGGAATCCGGCACGCCGCCACCGAAACTGATCGTGAAAGAGATGATGGACAGATCGACAGTGGCCCGGCCGGCGAACTCCGGGCCCCAGATCTCCAGGGCCACCCCGGCGTGGATGCTCGCGGTGAACGAGGTGAACAACAGCTTGACCGTGAACGACGCGCCGAGGTGGATCCCCGCCGACAGGTAGTAGTGGAAGGGCTCGAAGACCAGCAGGAAGTCGGCCTGGACCTGCCACCAGGCCCGGATGCCGCCGCTCTGCCATACGGCGGACCACCCGCCACCGGTCATTACCGCGCTGGATGTCAGCGCGAAGTACAGGTCGCCCTTGAGCGCCAGCTGCGGTGTGACCTGCCAGTTCACATCCAGGCGGGGCACCACAGGGTAGTGGAACGGCGGGTGGAAGCGCGGACCGTAGCCGCCGAGGGTGAGCACGAACTCGCCCTGGTGCTCCCCGCTGAACCACATGGCGAGCGCGAAGCCACCGGTCAGGTGGCAGTCGCGGGACAGCACGAACGACTGCGGAGTGAGCCGGCCACTGACCGACAGCAGCCCCTCCGCCGGCACGAAGGCCGCCTTCAGCTCCAGCTCGGCCCGTGCCACGGGCGGGGACGGCGCGGGCGGCAGCTGCACCGTGGACACCCCGAGCAACGCGATCTCGAACCGGCTGCCGAACCCGACGGTCAGCAACGCGAAGGAGTCGACGAGTTGGAAGGAGGTGAAGTGCACCCCGACCGCGAGCCAGTAGTCCCCCACCGACGGGGCCACCACACCGGAGGCCGACAGCTCGCCGATCACAGTCCTCACCGTGTCACCGATCGCGGTGGCATCCATCGGCGGCGGACTGCCCGCGCCCTGCGCCCACTGGACCAGCGGAAACGTCGCCACCCGGCCGACCGGCGGGACAACCAGCCTGCGATTGAACCCCAGGCCGGCCGCCAGGCCCGTAACGAAGAAGAACGCCGGACCGCCGATCGGATAGTCGAGCACCGCGTAGAGGAAGAACGAGGGCTGCCCTTCCACCTCGGTGTAGCCGCCGAGCGCCACAATCTGCAACTGCTCGACCCCGAGGATGAGCTCCCCGTAAAAGTTGACCACCGGATCGGTGCTGCCCACCAGCGCGCCACTGAGCTCAACCGGTCCGTTGTCGTAGCTGACGGCGAGGCCGTCGATGGAGAACTCAGGCCTGAAAGTGACAAGCGGCGACCCGACACCGAGGCCGAGCACCGAAATCGACAGCCCCCCCACACCGAGCCCCGCGCTCATCAGGACGTGGAGGATCCCGCCCTCCTTGTCGGTTGAGCGTTCGTAGCGGATCCACACCTTCTCAAGGGAAACGGGCCCGTATTTCTTGTGCAGGTCGTACCACACAGTCCCGTCCGGTGACGTGCCCGAACAGACGATGCTGCCGCTTGCGGCGGCGGCCGCGCCGTCCACCGGGGCCGAAGACGTCGCCGCCCCGGCCACCGGGGCCAGGAGCGCGGCGGACACCGACGAAGCGCCGCTCAGCGCCAGTTCCAGCGGCATCGTGTCGGAGCCCAGCAGCAACTTGCCGAACAGCAACACCCCACCCGCAAGCGGCGCCTGCGGCAGCCTCGGGTAGCCGGTCGGGATCAGCGCGTTGAGTACCGCGGCGTCGGAGGCGGTGCCGGTGCCAGCGAGGTCGCCCGACACGATCCAGCAGCCGAACTCCGGGATGCCGTACTGGCCGGCGTCCGGCAGCAGGTCGCCGACCACCGGCAGGTCGGCGAGCCTCACGTTCAGCGGCAGGTCGACCGCGAACGCGAACCGCCGATGCGCCGTCCCGCCGCCTGGCACGTTCGCGGTGACAAAGACGGCGGTGTAACCGGAAGCGGTCCTCGCCGCGATCGACAGAGCCGCCGACGGCACGTCGTAGACGAACGTCATCGTTTTCAGCGTCAGGTCAATCGCCGCCGGGATCGGGGGAAGGTCGCCGAACCCGAAGCAGCTCGCGAGGTCGGTCAGGCTCAGGCCGTGCCCGGACCCCGACGTCCAGTCGGCGGTCAGCTTCCCCCGGGCGAATGTGACGTCGAGCTTCTCGGTGGTCGCGTCCTCCTTCCTGATCGCGAGAGTGCCGGTGAACTGGCCGGTGTAGCCGGAGCTCGCGCTGGCCAGGTGGATCGCGACCGTGATGTCGAGCTCGACGCCAGCGATGTGGAACGTGCCGTCGCAGCGGAAGTGGAAGTCCGTCGGGCTGCCCGCGGTGGTGCCCGAGCTGAAGGCGACGTCGATGTCGGAGATCGTGAGGCCTGCGAGTGCGTCAGAGGGAATGGCCGTTACGCCGAACTTGTCCGCGAGGTCGGTGATGAGGTCGCCGACCTCGATCTGCGCGCCGTGCCCGGTGGTGCCTTTGAACGACCACGCACCCGACCTGTCGAGGCCCGCATAAATCTTGAGTGGGACCCCGGCCACCATCATGGCCGTCGTCAGCACGCCGGTGAACGGCGTGGCCGCGCCGCTGGTGTAGCTGAATGTCAGTGTGAAGCTGTTGAATACGAGCTTATCGAGCAGAGGCCACGGCGTGTTCGACCTCGCGGTGAAGGTCATCGACTTGCCCGGCACGACGGTCAGGGCGGCGGTGTCGAGAACCAGCGCGGGCGCGGCGGCCGGGATCTTGACGAATCTGGACAACAGCTTGGCGGCGAGATCCGTGAGGTTGAGTTTCATTCCCGGCGGCAGGCCGCCGCTGAAGGCCCACGTCGCCGTCGCGGGATCCTTCTGGCACACGAAGTACAGTCCGGCCTCGTCAGTGAAGCCGAACACCGCGGTCAGGGAGCCGCCGACGCTCTTGGCGTTCCCGTCGAGGCCCGCGAGTGTCAGGTCGAACGCCAGCTGCTTGACGGTCAGGAATCCGTCAATGATCGACCAGGTCGATGTCGTGGTCGCACGGAACCTAACACTGCGCAGGGACTGCGGGCTGAGCGTGAAGCCGATCAGCAGCGGGTCGATCTGAATACAGGGCAGGTTCGCAAGTGCGCCCGGTAGGCTCTTGGTGAAGCCGGAACCGCCAGCCAGCGTGAACAGCCCCGAAAGGCTGGGCAGCGTCACACCGCTGGTGGCCGGGTCGAGGCCGACGAGCCAGCTGCTCGTCCCGCCCGCCGAGACGTCGGCCTGGACGAAGACCGGGACTTTTGTCCCGTCGATTTCGACCGTGCCGGTCACCACCGCAGTGGCGTCGCGGGTGGCGTCGTCGGTCGGGTTCCGCAGCGTCAGCGCGATGTGCAGATTCGGGTCGAGGACGAGGCCGGACGTCAGGGTCCATCCGTTCGTTACCATGAGCCCGACGCCAATCTCGGTGACGGTCTCGGCCGTGGCGTCGAAGGTGATCGACAGGCTGCTGATTGCGAGATTTTCGAAGATCCTGACCAGCTCCGACGGCAGGAACTGCTCCAGCGCCTGCCCCCCGAGCAGCGCGACGAGTTGGCCGGGCGTGACCGGATGCCCCGCCGCGTCGGCGGCCTGGAAGGTCCACGGCCCGCCGTCCCGCCGGGAGATCGTGATGGGAATCGAGCCGGCCGTTTCGCCGCTAAGCACGATCGAGGCGGCGAATCTGTAGCTGACGGCGTTGTACGGCTCGGCGACGGTCGCCGAGACGCTGACGTCGACGATGTCGATCCACGAGACGATCGGCAGCGGCGTGGGCGTGCCGGAGACCAGGGTGCCGGTGACCGAGACGGTCACACCCACTCCGTTCGGCGGCGCGGGGCCCGCGCCGTCCTGGCCAGTGGTCGTTGCGAAGGTCACGGCCGCGGCGACGCCCGCGTAGCCGAGCACTTCCGCTGTCCCCCTTACGGTGATTGTCCCGCTGCCAGACGTCCGGCTAGCGTCGGCCAGGGTGTACGACTGCGCGCCGATGACCGACGTGAAGAAGGCGCCCACGACGTCGATGCCGGCGAAGTCGGCCGCCGCCAGGGTCAGCGAGCCGTCCTGGGCGACGGGCAGGCCCTCGACAGTGGCGATGATGTCGTCGATCTCCGCCATCAGGCGAGCGCCCCGCGTTTGTTCGACACCATGGGGGTGTTCTTGTTGTCCTTCGGGAGCGTCAAACCCGTCATTGTCGTCACCTCCTCCATCAAAGCCTCGACGCGGGCTTCGAACTTGTTCGTATCGTCGAGCGCTTCGACCTGCTTGACACAGGCGGGCGACGCGGCGAAGTAGATCAGCCGACGCGGGTTGGTGCTTTGCTGGACCGTGGGTGGCGGCGGCTGGTTGTTGTTGACCGTCACCTGGAACGGCACTGACACGACCTCACCCATCGAGTCGAGCAGGTCCATCGAGCCGATCCGGTGGTAGAAGACCGGGATGTCGAAGTTCTTGATGTCGGTCGCCGCCTGCGGCGCCGTCATGGCGACGAAGTAGGGATCGACGTCCGGATCGGTCGTCCGGTCCCTCCGATACTCCGCGAACACGTCGGTGAGCTTATTGCGCATCACGGTATTGACCCTGCTGTCCAGCACCGCCGGCCGAGGGCCGTCCGGGGCGTAGACCTCTTGGCGTGCCTCCTTCCACGTCTGCGTACCGACTGGCAGCACCCGGACGAGCACGTTGTCGCACCGTTTGAACCACGCTTTGAACCCTCTATCGCGCTGGATCGCCCGCAGCGTGTTCATACCGTTCTTCAGCCCCGCCAACAGCGCGGGGTGGATCGGCACCGCCTCCCGGTTCGGGTGCTGCTCCCAGAGCCGGTTCTGGAACAACTTGATCGGGTAGCACAACCCGATATGCGGCGGGCTGCCCGAGGCAACGCCCCACAGCCGCTTATGGCCCTGCAAGCGCTCGACCTTGAAGCCGCCGTTCTCGGGGTCTAGCAGCAGCGTGCCGGCGACGTTGCACGGGCGGGTGAGACATGCCTCCAGGTCGATGAGGTGCGGCTGATAGCCCGTCACCCTCACGTTTTCGCAGTGCAGGTCGGTGAGCGAGAACGTGACCGCCAGGGCCAGCAGCTGCCCGCACTGGCGGTAGAACTTGTTGACGATCGGGTCCTTGGCCTGACCAGGGAAGATCAGGTAGTCGCTGGCGCCCAGCGGGTAGTAGTTAAAGAAATGCCAGCCCATCCCGGTGAGCGCGTAGCCGAGGTGCTCGATATAGCCGTAGGCGTCCTGTACCAGGCCTGCGGGCGCACCCCTCCCGGACGTCGTCGTGCGCGGCAGGATCCGGTAGGAGGGCAGCTCCTCGAGCCCGGCGACGCGGCTAGCTCTGACCTCGGCGTTGAAGATCTCGACTAGGCTCCGCTCCATGAATGGGGGAAAGTCGGGTGAAGCCCTCGCACGGTTGACCGCGGCGGAGTCCCCCATGATCAGGCAGTCGATCTCGACGTCGGCCGGCTTGTAGACGAGCTTCAGCGTTGAGGTCTTCAGGGCAAAGCCGGAGAACGACCGCGTGTCGAAGGTGAGGATCAGGACCTGCTGGCCGCCCTTGTGGAAGTCGGACCCGGTCGACGAGATCTCGCGCAGGGCGTCCAGCGTCAGACGGGGGTACTTGTCGGAGAACAGTTCGGTAATGGCCTTGCGGTCGTCAATGATTCGCTGACAGGCCTTCTTGAGGTTTCTTTGGAAGTTCTCGGCGATCCTATCGAGGGCGATTCTGGTGAGCGGGTACTTGTTGAAGAACGCGGTGACGTTGTCTTTGTAGGTGTGCGTGCCGGCGAAGACGTCGGTGTCGAACCAGCCCTCATACGTTGTCGCGCCGGTCGCGGCCATCTCCTGGTTGACAGCGCTGCAGATCCATTCGTCCAGGCTGCCGGCCAGGTCGTTGAGGAGGCTGCCCTGAGCGAGCGCCGGCTTCACGAACGGGTAGGCCGCCGACCCGAGCCCGCGCCCGGGCGGATCGGCAAGCGTCTTCGTCAGGAACGTCTGGGTGGCATGCAGGTGATGCACGTACAGCGCTGCCCGGTACTGCCGCTCGATCTTCAGCTGGGTCTGCAGCTGGCGCGTGTATCCGGGTAGGGAGGTGTCGTCGTCGAAGACCAGCGACACCCCGAGGCTGTCGAGCTGGCTCTGGAGGGTACCGATGTTCACCAACTGAGCACCTCTCGACGTCCGCTCGATTAGGCCGAGTCCGGGTCGTTTGCATCATTGCGTGCCCGCTACTCCGGCGACGGCGCCGCGCCGCGCGATCGACAGAAGCAACCCTGCCGGATGCACAGCGGCCTTACCGGGCGTCCTGCTCAAGCTACGGCCACGGCCGGATCCCGGGCCCCGCCCGTCATGGTCACGAACGCGGCAGGCAGTCCGAATCTTTCGCATCATTCATCTAGTACTCCAGTCAGAAATCGTTGCCTGAGCTGGTTGGCTTCGTTGTTCAGGGCATGTGTCGGCTCATGACCGGAGAGCTGCCGCGTTACAGCTGATACCAGTCGTCGCCGCCAGTTCGGAGCGAACGGCCGAGGTAGTCCTGCAGGTTGTTGGCGACCCATCGACGACTGTCGCTCTCGTGCTCCCAGACAAAGATGTCGGGACGCTCGGGCTTCTGCACGAAGGCGAACTGGTCGCCGCCTCCGTTGTCCCCGAAGAAGAGGAGGGCGTCGAACGTCATGTAGAGCTGCGCGAACGTCTGGTCGGACCAGAAGAGCAGGTTCCTCTCGACGATCTGATCGAGGGGCCAGACGGTATCCACGTGAGTGTGTCCGATCACCCCGTTGCTTTCGAGGAGCAATTGCCGAAGCTCTGCCGGCAGCGTTCGCCTGAGTCGCGTCTCCGCCACGACGAGATCGGATGCCTGGGCCGGTTCCCGGAAGCCCACACCGGGAAAGACCGCTGTCGCTGCCTGTCTCCACATGATCCGGAGCTTAGCCAAGCACCTCCAAGGCGCCTGTACTGCATCGGCGGTAGCAGATGAGCATGCTGGCGATGCCGACGAAGGCCAGGAAGTGCTCGGCCTTGCGCTCGCAGCGTCGGTGCAGGCGACGGCACCCGTTCAGCCAGGACATCGTGCGCTCAACCACCCAGCGGTGCCGGCCCAGGCGGCCGGACGGCTCGATGCCTCGCCGGGCGATGCGCGGCACGATCTGCCGGTGCCGTAGCCATCCGCGCAGGTGGTCCAAGTCGTAACCCTCGTCCGCGTGCAGCTTGGCCGGGCGGCGACGCCTAGGGTCACCACGGGACCGGATCGGCGGGTTGCCACGCATCAACCGCGGCATCGCCCCGGCCCTCAGCAAAGCGCTCCTCGCACCGCAGGTCGCGAGGGCACTCTCCGCGCGAGCGGAGGTGAATCGGAAACCCCCGAGCCTCACCCCGACGAGCAGCGCACTCTCCGCGTGAGCGAAGGCGACCCGAAGCTCTCCCCCGTGCGTCGAACTCGCGGCGTGGTGCTCTCCCCGCGAGCGGAGGCGCACAGAGCGTGGTGCTCCCCCGCGAGCGGAAGCGCACAGAGGCTCCGGATCACCAGCAGAGCCGCCCCCGCGTTGCCGGCCTGAGCGGCTGCTGATCCTCTGGGGTTGCCGGGCTACTGCGTCCCCTCGTACAGCGCGCTCGGGAGCTGGGTGAGGTTGTGACGAGAGAAGTGCCTGCTGGAGCCCGTTGCGGGACGAGACCGTGCAGATCGTCTTGATCCGCCCCTCCGGCAGGTTGGGGTCGGCGGTGAACTTTCCCACCTCCTCCCACGAGGGGCTACCTGCGGCAGGGCTGCCCTACCGTGTGAGCCCACTGGTCAGCGAGCCGAATCCGGATCCTCACGCGGGGCGGACGCAACCCCGTCTCCGGGCCGAGAGACACAGCCGACGGTGACGGCCAGGGTGCGCAGGACGGCCGTGCCGGCGAACACGGCCGAGGAGACCGGCCGTCCCAGCCATCGCGTCAGATCGCCTCGCAGGCCGGGATCGACCTCGACGGTCACCCGGATGTATCTGTTCTGCAGCGTGGTGACATTGGCGGACCGGGGTGACGAGACGTGCTGCTCGCGCCGCAATGCAGCACGGTAGCTCTCCCTGCGCTGGCTCATACCTCATCCTGACGCTTGATCAGTTCCTCTGCGAAGTCCATGTACGCCGAGCCCTTGGCCTGGACCGGGTTCCCGAAGGACTGGGCGTACAGGTCGAGCCGAGCGATCTGGGTGTCCAGCACCTCGAAACCCCGCTCGGTGAGTGCCTCGCGAGCGTCCGCATCGGGTCCGGTGCGCGTGGCATCGGGTCGGTTGGTGCGATTGAGCAGGACCGCCGTGCGGGCCGGCTCGGTGCGCAGGGACTGCACGTCCGCCATCTCGCCGCGGATGGGCGCCATCCGGTCCAGTTCGATGGGGGCGGGGGTCACGGGCACGATCCACTCGCCGGCGTACCTCATGATGCTGCGGGCGATGCGGGGATGGTCCTCCAGCTGAGGCGCGTCGAGCACGACGGCCTGCCGGTTGCCGAGGAAATCGTTCACGCGACGGTGGACGTCCCCCACCGGCAGGGCGATCACCGGAAACGGAAAGCCCCCGGCCAGCTCGCTCCAGCGCAGCGCGGAGGCGGCCGGGTCCCCGTCGACCAGTAGCGGCGACAGTCCCGACTCATGAAACGCGTGGGCCAGCCACACAGCACTCGTCGTCTTTCCGACGCCCGGCTTGAGGTTTACAAAAGCGCAGCTCAACGACACAAGAGCCGACAATAAGGGGCACGATCGCCCATTCTCGGTCGGCGCGAGGGCGTGGCTTCGTGGTTCACCCGCAAGCAGTGAGAAACGTCGGACACCCCGTGGCGTCGCGGCCGAGCGCGTGCACCACCCTGCGGCCACCATCGCCCTCGGTCTCCACGCCGCCCACAACCGGGCGTGCTCTGGTCCGCGGTCTCACCCGCGGCTGCCTTCACCTACCTCACCGATGCTCTTCGCCCCGGCCGGGCTGCCGATCCCCGCCCGTACCAGGGATGCGCGGTAGAGCCGCCAAAAGATCCCGGATCGGTCAGCCTCCGCATCCGCAACCGGCAGCGGCCTTGGCCTCGGCCGGCGTCTGGCAGCGGTCGACGGCCTGCTCCTCAGGAGTGCAGCAGGCGGTGGTGCCGCAGCAGTCACCCGGGGCGCTGACGGCCTTCGCCGGGGTGCCGGCGTCGGCCTTGACCACGTACACCTCCCACGGCTCCTTACCCGGGCCGGTCACCCACACCTTGTCCTGCAGGGCGTAGCAGCAGGCGGTGTCGTTCTCCTCGAACGTGGCCAGGCCCGCTTCCTTCAGACGGGTCGTGGCGGCCTGGACGTCCTCGGTGCCGGCGACCTCGACACCGAGGTGGTCCAGGCGGGTCTCCTCACCCGCCTCGCCCTCGATGAGGACCAGCTTCAGCGGGGGCTCGGTGACGGCGAAGTTGGCGTAGCCCTCGCGCCGCTTGGCGGGCTCGGTGCCGAAGAGCTTGGAGTAGAAGGCGATCGAGCCTTCCAGGTCGGCGACGCGCAGAGCGAGCTGGACTCGGGACATGGCGGTCTCCCATCCGAGACGATGCTGTATCGACCACTGTCGATACAAGCGAGGTTGCCACCCGGATAGACAGGCGTCAACATAGAGGGATGTCGAAACAAGCTGATCTGCCGGTGCTCGGCCAGGACACGGCGTGCTGTGCCCCGGTGGTCCGCGAGCCGCTGAGCGAAGTGGACGCGACCGAGCTGTCGAGGATGTTCAAGGCGCTGTCGGACCCCGTCCGGCTGCGGCTGCTGTCCCTGATCGCCTCCCACGAGGGCGGGGAGGCGTGCGTGTGCGACCTGATCGGCCCGTTCGACGTCTCCCAGCCGACCATCTCCCACCACCTGAAGGTGCTGCGCGAGGCCGGGCTGGTCGGCTCCGAGCGGCGGGGGACCTGGGTGTACTACTGGGTGCTCCCCGACGCTCTGGCGAAACTGTCCGCCCTGCTGCAGGCACCGGCCGTGCCCGCGAAGGCGTCCGCGTGAGCGCCTCGGTGCCGCTGGTGCGGCGTGCAGCGGCCGAGGCCGTCGGCACGGCGGCGCTGGTGGCCGTGGTGGTCGGCTCCGGGATCCAGGCGACCGAGCTGACCCACGACGTCGGCGTGCGGCTGCTTGCCAACTCCCTGGCAACCGTCTTCGGCCTGGGCGTACTCATCGCCCTGCTCGGGCCCGTCTCAGGAGCGCATTTCAACCCCGTCGTGACACTCGCCGACTGGTTCACCGGCCGCCGTACGGCCGACGGCCCCGGTCTGCGGGAGGTGGCGGCATACGTGCCCGCCCAGATCGCCGGGGCCATCGGCGGCGCAGTCCTCGCCGACGTCATGTTCGCCCGGCCGTTGGTGCAGTGGTCGACGCACGACCGGTCCGCCGGGCATCTGTGGCTGGCCGAAGTGGTCGCCACTGCGGGACTGGTCTGGCTGGTCTTCGGGCTGGCCCGGTCCGGCCGGGCGCACCTGGCACCGGTGGCGGTCGCCTCCTACATCGGCGCCGCCTACTGGTTCACCTCCTCCACCAGCTTCGCCAATCCAGCGGTGACCATCGGGCGTGCCTTCACCAACACCTTCGCCGGCATCGCCCCCGCCTCCGTGGCCCCCTTCCTTGCCGCCCAGCTCGCCGGCGCCGCCGTCGGCCTGGTCCTGGTCGTCGTCACCTTCGGCCGCCCCAAGCCCGCAACCGGGGACGAGGTTGTCGTCCCGCACGGCCGGCAGCAGCTCGCCGCCCCGGCCCGACCTGTTGAAGAAAGCACCGTGTCCTCATGAGCACTCCCGCCGCCCCCTCCGTGCTGTTCGTCTGCGTGCACAACGCCGGCCGGTCCCAGATGGCCGCCGCCTTCCTCACCCACCTCGCAGGCGACAAGGTCCAGGTCCGCTCGGCCGGCTCCGCCCCCGCCGATGCCGTGAACCCCGCCGTGGTGGAAGCCATGAAGGAGAGCGGCATCGACATCTCCGCCGAGACCCCGAAGGTCCTCACCTCCGAGGCGGTGCAGGCCTCCGACGTAGTCATCACCATGGGCTGCGGGGACGCCTGCCCGTACTTCCCGGGCAAGCGGTACCTGGACTGGAAGCTGGACGACCCCGCCGGACAGGGCGTCCAGGCCGTCCGGCCGATCCGCGACGAGATCGAGCGGCGTATCCGCGGCCTGCTCGCCGAGCTCGGCATCGAGACGACGCCCTGAGCACGTCCACCGGCGTCCGCGTCGCCGCGATGCAGCCCGAGCACGCCTCGGCCGTGCTGTCGATCTACCAACTCGGCATCGACGAGCACCACGCCACCTTCGAGACCGCAGCGCCGGCCTGGGAGGCCTTCGACGTGGCCAAGCTGCCCGAGCACCGCCTCGTCGCCCTCGACGACGAGGCGGTGGTGGGCTGGGCAGCCGTAGTGCCGGTGTCCGACCGGTGCGCGTACGCCGGGGTGGTCGAGCACTCCGTCTACGTCCATCCCGGCGCCCGCGGCCGGGGTGTCGGCTCGGCCCTGCTGACCGCGCTGATCGCCTCCACCAAGGCGGCGGGCGTCTGGACGATCCAGTCCGGCATCTTCCCCGAGAACGTCGCCGGCCTGGCCTTGCACGAGCGGGCCGGGTTCCGGGTCATCGGCACCCGCGAGCGCATCGGCCGGCACGACGGCCGGTGGCGCGACGTGGTCCTGGTCGAACGCCGCAGCCAAGTCATCGACTGAATCCGCTCTGCCTGATCGGCGCCTCAGACACCGGCAAGTGCCACCTGCCGATCTTGACGTGAGCGACGAGTTGCGAGGGGGGTGAGGGACGTCGGCACGAAGACTGGTGCTAAAAGGTGGCGGCATGTGGGTTCAGCGAGTGATCGAACTGACCGGGTGGCAGCCGCTCGGGATCCCCGTCGACTGGGCGGCGATCGAGGGCGAGAGTGACGGTGTGCCGTATCGGGAGCCGAGCCGGGAACCGCCCCTTGCAGCCCAGTCGTCGGTTACGGACGTGACTGAAGCTCCTTGCGCACTGCCCGCCCACCACCGCCAACTCGTCTCCGACCTGTCCGGGATCGTCAGCGACTACCCTTATGTGGACCCGGAATCGACCCTCGCCCTCCTCGCCGACGACGCGGCGCAGGCACTCGACCACAACGACACTCCAGAAGGCCGCCAGGAGCGGACCGGCTATACGATCCTGCTCTATGCCACCTGCTGGTACCTCTCCGCACGCGTCTTCAGCAAGTCCCTGTTCACCTCGTACACGACGGTCCTGGACGGTTTTCGTGCCACGCTGGACCCGGCCTCCTGCGCCTGCCCGGCCGGTGCCCATCCCACCGACCTGGACTCGGAGTACGGGATCGAGGCCGGGGTGAGCATGCTGACCGCGGCCGGGCGGGCCGCATTCGCCGAGGCCAGCGGTCTCCACGACGATGGCTTGACGGCGTTCGACTGCGAGGGATTTCTCGCGGACCTCGCCGACCGGGCCGTGACCCGCATGCGTCAGGCGTACCAGGAGGTCTTCGGCGGTATCGACGTCTGCCATCTTGACGCGCGGTTCGTTCGGGACGACGGCGGTCTCGACGTCGTCGCCATGCAGGAGGCGATCCGCCGTTCCTGGGAGGACAACACCGGGCCGGTCGCCTTGTGGTCCGCCCGCCGCTGGCTCGCCGGGCAGATGCGGGACGAGGAGCGGATCGGTTTGTTCCTGTGCATGTGGATGGGTATCGCCCAGACATACGAGGGTCTGCCGCCTTCCTACACCCGCGACTTGGCTGCCGCCCTGGCAACCATCGACCTGGACGCCTCCTGCGAGCACCCGCAGCATCCCTGGTCCGCCGCGGACGCCAGCACCGATGACCGGTACCGCGCGGTGGTCCACCTGTATGCGCCGCAGGACCACCCCGACACTCCCGTTCCCACCGCGCTCTCGGCCCGTGAACTGTGGGAATGCCCGGCCCACTACGCCGAGTTGGCTCGCAGAGCGCTGGAAGACCTCAAGGACTGGCGCGTCATGCGAGGCGGCGAGGAATGGGAAGACTGGGAGGACTGAGCGGAGCGTCTCCCAGCAGCGTCGCTGCCTGCACGCCTTGATGCCCTGACGCCCTGACGGCCCAGCCCCTCGACCCGAGTCCGATCCCGTTCCGTCGCGGTGGGAGTGTCTGGCAGGTGGCCAGCAGGGCATAGACCTCCTGGCCTATGCCCGTCAGGCTGCCGGAGCGCAGGAGCTGGCCGTCGAGGATCGCGGCCTTGATCAAAAAGGATGTCCGAGCCGATGCCCCAGGCCGGCGGTAGTCCCATGATCGGGCGAACAGGTCCGGTACGGGCCGCCCAGGGCACCCCGCACATGTTGTGCCCCGGCATCGGCCCAGACGGTGGGCTGGGCCGCCCGGCTCGCCATGACGCTCCACCACGAGCAGTCCGAGGCCTCCGCTCCGGCCAGAGCGCCGCCCGAGTGAGATATTCACGGCGAAGAGGGAGAATTCCTGTACGGGCTTCGGGCGGGAAGCGGATGCCGCGTCCCTCTCGCTGTGCCACGTACCGGCCGCCGTCCGGGCGGCCGTCACACCTTGCGCACAGGAAGTTACCGAGATGCTGGAGAGAGCCGAAGACGCACCTGCCGGCGTCGACGCGGTGAAAGCGATCGGAACCGTGTCGAAGAAGGACTACGAGACGGTGGTCGAACCGCTCATCGACACCGCGCGCCGAGAGGGCCGCCGGATCAGGCTGCTGTACGAGATCGGCCCGGAGTTCCGGTCGTTCACCCCAGCTGCCGGCTGGGAGGACCTCAGGGTCGGCCTGGGTTCCATGCGCCTGTTCGAGGGCTGCGCGTTGGTCACCGATGTGGGCTGGATTCGTGAGGCGACCCGCATGATGAGCTTTCTGGTGCCCTGCCCGGTGCGCGTCTTCGGCACCCAGGAGCGTGCCGATGCCCTGCACTGGCTGGCGTCACTGCCCGAAGGACCCGGCATTTCCCATCGCCTCCTGGCCGAGTCCCGCGTACTGGTGGTCGAAGTGGAACGACCGTTGCGGGCGGCGGACTTCGACGCGCTGGCACTGACCGCGGACGGCTGGCTCAGGACCCACGACGAGTTGGCCGGCGTCGTGATCCATGCGCGGGAGTTCCCCGGCTGGGAGAACATCGGCAGCATGATCCGTCACGTACGGTTCGTCCGCGACCACCACCGCAAGGTCAGGAAGATCGCGTTGGCCGCCGACAGCAAGATCGCCGCCCTGGTGCCCCAACTCGCGAAGCACTTCGTCCGTGCCGAAGTACGGCGGTTCGGGTACGACGAACTCGACGCCGCCGTCACCTGGGCCGCCGCCCCTCCGGATCAACAGACGTCCGGTCCGGGCTGACCCCTGGGCCTACACCGGACGGCCCACCGGCAGGGCACGGGCCGGCCTCCAGAGGTGTACGTGAGGCACCACGATGGTCACTGAACGAGGGGAGCGGTCCGTGTCGCCTGCGGACGCCACTGCCCACCCTGCCAAACCCGACCGCATCTTCGACCGGGAATCCGAGTGGGCCGATCTGATGGGCTTCCTCTGCGACCCGCGTCCCAAGGCCGCCCTCGCCCTGGTCTCCGGGCAGCGCCGGCACGGCAAGACCTTCCTGTTGGAGGCGGCGACCCAGAGCACCGGCGGCTTCTACTTCGACGGCAAGGCGGCCGCCGAGAAGGAGTCGCTGGGCCGCCTCGCCGAGCGTCTGGCCGAGTACACCCGGGAACCACATCCGCCGCACTGGCACCACTGGGAGGAGGCCCTCGACGCGCTGTTCGCCCTGGGTGGCGGCCAGCCGGCCACCGTCGTGATCGACGACTTCCCCGACCTCGTCGGCCAGAGCCCCGCGCTTCCCTCCGTGCTGTACGGCGCCTACCGCCGGCTGGACCAGGAGGGCCGCGACAACCGCACCCGCCTGGTCCTCAGCGGAGGCAGCGCGGCCGTCATGAAAAGGCTGTTCTCCGGTCCGTCCCCGCTCCGCGGTCTCACCTCGCTGGAACTCGTGGTGCTGCCCTTCGGATTTCGCCGGGCAGCCCGATTCTGGGGGATCGAGTCCCCCCGGCTCGCCGTGCAGGTGCACGCCGTCGTGGGCGGCACACCGGCTTACCGCGGCGATCTGGTGTGTGACGACGTACCGTCCGGTCCGGACGACTTCGACGCCTGGGTGTGCCGGACCGTTCTCAGCCCGCGGGTGCCGTTGTTCTGGGAGGCGCGCTATCTGCTGGAGAACGAGGCGGACCACGCCGACCGGGCCCTGTGCCACTCGGTGCTGGTCGCGATCGCCGGGGGCCGGTCCACTCCCGGCGGCATCGCCGACCGCATCGGGGCTTCACTGGGCGATGTATCCCATGTCATTTCGGTTATGAGCAACCAACAGCTGCTGTACGGGGAGCCCGACGCGTTCCGCCCCGGGCTGACGCGCTACCGCATCGCGGAACCACTACTGGCCTTCGAGCACGCCGTCGCCTGGCCGCACCGGGCAAGGTGCGAGCAGGAGGACGCCGCCGGCGTGTGGCACCGGGTCCGCGCCACCTTCGACTCAGTGGTCGCCGCACCGCACTTCGCCCAGCTGTGCCGGGAGTGGGCCATGCACCACGCGGCCTGGGAGACCTTCGGCGGCGAGCCGCGGGCGGCCCTGCGCGGCAGCCTCACCGACCCCGGTCGGCGCACCCGGTGCGATGCCGACGTGGTGGTCCGGGGGTCGGTCGAGGGCGCGCCGGGAACCCTGCTCTCGGTCGGGCTCGCCCGCTGGAACGAGACCATGGACGTCCACCATCTGGAGCGGCTGCGCCACATCGTGTCCCTCCTCGCCGCTTCCGGGGAGTACACCCAGCAGACCGTGCCTGCTTGCTACAGCGGGCTCGGCTTCAGTTCGGAGCTCCGCGCGGCCGAGGCCAGGGGCGAGGTCGTCCTGGTCGATATCGACCGGCTGTATCACGGCCAGTGACCCGGCCGCGGTGATCGATCCGCGCGTGCGCGTGCTCACCCGGGGGCGGCCGGCAGCCGGATACGCCGGATCATGGAGCCGCGGGGCGGTTCCGGCGCCGGTGGAGCGGATCCGGAGTGCTGCGGGTGGCGTTCACCACCTCGGCCAGCACACTCAGCTGTCCGGTGAGGAAGCAGAACAGGTCGTCGAAGGAGATCACGCCGACCAGGCGCCCGTGGTCGACGACGGGCAGGTGACGGGCGTCGATCGAACGCATCGCGTACAGCGCGGCGGGCACAGGGGTGTCGGCCTCCACGGTGACCGGATCGGTCGACATCAATGCCTCGACCCGGAGATTCGGTGACACCCCCCGGGCCATCGCCCGTACGACCAGGTCCCGGTCGGTGATCATGCCGACCACGTGCTCGTCCTCGACCACGGGCAGGGCGCCCACCCGGGCCTCAGCCATGTGCCGGGCGGCCTCCTCCAACGTGGCGTCCTGGGACACGCCGGCCGGTGGCCTGGTCATGAGGTCCTTGATCAGCATGTGTGGCGCTGCCTTTCCGGAGCGGTGGACCGGTGCGGAACCATGCGGCGCGGCATGCGATCGGGCAGCGCCGGGAGTCCGCCGGCCCCCGCACCCCGGGTTCCGGGGCACGGCGGAGCGCCCTGCTGCGTCGCACGCCTACAGGCCCCGCGAGAGCAGCAGCTCATGCGCCATCCGGGCGCCGCGGGCCGGTTCGTCCCCAGACGGGTCCTGGGTGGGGATGTTCTCCAGGCCCTGGGCAAGGGTTCGGACGGCTTCGGCCAGCGTCTGGACCTGCGTCTCCAGCCGGCTCAGCCGTTCGTCGTCGCTGCGGGCCGGGGCGTCCTGGCCCGGGCCGTTGGCCGGTTCGTGGGAGGGGTGCGAGCACATGGCGATCTCTCCTTCCCCAGACGGGCAGCGCTCCCGGTGGTGACGGCGTTCTCGCAGGGAGGGCGGGTCCCTGGCGGCCGGCGCCGGGGGCGGTGCCGCCCGGTGGTTCCGAGGGCCGGAAGGACTCCCGGCATCTGGCGCCGCCGGCGCGTAATTCCAGAGTGACCCGGGCCGGGCCGGGCGTGGAGGGCCAATGGGCCCCCGCTCCGGGACACCTGGTCCAAGCTGGCCGGCGGACGCCATGCGGGTGTCCGGCCAGCGGCGGTGCGGGGACGCCGATCGCCCGGGCCGCCGCCGCGCACGATCGGCCTGCTGTTCCTGCCCGGGACGCCGGCGGTCGCGGGTGCCGTCATCCTCACCGGCCACCTGGTGGGGAAGCCCCCCGCCCCGCTCTCCTCACCGGCCTGGTGGTGCTCATGGTGACCGTGAGCCTGCTGCCGCTCGCCCTGGCGCTGGCGGCCTTCCTCCTCAAGCCACGGGGCACCGGAGCACACCGTAGGTGTCCCGGCCGGCCGGGGCCCGGTCCTGGTGGTGGCGCTCGGGCCCCGGTGCGTCACCCGGTACGGGCCACGAGGAAGTCGGCGCTGCTCGTCAGCGTGGTGAGGTGGGGGGTGTCCTCGTCCTCGATCCGCATCCCGGCCCGTTTGCCGAGGATCTCGATGAATGTCAGGAAGTCGAGCGAGTCGAGTTCCAGAGCGTCCCGGAAAGTGTCGTCGGGCCCCAGGGCGGTGAAGTCGGCGTCCGGAACGATCTCGGCCAGCGATTCCTTCACCATGTCGAGTGCTTCTTCGCGCGTCATAGTTCCTCCGGGTTCTGCAAGAGGCGGTCAACCGTGGTGAGAAAGCGGGCCCCGACCGCTCCGTCGGTGGCTCGATGGTCCGCGGACAGGCTGGCCGTCACCACGGGCCGCACACCGAGGAGGCCGTCGACCGCCCACGGCCGTTCGACGATGCGGCCGAAGCCCACCAGGGCCACCTGCGGTGGGTAGATGACGCCGAGTACGGCTTCCACCCCCTGGTCACCCAGGTTGGTGACGGTGATGGTGGGGCCGGACACCTCGGTACCCCGCAGCCTGCCCGTTCGGGCGCGCGTGACCAGGTCCCTCATACCGGCCATCAGCTGCGGGAGTTCGAGGGCATCGGCCTCGTGCAGCACGGGGGCGACCAGTCCGCCGCCGCGCAGCGATACGGCCACGCCCAGGTGCACCCCCTCGCCGCCGGTGAAGTGGCCGCCGGCCCAGTAGCCGTTGAGCTCGGGAACTTCCGTGGCCGCTCGGGCCACGGCCTTGAGCAACAGGGCCGCGGGAAGGAGCCGTTCGCCGACCGGGCAGCGGCGGTTGTGCTCGTGCATCCAGTCCAGCGCGGCCGACATGTCGACCGTCGTGGACAGGTAGTAGTGCGGGATCTCCCGGTTCGCACGGCTCATCAGGCCCGCGATCGCCTCCCGCATCCCCGCCGGCCGACGGTTCCGGCCAGGCCGGGCGGGGCGGGCCGGTGCCTCGTCCGCTGGCCGCGGTTCGGCGGGCACGCTCGGGCCGGGTGCCGCCGCGCGCACATCCGCGGCGTGGACGGCCCCGTCCTTGCCGGTGCCCGTCACCGTGGACAGGTCGACGCCCAGCTCGTGGGCCAGCCGCCGGGCGAAGGGGGTGATGCGGGCGGGCAGCCGGGAGGCCGCGGCGGCCCGTTCGACATCGGCACGGGTGACACGCCCGCCCTGTCCGGATCCGTGGAGGGCGTTCAGATCGACCCCGGACCGTTCCGCGAGGTGCCGGATCAAGGGGCCCGGTTCGCCGTGGGCGCCGTCGTGGCGGGTCGGGGCCGGGGGCTCGGCCCGGCCAGTGGCCGGAACCGCGGCGGCAGCCGGCGCGCCCGGCTCCGGCCGGGCGGCCGGAGCCCGTTTCGGCCTCGCCCGCGATGCGGGCCGTGCCTCCTCCGCCGTCCAGCGTTCTTGCCGTTCCGCGCCCGCCTCCGGCTCGGGCCGCCCGGCCTCCCGCACCGGCCCCGCCTCCCCCGCCGGCCCGGCCTCCCCCACCGGTTCGATCAACGCGAGCGGTGTCCCGACCGGCACGGTCGTACCGGGCTCCACGAGCAACCGCCCGACCCTGCCCGCCTCGAAGCACTCCACCTCGATCGCGGACTTCGCGGTCTCCACTACCGCGACCGGATCCCCTCTGCGGACCTGGTCACCGGCCCGCACCAGCCACTCCTGCAGCGTCCCCTCGTCCATGTCGGCACCCAAAGACGGCATCGTGAACTCGGCCATCGTCAGTCCACCGCCCGATGCGCGGCCGCGACGACGTCGGCGCTCTGCGGCAGGGCGGCCTGTTCGAGCAACCGGGCGTACGGGATGGGGACCTCCGCACTGCACACCCGCTCCACCGGTGCGTCCAGCTCGTAGAGCGACCCTTCGGCGATCCGCGCCGACACCTCCGCGGCGAGGCTGCCGCTGCGCCATGCCTCGTCGATGACCACCGCTCGGTGCGTCCGGGCCACCGAGGCGGCGATGGCCTCGCCGTCGAGCGGTCTCAGCGTCCGCAGGTCGACGACCTCGGCACTGATGCCCTCGGCCGCGAGTTCGTCCGCCGCTGCGAGCGCCTTCGGAAGCGAACCACCGTACGTGATCAGGGAGATGTCCGTGCCCTGCCTCCGGACCGCGGCGTGGTCGAGGTCCAACGGGGGTTCGGGCCGCGGCAGTTCGCCGTCGGCGTTGTAGAGGCTGCCGTGCTCGAAGATCAGCACCGGGTCGGGGTCGGCCAGCGCCGGGGCCAACATGTAGCGGGCGTCGGCAACGGTCGCCGGGGCGAGGACGCGGATGCCCGGGATGTGCGCGTACCACCCTTCCAGACTGTGCGAATGCTGCGCGGCGAGTTGCCGGCCGGCCCCCGTGGTCATCCGGATGACGAGGGGGACGGGCAGCTGGCCACCCGACATGTGGAGCAGGGTGGCGGCGTTGTTGACGATCTGGTCGAGGGCGAGCAGGCTGAAGTTGACGGTCATGATCTCGACGATCGGTCGCATCCCGGACAGCGCGGCGCCGATGCCCGCGCCCACGAACGCCGACTCCGACAGCGGGGTGTCACGGATGCGTTCCGGTCCGAACTCCTCCAGCAGACCGAGGCTCACACCGAAGCAGCCCCCGTAGCGGCCCACGTCCTCGCCCATCAGGAAGACCCGGTCGTCGGCGCGCAGTGCCTCACGGAGAGCCTCGCGCATCGCCTCCCGGTATGTGGTGGTGCGCCCTTCCGGCTGACGGGCACCCATGGTCACGTCCTCCCCCCGGTAGCGCTGGTGACATGGCGCAGCAGGTCGTCGACCGGCTCCTCGGGGGCTTGCTCGGCCGCCGCGACAGCGGCCTCTATCTCCTGGGTGACCCGGTGTTCGATGCCGGCCAGGTCCTCCTGTTCGCCCCGCTCGTCCTCGTCACGCATACGGTCCCTCAGCCGGCCGAGCGGGTCCTGGGCCTTCCACTCCTCGATCTCCGCCTTGTCGCGGTAGCGGTCCGGGTCGTACATGGAGTGGGCGCGGAATCGGTAGGTGCGCATTTCGAGGAAGTGCGGTCCGCCCCCGCCCCGGATGCTCTCGGCGGCCCGGCGGGCCGCGCGTTCCACGGCCTCGACGTCCATACCGTCCACCGCCCATGCCGCCATCCCGTACGAGGCGGCGCGCAGCGCCAGGTCGGTCTGCGCCTCGTGCCGCTCGATGGCCGTCCCCATGGCGTAGAGGTTGTTCTCGCAGACGAACAGCACCGGCAGCTGCCACAGGGCGGCCAGGTTCGCCGTCTCGTGGAACTCCCCCTCGGCATAGGCGCCGTCCCCGAAGAAACAGCAGGTGACCTGGGCCTGCTCGCGCATGCGCGCGGCGAGCGCGAGCCCCGCGGCCAGCGGGAGCCCGCCGGCGACGATCGCGTTGCCGCCGTAGAAGCGGCGTCCGGCATCGAAGAGGTGCATGGATCCGCCACGGCCCCCGCTGCATCCGGTCGCCTTGCCGTACATCTCGGCCATCACAGCCTCGGCCGGGATGCCCCGGGCGAGCGCGTGGCCGTGTTCGCGGTACGTGGCGACCACCGCGTCCTCAGGTGTCAGTGCTTCGTTGACGCCGACGGCGACGGCCTCCTCCCCGATGTAGAGGTGGACGAAACCACGTATCTTGGCGGCGCTGTACAACTCCACACAGCGCTCCTCGAAACGCCGGATCCGCAGCATGGCGTAGAGCAGCCGACGACGGTGCTCGGCCCTCGTCCGGTCGGCGGCGGGCGCCGTCGAGGCTCCGGTGGCCGCCGAACCCACCGTGGTCCGGCCGGCGCTCGCCGTGACGGTGCGCTTGGCGGTGGTGGCGGTCGTCCGTCTGCGGGTGCCGCGGGCAGGGCTCATACCGATCCCTCCAGAGTGGACAGGTCACCGGTGGGCAATCCGAGTTCACGGGCGCGCAGCAGCCGGCGCATGACCTTCCCGCTGCGCGTCTTCGGCAGGTTCTGGTCGAAGGCGATTTCGCGGGGTGCGACGGCGGGGCCCAGCCGACGGCGGGCGAAGGCCAGCAACTCGCGCTCCATCGCCGGCGTGGGTTCGGCATCGGCGTGCAGCGACACGAACGCCTTGACGACGTTCCCGGCCACCGGGTCGGGCCGTCCGATCACCCCGGCCTCGGCGACCGCCGGGTGCTCCATCAACGCGCTTTCCACTTCGAACGGGCCGACCAGGTGCCCGGCCGACTTGATGACGTCGTCGGCACGCCCCACGAACCAGTACCACCCGTCCTCGTCCCGCCTGGCCAGGTCCCCGGTCAGGTACCAGCCGTCGGCGAACGCGGCCTCGTAACGCTCCCGGTCGTTCAGATAGCCGCGGAACATGGACGGCCAGCCGGGCCGCAACGCCAACTCTCCCTCGACACCCGGCTCTTGGACCTCCGTCACCCTGCCATCGGTGATCAGTGCCCGTCCGTCCTCGCCGCGCTGAAGCACCGTCGCCTCGATTCCCGGCAATGGCCGGCCCATCGAGCCGGGCCGGATCTCGCACGCGGCGTAGTTGGCGATCATGATGCAACCGGTCTCGGTCTGCCACCAGTTGTCGTGGACGGGAAGGCCCAGCACCTCCTGACCCCACACCACGGCCTCGGGGTTGAGGGGCTCGCCAACGGACGCGATGAAGCGCAGCCGTGACAGGTCATGGGTGGCGGGCAGTTCATGGCTCCCGTGCCGGGGAGTGGTACGCATCAGCATGCGCAGCGCCGTGGGCGCGGTGTACC
Organism: Streptomyces sp. NPDC021749; assembly: GCF_040640655.1. NCBI lineage: Bacteria > Bacillati > Actinomycetota > Actinomycetes > Kitasatosporales > Streptomycetaceae > Streptomyces > Streptomyces sp. NPDC021749. Next base: position 66,358 of record NZ_JBFACE010000025.1, on the reverse strand, counting down.
AGACGCTGACGCGCTGCTCGTCGAGGATCCGGTACCAGCGTCGGGCGTCGTAGTCCCCCTCGTCGACCACGAGCGTCACCCCGTGGACCAGCGGGGCGATGATGCCGTACGACATGCCGGTGACCCAGCCGGGATCGGCGGTGCACCAGTACACGTCCTCGGGATGCAGATCCAGTGCGTACGCCGCCGTGGCGTGGTGCGCGACGACCGCCTCGTGCACGTGGATCGCGCCCTTGGGAGCACCGGTGGTGCCGCTGGTGAAATGCAGCAGCGCATGGTCCTCGGGAGAGGTCGGCGGGATGGTGAAGTGCCCGGAAGCAGTTGCGGTCAGCGCGTCGAACGACAGCGTGCCGGGCAGGTCGTCGGCACCGGGGCCGACGATGAGCACGTGCGCGAGTCCGGGGAGCGACGGCCTGCGTTCGGCGACCTTGCGCCGGTAGAGGGCCGCTGTGGTGACCAGCACCCGCGCGTCGCCGAGCCTGAGGCGCTGCTCGACCGGGTCGGGGCCGAAGGCGGAGAACAGCGGGCAGAGCACACTCCTGTTCTTCAGCGTGCCCAGCGCCGCCGTGTAGAGCTCCGGACAGCGGCCGAGCAGCGTGCACACCGTGTCGCCGGGCCCGACACCCAGCGACCGCAGCACATTCGCGAAGCGGGCCGTACGGCGGGCGAGCTCTGCGTAGGTGACGGTCGTCACCGCATCGTCGCGCCCGATGCATCGCAGGGCGATCTTGCGGCCGTGATCGGGACCCGTATGCCGGTCGACGGCCTCGTACGCGATGTTCAGCCCCCGCGCGCCAGGCAGTCCGTCAAGCTCGACATGCGCCCGTGACCAGGTGAAATCCGTCCGGGCCCGCTCGTAATCGGCGAGATTGGGGGCCACGCCCGGCGTCGCGTCCTTACGGATCCTCTCCCAGGCCATCGCTTGTCCTTCCGGAGCTTGCCGCTGCTTCCAGAATCGCGGCTCCCCGCCCGGCTCGCACGCAGCCGGAAGTCCGGTGGCCGGTGGCTCGGTCGGTGTCCCCCTGCTTCCAACGTGGCACAGCGTCACGCCGACGGCATGCGCCCACCGACCTCACACCAGGTGGGTGCGGCAGAGGCCGTCCGAGGGGCGTGGTGTCCGAGGCTGATCTGCTCCGCAAGTCGGCGGACCGGGCCGATCCGTCCGGCCGGACGCCGATCCCTCACCTTGGGGCGTGGGAACGGGCCAAGGCCGAAGGAGCGAGGGCGGAGGAGCTGGGCAACAGGGCACCAATGCACCGCCACACCCGCGAGGACGAGAGTCCCTGACCGTCGCGGAGAGCGCCGGGGACGCGCCGGTGATCCGTGGCGGGGTGCGCAGGCACCGGCCCCCTGCGCGCGCAGTACCGTGGCCCGGGCTACGTTGCACCTGCGTACGACGTTCAGCCCTAGCGGGAGTCACCGTGGTCCTGCCCTACATCGATGCGATCCAGCAGCTGGTCGACTCGCTCGCCGCCCGCATCCGGCATTCGGTCGCCGTGGACGATGAGCGCGGCAGCCTCGTCGTGTGCAGCCGTCACTACGGGGACGAGGACCAGCTCCGTATCGACGTGGTGTTGTCCCGGCGGCTGCCTGCGCCCGTCGCCGCGTACCTCAACGGCTTCGGCATCGCCACCTCGGCCACACCCCGGTCGATCCCCGCCAATCCGTCTCTCGGGCTGCGGGACCGGCGGTGCTATCCCATTCGTGATCACGGGAGGCTGCTCGGTTACCTGTGGCTGATCGACGCGCACGCGGAGCGCTTCGATGAGGTGGTGGGCGATTGCGTGGTCCAGTTGACGGCGCGACTCCGGGAGCGGTCGCTGCGGATGACCGAGGAGGAGCAGCGGCGCCGGACCCTGGTGACCGGCCTCCTGCACGGGGGACCGGGCTCCGCGCGCGCCGCAGGTGAGCTGGTCGACGAGGGGCTGGTCGGCGCGGAGGACGAGGTCGTGGTCATCGTGGCCGAGGCGTCCACGGACCCCGAGGAGGTTGCCGCCGTGATCGCGGACGCCACCGGTCGGCGCAGCCGCGACGAGCCGTCGGTCCAGGCGCTCTCGGCTGCGGTGGGGGATCGCGGTGTGGTCCTTCTCGCCGGCCGACGGGGGGTGGAACGGGCAGCGGCCTGGTGGGCCGAGGAGGTACGGCGGGAGGTGCGACAGCGGGATGCGGAAGGCGGTGTCTTCGTCGGTCTGAGCAATGCCGGCCGGCTCGACGAAGCTCCTGATCTGTGGCGGCAGGCGGTGCTGGCGGCATTCGCCGCCGCCGAGCTGCCGGAGCTGGCACCGGTCACGTCCTGGCGGGACACCGGCGTCTACGGCCCGCTCATGCTCGCCGCGGTGACCTCTCCGGAACTGGTGGTACCGCCGCAGATCGCCGATCTCAGCACCGGGGGGCGTACGGACTCCCTGGCCCGCACCGCCGAGGTGTTCCTGGATGCCGCTGGGGACACCGCGGCCGCGTCCGAGCAACTGATGATTCACCGGACGACGCTCTACTACCGGCTGGCCCAGATCGAGAACCGGACCGGGTGGGACCTGAAGAACGGCCGTGACCGGTTGACCCTGCATTTGGGCCTGAAGATGCAGCGCCTCCTCAACAGCGGCATCCGGGCTTTGCTACGGGGAGAGGAAGAGCGGCGGGAAGGTTCCTGATCCTCGACGATGCCGCCGGGGGCCGGGCGGCCGGAGACTTCGCGAAGCCCGGACGACGGCCCGGGTCAGGATCGATCGTGAAGGAACTTGCACATGACCTTCCCCACGGACCGACAGCGCATCGCTGACCAGCTGAAGCTCGGCTCGGAGCTGCTCTACCTGTCCCGCCAGGACGTCGAAGGCCTGCGTCTGACACGGGGCGCCATCATGGAGCTGACCCGCCAGGCCCTGGTCGAGCACGGTCACCGCCGCTACGAGATGCCGGCCAAGATCGGTGTCCACCCGTACGACAACGTCTTCTACCACGCCATGCCGGCCTACTTGCCGGGGCCCGGGATCGTGGGCGCGAAGTGGATCGAGTGCTACCCGGACAACCCGCGCAGGTTCGGTCTTCCGCAGACCACCGGATTGCTCGTGCTCAATGACGTGGAATCCGGCGTGCCGCTGGCCGTCATGGACTCGGCGTGGCTGACCGCGATGCGCACCCCGGCGGTGACGGTTCTGGCCGCCGCGGCGCTCCACCCCGGCGCCACCACCTTCGGCATGTTCGGCTGTGGCGTACAGGGAAGAGAACACGTCCGCTACGCAGCCCTGGCGATGCCCGGACTGGAGACCGTCCATGTGTGTGACACCAACGAGGGCGCAGCGGAGGCCCTGGTCACGCAACTGCAGCCCGAACTGGATGTGCGCATCGTCAAGGGTGAGTCGGCCGAGGCGGTCACCAAGAGTGCGGAAGTGCTGAGTTCGGCGACGGTCATCCTGCGGGAGCCGCTCGCGGTGGTGAAGGACGAGTGGGTCACTGCCGGCCAGACGATCCTTCCGTGCGACCTGAACACCTTCTGGGACCCCCGCACTTCCCGGCGCGCCGACAAGTACATCGTCGACAGCGTCGAGGAGCACGAACTGTTCGCGTCGATGGGGTACTTCCCCGACGGTCTGCCCGAGGTCGCGGCCGAGACCGGCGAGGTGCTGGCCGGGGTGAAGCCCGGCCGCGAGAACGCCGACGAGATCATCGTCAACAGCAACATCGGCATGGCCGTCTGCGACATCGCGGTGGGCCACGCGATCATGCACCGCGCGCTGGAGCGCGGCGTCGGGGTGCGGCTCCCCCTCTGACCTCTGCCGCGGCGGGCGAGGCCGGGGCCCGCGGGCCGGAGCCCGGCCTGCCCGTCCGAGCCTGCCGACCCCCCTCTCCACACCCGGCTTCCTCCCCCTACCCGACCGACCCCACCGAGCCTTCAGGCACCGCCGGGCCGGCACAGGAGTGCACCATGACCGCATCAAGTGTCCTGGACGACGCCCCACTGAGCAGATTCCACAAACGACTCGCCCTGTACTCCTCGGGAGGCCCCTTCCTCGACGGCTACGTCCTGAGCATCGTCGGCGTCGCCCTGGTGCAACTTGCGCCGCAGATGCACCTCTCCGACACCGCCCAGGGCCTGATCGGCGCTTCCGCCCTCATCGGCATCTTCTGCGGCGCCTTCCTCGGCGGATACCTGACCGACAAGTTCGGCAGGCAGGTGCTCTACACCATCGACCTCATCGCCATCATCGGATGTTCCGTCGCGCAGTTCTGGGCCTCCGATCCGGTGTGGCTGTTCGTCCTGCGCCTGCTGATCGGCATGGCGGTGGGCGCCGACTACCCGATCGCCACCTCGCTGCTGGCCGAGTTCACCCCGCGCCGCTACCGGGGACCGCTGCTCGGCGGCCTGATGGTGATGTGGTTCGTCGGCGCGGCGACCGCCTACGTCGTCGGCGAGGCCCTGCTGTCCGTCGGCGACAGCGGCTGGCGGTGGATGCTCGCCAGCGCCGCACTGCCGGCCACCGTCATCGTGCTGCTGCGGCTGGGCACCCCCGAGTCGCCGCGCTGGCTGGCCAAGAAGGGCCGCGTGGACGAGGCCAACGCCGTGATGCGCAAGGTCTTCGGCAGCGGGGCAACCCTCGCCGACCTCCCCGAAGAAGAACGCGAGAACGCCGGGCTGAAGCTGCTGTGGCGGTCCGGTTACCTCGGACGCATGCTGTTCGTCAGCGCTTTCTGGACGTGTTCGATCGTGCCGCTCTTCGCGGTGTACGCCTTCGGACCACGCATCCTCGGCGCCCTCCATCTGGCCGGCAGCCTGGCCAACATCGGTTCGGCCCTGATCACGGTCTTCTTCGTGGTCGGCTGTCTGCTCGCCATGGTGGTCATCAACCGCCTGGGCCGACGGGCCTTGATCATCCACAGTTTCGCCTGGTCCGGGCTGGCGCTCCTGCTGCTCGGCCTGTTCCCCTCCGCCCCGGCCCCCGTGATCATGACCTTGTTCGCCGCCTACGCCGTCCTCATCGGAGGCACTCAGAACCTCCAGTGGATCTACCCGAACGAGCTGTTCCCCACCGAGATCCGGGGCACCGCCGTCGGCCTCGCCTCCTCACTGAGCCGGATCGGCGCGGCGGCCGGCACGTATCTCGTCCCGCTCGCCCTCACCTCGTGGGGAATCGGCACGACGATGCTCACGGCGGCGGCCATCACGCTGTTCGGGGCCGTCCTCTCGATGCGGTGGGCTCCGGAGACCCGTGGCCTGGCCCTGCACGAATCCGCCGCGCTGGGCACTCCGGCGACCGCGAGGGCCGGATAGCGCCCACGGGACCACCCGGCGCAGCACACGGAGGGTCGCGCATCCCAACGGCCGGGCGGTGAGGGCTGTTCGGACCGTACCGGAGGCAGCAGCGGTCCGCCTGGGGCCCGGAACCAGGAGTCTGCTGATCTCTGTCGTGGGAGACACAGCGATCGCACCGCGGGCCGTTCTGGAATGAGTACGCCAGGGTGCGCTGGACCCTCCCGGACCGCGCCCCTCCGGTAAGGAACCGGGAGGGGCGCGGTCGGGCCGTTGTCCGCCCGCCACACGAGCCCTTGCACGGTGCGCAGGCAGTCGGGAGTCAGCCGGCGAAGGTGCGGGCGAATGCGTTCGCGTCCTTCCCGATGCTCGAACAGGTCGCCAGCGCTTTCGCCCGACCGCCGTCCGGGCAGGGCTTGTCCCTGGTGAGCGACCACATCGACAGGCGGCGGAGTCCCTTGGCGTCGGCGAACCGCTTGAGTTGCACCGCATCGGCGAGGGTGAAGGTTTCGCCCTTGACGTCGTTGACACCGATCATGGGCGTGACGGCGACGGTCCGCCATGCCGTGGCGTCGTCACGGATGCCCAGCACCGTCTTGAGCTGCTTGTGGGTGGCGGTGGCGGCGGCGATGGCGTAGGCGCCCATGTCGCCGTCGTAGAAGGTGCCGTAGTCCATGGCCATGATGTTGACGGCGGAGACTCGGAGCCCATGCTTCTTCGCCTTCGCCAGCACAGCGACGGAGTGGCGGTTCAGACCCGACGGGAGCACGGGGAGGGTGAAGGAGACGTCCAGGTTCCTGCGCTGCTGCTGGAGTCGTGCGAGGGCCCGGGCGCGCAGGTCGTTGGCTCGGGTGTCCGTCAGGGCTGGGCCTTCCAGGTCGAAGTCGACTTTCCTCAGACCGTAGGCGTCGATGACCGTGCGGTAGGCCGTCACCAGCGCGTCCACCGAGCCGCAGGCCCTGGCGAGTTCGTTGCCGCTCTGCCCGCCGAAGGAGACTCGTACGTCACCGCCCTGGGCCCTGAGCCGGTCTGCCTGCCGTGCCACCGGGTTGGCGTCCAGCGGCTGCCTGCCGCCCCACTTGGGTACGCAGCCGCCCCCCGGGGAGACGAAGGCCAGGGTGTACTCCTTCGCCCCGGTCTCCTCGGCGGCCTTGAGAAGGTCCAGCGGGGGCCTGAGTGAGGTGTCCACGTAAGGCGAGAAGCCTGCGGGCTTACGGGCGGGCGGCCAGCTCGGATGCCACGTAGGTGTGGGCTTGGGGGCTTTGGGCTTGGCCCGGTCGTTGTGGCTCGTGTGCGGGGAGGGCATCGATTGCGGGTGTCCGGGCTTGTGCTGGACGTCGCTCGTCGAACAGCCGGCGAGCAGCGCCGTGGCGGCCACCGCGGCCGCCGCCACCGTGGCGGTCCCCATGGGCCGGCAACTCGGGCGGGCGGCAGGCGCGTTGGCGGGCTTCGTCATCGTCGAGCTGCATCCTTTGTGCCGTGATGTGGTGGTGCGGTGGGCGGTGTGCGGCGGCAAGCGGCACCCGCACCACGGCGGACAGCGGTGCTGAACGACTCCAACGCCGCCGAGAACGGGCTGATGCGAGGCCTCACCTGTGATCCTACGTACCCGCTCCGCGCCGCAGGATCCGTAGGGGTGAGCGACGTCACCGAAAGACGGGTCGCTGGGTCGCGGCGGACGAGGTGAACGGGGCACCCCGAAGCTGCGGTCCGGGCGGGAAGAGCGCGGGGGCGGCTGCGTGCTCGCCGTCGCATGGCAGCCGAAGTAGCCACCGACGCCGCGAAGTTCCGCGCGGGCTCCCTGGCCGCGAGGGTGCCGAGCCCATACGCGACGCGGCCCGCCGGCTCCGCTGGCCCGCCTGGCGGCCCCGGCACCAGGCTCGTGCCCAGACCGGCCATGACGACCGACAAGCCGCGCCGCCACCCGCCAGGACGGGTACGGACGTGCGGATCACGATCTACGGCTGGAGACGGGTACGGACGTGCAGATCACGGCCTACGGCCGGAGTACGAGGCCCAGCTCAGGGATCAGCCTCAAGCTGGTCCTCCGGGTTGTCCGGACCGGGTCAGGCGCCGCGCACCGCCTCCGCACCGCCTGCCCGCTCGTTCGGCCGGCCGGCCGGAGGGGTGTCGACGACCAGCTCGTCCGGCCGGCTCATGTACCGCTCTGTCGCGTCCCCCGGGTCCAAGGCTGCCGGTCCCGTGCAATCACTGGTCCGCATCGTCGTCGGTTCCTCTTCGCCTGCCATGGCGCCGCGTCGCTGTTCGGGGTACTGGGCGGAGCCGTCGGAACGCATGGCGGAACGGTCCCGTTCGGCACCTGGCCGGGGTGGTGGGCAGCCGTCATCCAGCTGATCGGCGGGGTACTGGTGGCGCTCGGCCTGTTCACCCGGTCTGCAGCACTGATCTGCTCCGGTTCGATGGCGTACGCCTACTTCGCCGTGCACCAGCCGACCGGCCTGCTGCCGATCGAGAACAACGGTGAGCCGTCTGCTCTGTACGCCTGGATTTTCCTTCTGCTCGCCGCCTTCGGGCCGGGGCCGTGGGCGCTCGAACGGCTCCTGCCGACCGCCAAGCGGGAGTCGCAGCCCTCGGCCTTCGCCGACCGGGCCACGGCGAACGCGTAGCGGGGTCGGCCCGGTGCCGTGTGCCGGCGACTGCTGCGGGCGTGCGGCACCGTCCGCCTGATCGACACCCTCGTACGGTGGCGTCGGTGCCGGGCGCCGAGCCCGCTGCGGTGTGCGTCGGGTCGTTCGGCCGGCCCGCCGCATGCGAGGGCCGTCTCGACGGCTCTGCCGACCGGCCCCGGGAGTGCAGGCGCCGGGCCGCCGGTACGTTGGCGGCCGATGCCGGAAACCCGCCGAAGGGGCCGCGGCCGGCTCGCCCGGGAGGAGCACGGTCTGCCCGGCCCCTGGTCGCACCGGGACCACAGGACCTCCGGCACGGGCATCCCCGAGGTCCTGGCGCGCATACTGGGATGTATGCCGCATAGGGCCGGACTGTACGAGCGGAGCGGCGAGCTCAGGGCCTTGCGGACGGCGATAGACGCGACCCGTGGCGGCCATGGCGAAGCCGTGATGATCGAGGGTGCGCCCGGAATCGGAAAAACCAGTCTGCTGTCCGAAGCCAGGCGGATCGCGGCTTCCACCGGTTTTCAGGTGGCCAGCGCGCGGGGCGCGGAATTCGAGAGCGACTTCCCCTTCGGAGTGGTACGGCAGCTCTTCGAACCGCTCCTGGCAAGGATGACGATGGAAGAACGGCACCGCACCCTTTCCGGCACCGCAGGTCAGGCGGCGATCGTACTGAAAAGGGTGGTTCCCGAGCGCCCCCCGGGCGGGGATTTCGCCGTGCTGCACGGGTTGTACTGGCTGACCGCGGACCTCTGCGATGAGCAGCCCCTCATGATCGCGGTCGACGATCTGCACTGGGCGGACAGCGATTCGCTGAAGTTTCTCAATTATCTGATGCCGCGCCTCGAAGACATCTCGACGTGCGTGGTGGGCACGCTCAGACCATTTGAAGTGCATTCCCCGTCGCATATGCTCGATCAGATCGTCACCGCATCGCCCTCGGTACGCGTCTCTCCCACCAGGTTGAGTGCCGAAGCATCGGCATCACTCGTCATCAGTGAATTCGCGAAATCCGGGTCACCCGAACCGGAGGACGACGACTTCCTCTCCGCCTGCTGGTCCGCCACCGGCGGGAATCCCCTCCTGCTCAAGGAGCTCACCGAGGCACTCGCCGCCGAGCACGTCGAACCCACCGCCGCGCACATCCCCCAGGTCTACGCCCTGGGCCCGCGCGCGATCGCCCGGCGGGTGGCGATGTGGATGCGGCGCCTCCCCCAGAGCTGTGGGCCGCTGGCCTGCGCCATCGCGGTGCTCGGAGACGGTGCGGAGCTCAGCCATGCGGCGGAGCTGGCGGGGCTCGACCGGGACGAGGCACTTCAGGCGGCGAAGAGCCTCGAACACGCCGAGATCCTCCACACCACCGTGCCGTCGGACGTGATGAACCCCCGGTGGGGATTCGTGCATTCGCTGGTGCGTGCCGCCGTGTACGAGGAGATCTCTCCGGCCGATTGCCACCGCGCGCACCAGGCCGCCGCGCACCTGCTCCAGGACTCCCACGCCGAGATCGAGAGTGTCGCCCTGCACCTGCTGCGCACCGTTCCCTCCCGGGACGCCGAGACCGTGGCCCTGCTGTGGTCGGCGGCGCGGAGTGCCCTGGCCCGCGGCTCCCCGGAGACCGCGGCCAAGTATCTGCGCCGCGCCCTGGCCGAGCCCCCGCCGACCGGTGACCGGCTCGATCTTCTCTTCGCCCTCGGCAGCGCCATGCGGCGGGTGGACTGCGCGGCAGCCGTTCCGTATCTCACGGAGGCACACGAGCTGGCCGGGCCGTCCCGGCAGCGCGTCGAGATCGCGCTGGCGCTCGGCGATGCGCTGCTCGCGCTGCGTCGTGCCGAAGAGGCCCTGGCGATCTGGCAACAGGCCCTGGCCGATACGGCACCGCAGGACACCGAACTGCTCTATCAGCTGAACGCCTGCATCCTTTCGATCCCGCTCTACGAGCCCGGCCGGCCGGATCTGCGGAGGAACATCCTCGGCCGCGTTGCGGCTCTGCGCTCCCGCAAACCGGGCGGGAGCATGGGCGGCCGGTACCTGGACTGCGTCATCGCCGGGCACGACGCGGTGATCGGCGACCCGCGGGCGGTCGTCCGGGCGCAGCGCGCGCTCCACGACGTGCCGACCGGACCGTCCGACGGGCAGATGTCACTGTCCTTCGGCTGGCTGGCCCTGATCAGCGCCGACCGCAGGGAGGTCCTGGGCAGTCTGGACGCCGCGGTCGAGCAGGCGCACCGGCAGGGGTCGGTCAACGACCTGACCGGGGCCCTGGTCTACCGCGCGATGGCGTGGTTGTACCAGGGCAATCTCGACGAGGCCGCCGCGGACGCCTCGGACGCGAGGCACGCCGTCGACGCGTCCTCGCTGGATCTGCGCCGGCTGGTCCTCGGTCCCGTCCAGGCCGAGGTGCAGATCGAGCAGGGTGCGCTGTCGCGTGCGCAGGCCACACTGGAGTGGACCGGAGTTCCCGATCCCGCTCCGCTCACCGGGCTGATGTACTACGTGCTCTACAGCCGCTCCCACCTCCTGCGCCTTCAGGGCCGCACCGCGGAGGCCCTCAACGCGGCGCTGGCCGCGGGCGCGTCGTTCAGCGCGGCCGGCGGGGACAACCCCGCCATCGTCCCCTGGCGGTCGGAGGCCGCCCTGTGCCTGCATCTGCTCGGCCGGGACGAGGAGGCCAGGGCCATGGCCGACGCCGAGCTGAGACTGGCCCGTTACTGGAGCGCGCCCCGGGCTCTCGGCCGCGCGCTGCGCATCGTCGGCACGCTGAGCGAGGGCGACGCGGACGTCGGTCTGCTGCGCCAGGCCGTCACCCGTCTGAAGGGCTCTGCTGCTCGCCTGGAGTACGCCAAGGCCCTGGCGGACTACGGGGCGGCGCTGCGCCGGCACGGCGTACGGGGCCAGGCGCGGACCTTGCTCAGCGACGCCCTGGACGTCGCCGAGGCCCGTAACGCGGCGCCCCTCGTCCAGCAGATCCTGGACGAGCTGCATGTGGCCGGAATGCGCCCGCGGCGCCATGCGGTCACCGGTCTGCAGTCGTTGACACCGAGTGAGCAACGGGTCTACGACCTCGCCGTCGCCGGGCACACCAACCGGGAGATCGCGCAACGGCTGTTCGTCACGGCCAAGACCGTGGAGGTCCACCTGTCCAGCGTCTACCGGAAGCTCGGCGTCACCAGCCGACGCCAGCTCGGTCGGCTCTCGGAGCAGGCCCACGCGGCGGACGAACCGGAGTAACTCATGTCCGCCGTGCCCGGTGCGAAGCCGCCCCCGGCCCCGGACGGGCCGCAGGACGGAGTACGCAGCCACCGCAGAATGCGTTTCGCACCCAGGATCTGGCACAAGCTGCTGGCCATCTGCATCGCCCTCATGGTCCCCCTCGGGGTGGCCACGTTCTCCCTGGTCGACCAGCAGAACAGCAAGATCGACTTTGCGCGGACCGAGCTGAGCGGGGTCCAGTACCTGCGTCCGTTGAGTGCGTTGGTGCAGGACGTCTCCGACCGCCGGGCGCTGCTGCACCGCGGCATCACCGGAGAGTCCGTACCGAGGAGCCGCATCGCGGCAGCCGACCGTGCCGTCAACCGGGATTTCGCGGCACTCCTGCAGGTCGACCGGCGGCTGAGGGAGCCGCTGCGCACGACCGTCCCCGACCTCTCCTCCAAGGGGAAGAGCCGGCTGGCACCGACTGCTCTGCGCCGGGACTGGACGCGGCTGGCGTCGGCTCCCTCCGACGCCCGCGCCGACGTGCCGGGGTACAACCGGCTCGTCGGGAACCTGCTGGCGCTCGGTTCCTACGTCGGTGACACCTCGAAGCTGATTCTCGACCCCGACCTCGACACGTACTACACGATGGCCGGACTGTTGCTCCGCGAGCCGCAGATGATGAACCAGCTCTACCAGATGGCGGAGCGGGGTGACTCGATACTGGCCCAGGGCGACCGCTCCACCGGCAACCGGGTACGCATCGCCTACGACGCCACGGTGCTCAACCAGAATCTCCTCCAGCTCAACAGCGATCTGAACCGGGCGTTCGGGGCCACCTCGCACACCGGGCTCCGCCCCGCGATCCAGCCACTCCTGGCGGCGGCCACCTCATCGGCCCGCAAGGTGACCGGCACCGTGAACCGGCAGTTCACCGACAGCGGCCGGAGTACGCTCCCGCGGGCCGCCTGGGACGCCCAGGCCACCGGCGCCCTCCGGGCGCACGCGCACCTGTGGAAGGCCCTGTTCGACCAGGAAGACCACATGCTGAACGCCCGCCTGGACACCTTGCACGACCGCAACCTGCGGGTCCTGGCCGGCATCGCCGCAGTCCTCGCCGTGATCATCGTGGTGGCCGCGCTGCTCTCCCGCCGTATCACCGGCAATGTGGCGGCCGTGGTGGACGCCGCGCGAGCTCTGGCCGCAGGGGATCTGACGCGCCGCGCGACGGTACGCAGCCGCGATGAGATCGGCGTGATGGCCACCGCCTTCAACGCCATGGCCGGGAGGCTCCAGGAGAGCTACTCCGCCGTCGAGGAGGAGGTCCGCCAGCGCACCGCGGAGCTGAACCAGAAGACCGAGTCGCTCAGCCTCCTCCAGCACGTGGCTGCCGCTGCCAACGAGGCCGACAGCTGGGAGGACGCGGTGCAGACGATCCTGGATCTGGTGTGCGGGCACATGGGGTGGCCGGTCGGCCACGTCCACGTCGTCGCGTCCACGTCCGGCTCGGGCTCCCCCACCGGCTCGGGGTCCCCCACCGGCCGCCCCGGTCCGGAGCCGGAGTTCACCACGTCGCCGGTCCGGCACGTCGAGGAGCGAAGACTGCGGGTGCCGCTGGCCGACTTCGCCGCGGCAGCCGGACTGTACGAGCCGAAGGGTCTGCCCGCCACGGTGTGCGCCACCGGCCGCCCCGCCTGGATACGTGACATCACCGCGGGGGCTGCCGGGCCTCGCCCGACGGCGCCCGGTGTCACCGAGAGTGCCGGGGTGACCGGCAGGATCGCCGTCCCGGTCGTCATCGGGAAGGACGTCGCGGCGGTCCTGGACTTCCTGACGCCCGAGGCCATGGAGCCGAACGACGCCTTGCTGCGGCTGCTGCTCAACGTCAGCACCCAGCTCGGACGGGTGCTGGAACGGTCCCGCGCCGCCGCTGAGCTCCAGGCCTCCAAGGAGGCGGCAGAGGTCGCCACCCAGGCGAAGAGCGCGTTCCTCGCGACGATGAGTCATGAGATCCGCACGCCGATGAACGCGGTGATCGGCATGACCGAAATTCTGCTGGACACCCCACTCGATGCCGAGCAGGCCGAATTTGCGCATGTCATCCAGAACAGTGGCAACAGCCTGCTCACCATCATCAACGACATCCTCGACTTCTCCAAGTTCGAGGCTGGAAAATTCGATCTCCGCCTTGCGCCGCTACAGCTTCGACACTGCGTGGAATCAGCCTTCGACTTCGTCACGCCGATGGCTGCCGAGAAGCCGGACCTCGACCTGGCGTACATCATCGACCCGGAACTTCCGGAAGAAATCATCGGAGATGTCGACCGGCTGCGCCAGATCCTCATCAATCTGCTCAACAACGCCGTCAAATTCACGGAAACCGGTGAAGTGGTCCTCAGGGTCGCGTTGGCCGACGCGGAGCCGGGATCTTTCCCGGAGTCCTCGAAAAAGCGCCGCCCGCCGGCTTCCGAGGACAGGGACGGCATCATCCGCCTCCACTTCTCCGTCTGCGACACCGGCATCGGGATGGCCGCGGACCGCCTGGGTCAGCTGTTCCGGCCGTTCGAGCAGCTCGACACGTCCACCACCCGGCGTTTCGGCGGAACGGGACTCGGACTCGCCATCAGCAAGCGGCTGGCCGAGCTGATGGGAGGCACGATGTGGGTCGAGAGCGAACTGAACGTGGGGTCGACCTTCCACTTCACCGTGGAAACACGGGAAGTTCCCGAAGCGATGCGTTCCAGCCAGGTGGTCTCCCGTATCGAGCTCCGAGGAAAACACCTGCTGGCGGTGGACGACAAATCCACCAACCGGATGATTCTCACCCACCAGGCGAGCGCCTGGGGAATGGTGGTACGCGCCACCGGATCCCCCCGGGAGGCCCTCGAATGGGTCCGGCAAGGCGATCCGTTCGACATCGGAATTCTGGATATGCAGATGCCGGACATGGACGGCGTCATGCTCGCGGAAGAAATCCGCCGCTACCGGAGCAAAGAGGAGCTGCCCTTGTACCTGCTGACTTCCGTGGGCCGTCCCATGGCGAGCCGGGAGAGCCTGGCGGCATTCTCCGGGTACCACACCAAACCCATCCGGGCGGCCGAACTCTACGCGGACCTCTGCCGGACACTGCTCGGCGTCACGGTGCCCGCCGAATCGTCCCGCACGGCGCAGCGGCCGGAGGTGAAGGAGGGCCGCCGCACTCCCCTGCGCATCCTTCTGGCCGAGGACAACCTGGTGAACCAGCAGCTGATGGTGCGGATGGTCCGGAAGTTCGGTCACTCGGTGGATACCGTCGGCAACGGAGCCGAAGCGCTGGAGTCACTGCAGCACACGCGGTACGACGTGGTCCTCATGGACGTACAGATGCCGGTGTTGGACGGCTTGGACGCCTCCCGGCGGATCCACCAGACTCTGTCCGCCGCGGAACGGCCGTACATCATCGCCCTCACCGCCAATGCGACGAGCGAGGACCGCGACGCCTGCCTGGCCGCCGGGATGGACGACTACCTCAGAAAGCCGCTGCGCGGCGTCGATCTCGCCGAGGCCCTCGACCGGGTGCCCCTCGGCCCCTCCGCGCGGCGTCCGAAGACGGCGCGGCCCGAGCCGGCGGCCGGTGCCGTGGACGGCGCCGGCGACGAGGCGTCGGCCCCGCCCGTCCTCGACAAACCCACCTTCGAGCGCCTGGTCGGCTCCTTCGGCAAGGAATTCGTCAGCCGGCTCATCGATACCTTCCTGGAGGACTCCCCCCACCTGCTCGAAAGCCTTCGGCGCAACCTCGACCAGGGGGACGGAAGCGCCTTCCGCAGAGCGGCCCACACGCTCAAGTCCCACGCGAACACCTTTGGATTCCCGCGTCTGGTCGGGCCGTGCCAGGACGCGGAGGACATCGGCGCCAGTGGGGATCCCCGCGCGGCAGAACCGCTGGTGACCCGCATCGAAGAGGAGTACCGCGAGGCGAGAGACGGGCTCGTCGCCCAGAGAGCGGAGCTTGGCCATGACCGATAGCAACGCCGTGCCGGACAGAACCGAAAGGAAGGGACGCATCTTGGTCGTGGACGACGACCGCACGAACCGCATGATGCTCACCTACCGCCTGGAAATGGCCGGGCTTGAGACCGCGACGTCCGAGAACGGGCTGGAGGCTCTGCGGATGCTGCGGGAGAGCGACTTCGATGTGGTGCTGCTCGACATCCTCATGCCCGGGATGGACGGCTACGCGACGCTCGATCTGATGAAACATGATCAGCAACTCAGCCGCACCCCCGTGATCATGATGTCCGCCGTGGGTGAGCTGGACAGTGTCGTCCGCTGCCTGGAAATGGGCGCCGAGGACTACCTGCCGAAGCCCCTGGACCACCTCCTGCTGACCTCCAGGGTCAACAACATCCTGCTGAAGATCCGGCTTGAGCAGGTGGAAAAGGCGCTCGCCGAGCTCACCGAGGCCGTGCAGGCCATGGCCGGCGGTACGCTCCCGGCCGGGGCCCTGGACCGGGTCGCCGGGCAAACCGACTCGGTCGGCCGGCTGGCACGACAGCTTCAGCAACTCGCGGCCGTGACGTCGGAACGGTAGGCGCACGGCACCTGGGAGCCGGACCGCCACACCGAGTAACCGCTGCTCTTCCCAAGCAACCCGCGCCGGCAGGACGGGGCCACACCGGTTCAGCCCGTCTCTCCCGCTCCTCCGCCACCCCCACCCCGTCTCCTCAGCCACCCCACCCCGCCGTCCCGCGCCCGGCGCCTGTTTAGGGGTTGTGTTAGGGGGTTCCCCTAACGACTGCCCCAGGGCACCGGGTGCACGGTGAAGGCATACGTCAACTCCCCGACACGGCCGACGGCACGGAAAGAGATGGGGTGGACGTGATGACCCGGGTCGTTGTTCCCACACCACGGCCCGCTCGGGTGCCCCACCGGAAGCCCGCACCGCCTCCTGCCCCCACCGGCCGCCCACGGTCCCGGAGAGAAGCGAGGGCAGACAGATGTTCCCGAAACCGGAATCGCCCCCGAACACGTTCCGACAGCCCCCGGCGGGCGCAGATCTGGTGCCGTACGTCTTTTCCTGGCCCGGGCCCCACACCAGTCCTCCCGCATGGCGGCCCCCGCCCCTGCCGTTCCAGCCTCCTGCTGCGGCGGATCCCGTTCGACTGGACCGCAACGTCATGAGTACCGTCATTCGCAACCGTTGTGTCGCCGCACGTGAGGGCGTACTGCTCCCGCTGTGCCGTCTGCTGTGGCGGAAGGCGGCGACCGCTGCCGCGCGGCTTGCTCAGCTGGCCCGGCAGCTGAGGACACACAGCAAAGTGGTCTCGCAGCCGCTCGACCCGCATGTGCGCGCCGTGCCGCAAGCCCGGCGGATCATCCGGACCGAGCTGGTCCGATGGGGGCTGCCCGAGCATGTCGAAATCGCCGAACTCCTGGTGAGCGAGCTGGTCACCAATGCACTCCAGCACGCCCGGGGCCCCCTCCGACTCCGGATGTCCCACTCCCCCGTGTACCGGACGCTGCGCTGCGACATCGCCGACGGCTCCCCCTCTGCTCCGCCCGCTCCTCGTCGACCCGCCCGCGCCGACGAGGAGCACGGCCGAGGGCTGCACCTGGTCGACCAGCTCTCGACCCGCTGGGGCGCACGGCGCACCGCCGCCGGGAAGACCGTCTGGTTCGAACTGCACACCTCCGGCCGCAGGGCCCGTCCGCGACGAAAGCCGCAACCGGGAGGTGATCCACCCGACTGACGCCCGCCGGCAGCGCGTGCGTGTGGCTGCTGCGATCAGTCGTCGGATAGGTCGGATCAGGGGGCGACGCGGCCCTTGCTGCGCATGGCGGCGCGGACGCGTTCCTCGGCGAGGCCGCGGCCGGCGAGGTGCGGGGTGGTGGTGCGGCGCCGGGCTTCTTCGACGATCTTTTCGGGCCCCCAGTCGTCGACGAGGGACAGTGCGTCAGTCACAGTGCGTATTCCTTGTCTGCTGGTGAAAAGAGCTGGTGGACCGGGGCTGCGGGGGCAGGGCACGGGCGATGAGCTCGGCGAGGTGCATGCCGGTGCGGTCGGTCTGCTGGGTGATCTGGGTGCGGCAGCTGAAGCCGTCTGCGAGGACGACGGTGTCCGGTGCTGCCGCTCGAACGGCGGGCAGCAGGACCTGTTCGCCGGCGGCGACGGATACGGCGTAGTGGCCGCGTTCGAAGCCGAAGTTGCCCGCCAGGCCGCAGCAGCCGGAGTTCAGCATGCTGTTGTCGGCGCCCATGGCGTGCAGGAGCTCGCTGTCGGCGGTGAAGCCGCGGTGGCGTGCTGGTGGCATTGGGTCTGGCTGATGGAGCGGGCGCCGATGTGCGGAGGCTGCCAGTCGGGGGTGCGGTGGAGGAGGAGTTCGGCGAGGGTGCGGGCGGACCGGAGTGGACCAGCGGCGATGGCGCCGTCCAGGAGTTCCGGCAGATCGTTCTTCAATGCCGCGGTGCAGCTCGGTTCCAGGCCCACGACCGGTATGCCCGCGCGCATGGCCGGTGCGAGCGCGGTGGCGGTGCGACGGGCCATCCGGTGGGCGATGCCCAGTTGTCCGGTGGTATGCCTCCCAGTCGCTTGATCGTCGGTGCGAGGCGGGACGCCGTGAGGGCGTTGATCAGCCGGGGCATGCGGGCAGCGATGCGGGAGTGGAGGGGCAGCCAGCCCATGGAGTAGTGGGAGGCGGGCCGGAGCCGTCCCTTGGAGTGGTGGTGCAGAAACTCCGACTGGCCGTCGCCGTGCTCTCCGGAGAGGGAGCCACCGTGTGCAGTGACGAGTTCGGCGGCTTCGGTGACGAAGGCGCGGAAGACGGCAGTGCCGTGTTCGGTGGTGAAGTCGAAGGTGATGCGTACGTGCAGGCAGCCCTCGCCGAAGTGCCCGTAGACGGCTCCCTGCAGCTGATGACGGCTGAGCAGTTCGGTGAACCGGCGCAGGTAGGAGCCGAGTTGGTCGGGCGGTACCGCTGCGTCCTCCCATCCGGGCCATGCCTCGGATCCTCCCCCGGCCCCGGGGGGCTGGGAGGTGCCCCCGGGCAGGCGGGTGTCCAGACCGGCTCCGTCTTCGCGGATCCGCCACAGTTGCCGGGCCCGTACGGGATCGGTGACGCTCTCATATCCGGTGAACCCCGCGGTCCGTCCGGCTGCAATCCCTTCGACGACACGACCCTGGTCGGCCCGCTCGTCTCCACCACCGCGCTCGACGCCATGCACCGTGCCCTCAGCCGCGTCCAGGCCCAGGCCGGCACGATCCTGGCCGGTGGGAACCGGCGCCTGGCCGAGGGTACTCACGACACCCTCGACGAGGCGATCGCGCTGCACCAGGGGGGGCAGCTTCCTCTGATCAGTCCCCTCGCTACCGGTGAAGGCCCCGCCGGGGTGGGATGCCGATCCCCGAGATCCCACCCCGGCCGGGCCTGATCCATAACCGCCCAGGAGTCCTTCCCGTCCGATCGCGCCGCTGACCACTCCTGCCGCCCGGGTGCCGGCCAGCGCACCGTTTTGGTCGGACCACATGCGATGTGTGACATAGTCGTGCCCAAAGGGTTACGGGAGGGAAGTGCGTCATGGCCGTCGAGTGGGAGCCCGTCCGGCAGTCCCGCACCCACGAATTGGTGCTCGCGAGCATCGAGGCGCGGGTGCTGGCCGGTGAGCTCAAGGCCGGTGACCGGTTGCCACCCGAGCGGGAGCTGGCGCCGGTGCTCGGTGTCAGCCGGTCCGCGCTGCGCGAGGCGCTGCGCGTGCTGGAGACGATCGGCGTGCTGGTCGCCCAGCCCGGTCGCGGACCTGACGCTGGTGCGCGGATCGTGCGGCACCCCGACGACGCGCTCGGCCGGCTGCTCCGCCTGCACTTCGCGCTGGGCAGCTACAGCCTGGAGGACGTGCTGGAGGCGCGGGTCACGCTGGAGCGGTCCAGCTTCCAGACCGCCGCCGGCCACGCCTCGGCGGAGGACCTGGAGGAGGCGGAGGCCCTCGTGTGGAGGATGCGGGCGCCCGGCATCGAGGTCGCGGAGTTCAACGATCTCGACACCCGGTTCCACGTGCTGATCGCCCGGAGCTCCGGCAACCGGCTGACGTCCACCCTCACCTCGGCCGTGCGCGAGTCCGTGCGTCCGCTGATTCTGCGGGCCCTGGAGACGGTCGAGGACTGGCCGGCCGCAGCGGCCACCCTGAACGACCAGCACGCGGAGCTGCTGCGTCTGGTCCGGGTCGGCAAGGGTGCGGAGGCTGCCGATCTGGTGGAGGAGCACATCCGCGGATTCCACGGCACGCTGGTGGACGACACCAAGCCGGAGCACGAGGGGGAATAGCGCGGCGGGAGGCGCTGCCACCGCGCAGGGTGGACACGCAGGGAAGCGGTGCGTGCGGGAGGAGCGGGGCGAGCCGCCTCGCTCCTCCCCCCGTGTCAGGTGCTCCTACGGCAGCATCCAGGACAGGGCCGGCAGCGACTGCAGGTAGACCAGCAGTCCCAGCGCTGCGAGCATCGCGACGCTGTAGGCGACGACCTTGCGCAGCAGGGTCCGTTCGGAGCCGGGCTGTCCCACCGCGGTCGCCGCGATGGTCAGGTTCTGCGGGCTGACCAGCTTGCCGACCACCCCGCCGGAGGTGTTCGCGGCCACCAGGAGGGTCGGGTCGATGCCCGCGCTCTTGCCCGCGGTCTGCTGGAGAGTGGCGAACAGGGCGTTCGCCGAGGTGTCAGAGCCGGTGACGGCGGTGCCGAGCCAGCCGAGAGCCGGCGAGAGCAGGGCGAAGATGGCGCCGACCGTGGCGAGCCAGGTGCCGATCGCGACCGTCTGGCCGGACTGGCTCATGACGTAGCTCAGTGCCAGCACCGTGGCGACCGTGGCTATGGCCGTGCGCATGTTCGTGACGGTGCGCCCCGCGGCGAGCAGTGCGGTGCGGGCGGACATCGGGAACCGGTCGACGTCGCTCGCGAGGCTGTAGACGAGCGTCACCAGAAGGCCGGAGGCGATCAGCAGGGTGCCCGGGTTGCCGAGTACCTCCAGCTTGTAGACGGCGCTGGCGGCCGGAGAGCCGTCGCCGGCCAGCAGATTGCCGTACAGGCCGGGCCACTGGAACTCGATCTTGACTGCGCCGAGCAGTGCGGGGACGTCGAGCCCGCCGATCCGGAGCTTGGCCAGCGCGAAGACTGCGATCACCAGGAGGTACGGCAGGACGGCCAGGCTCACCCGGCGCGGGGTCAGCGGCTCCGGATCGACCTGGGAACGCTGGTCGTCGGCGGTCTTCGGCGTCCAGAACCGCAGCATGACGACCGCGGCCGCGAACCCGGCCAGCGCGGAGACCACGTCGGTGAGTTCGTAGGCGAAGTGCGACGCGCACCAGAACTGGGCCACGGCGAAGACGAGTCCGGTGACCAGGGCGATGGGCCACAGCTGCCGGAAACCGCGCACCCCGTCGACGAGGAAGAGCAGCAGCATCGGGACGAAGAGGGCAAGCAGCGGCGTCTGCCGGCCGACCACCGCGGCGATGTCCTCGGGCGGGATGCCGGTGAGGTTGCCGGCCGTGGTGACGGGGATGGCCATGGCACCGAAGGCGACCGGTGCGGTGTTGGCGACCAGGACGGTCATGGCCGCCTTGAGCTTGGGCAGGCCGATCGCCATCAGCATCGCGGCGGTGATGGCGACGGGCGCGCCGAATCCGGCCAGGGCCTCAAGCAGGCCGCCGAAGCAGAAGGCGATGAGCATCGCCTGGATGCGCAGATCGCCGCGGCCGATCGCGCTGAAGGAGCGGCGCAGGTCACCGAACCGGTTGCTGACGACGGTGAGTTCGTAGAACCAGAGGGCGGCGACGACGATCAGCATCACCGGGAACAGGCCGAAGAACATGCCTTGGGTGGCGGACAGGACGCCGAGCCCTACCGGCATCCCGTAGCCCAGCACCGCGGTCAGCAGCGCGGTGGCCAAGGCACCGAGTGCTGACTGGAGCGCGGAGCGCTTGGCCGCCATCAGCAGCAGGAAGAAGACCGCGAGGGGCACGAGACCGAGCAGGGCGGTGGCGGTGAGGCTCCCCCCGACGGCGGTCACGTCGGGGGTGTAAGCCGCGAGGACGGCCGGATGCGCTGTCAACAAGTGCGTGCTCCTTCGTGAGTGCGGGTGCTGCGGGGGCCGCCGCCGTCGGTGTCCCGTCCCGCCGGCCATGCCCGTGGTGCTGCCGAAGCGGCATCAGTAGGTCACCGATGACCTCACATGTCAATAAGGTCGGACCAAAGTGTGGCCAAGAAAAGGGTCGGTGCCTACTATGGTCAGACCTAACTAGGGAGGCTCCATGCGCGTCGGACTCTTCGCCACCTGTCTGGGAGACACACTGTTCCCGGACGCGGTGAAGGCGACCGCGGTGCTGCTCGCCAGGCTGGGCCACGACGTGGTGTTCCCGCCGGAGCAGACCTGTTGCGGTCAGATGCACATCAACACCGGCTACCAGCGCGAACCGGTCCCGTTGGTGCGGGCCTTCACCGAGCAGTTCGGGGACTCGTCGCTCGACGCGGTGGTCATGCCGTCCGGATCCTGCGCGGGCTCGGTGCGCCACCAGCACGAGATCGTGGCCGAGCGGTACGGGGACGCGGCGCTCCGCGCCGGGGTCGCCACCGTCAAGGCCAAGACCTACGAGTTGTCGGAGTTCCTCGTCGACGTGCTCGGCGCGACCGACGTCGGAGCCTGGTTCCCGCACCGGGTGACCTACCACCCGACCTGCCACTCGCTGCGGATGCTGCGAGTGGGCGACAAGCCGCTGAGGCTGCTGCGCGCGGTCGCCGGCATCGACCTGGTGGAGCTGCCGCAGGCCGACGCGTGCTGCGGCTTCGGCGGCACGTTCGCGGTCAAGAACGCGGACACGTCCACTGCCATGCTCCGGGACAAGATGCACGACGTGCTGTCCACCGGCGCGGACGTGTGCACGGCCGGCGACTCCTCCTGCCTGATGCACATCGGCGGCGGCCTGTCCCGCATCGAGGCCGGGACCCGCACCCTGCACCTGGCGCAGATCCTCGCCTCCACCCGCACCTCGCCCTGCCTGCTCCCGCAACCGGAGGCCGCCCGATGAGCCGCACCTTCCTCGGCATGCCCACAGCCCCACCCCGCTCCCCCTACGGGACCGGCAATCTGCGCGGCGACCGGAAGTTCCCCGAGGCCGCCCACGACGAGCTGCGCAACGAGCAGCTGCGCGGCAACCTCCGCAAGGCCACCCACGCCATCCGCGCCAAGCGGCTCGCCGTCACCGGGGAACTGCCCGACTGGGAGCGGCTGCGCGATGCGGGCTCGGCGATCAAGACGGAGACCATGAACCGGCTGCCCGAGTTGCTCGAACGGCTGGAGCGGAAGGTCACCGAGCACGGCGGCACGGTCCACTGGGCGCGCGACGGCGTCGAGGCCAACGAGATCGTCACCCGCCTGGTCCAGGAGACCGGCAGCGACGAGGTCATCAAGGTCAAATCGATGGCCACCCAGGAGATCGGCCTCAACGAGCACCTCGCCACCCGCGGCATCACGGCGTACGAGACGGACCTCGCCGAGCTGATCGTGCAGCTCGCCGACGACAAGCCGTCGCACATCCTGGTCCCGGCGATCCACCGCAACCGCCATGAGGTCAGGGACATCTTCCGCACGGCCATCCCCGGCGTCGACCCCGATCTCGACTCCGTACCGGCCCATTTGGCGGCCGCGGCCCGGGCGTATCTGCGCCAGAAGTTCATGACGGTCCCGGTCGCCGTCTCCGGCGCCAACTTCGGCATCGCCGAGACCGGCACCCTGTCGGTGGTCGAGTCCGAGGGCAACGGCCGCATGTGCCTGACCATGCCCGACACCCTGATCACCGTCATGGGCATCGAGAAGGTGCTGCCGCGTTACCAGGACCTGGAAGTCTTCCTGCAGCTGCTGCCGCGCTCCTCGACCGGTGAGCGGATGAACCCGTACACCTCGATGTGGACCGGGGTGACCCCGGGCGACGGCCCGCAGGCGTTCCACCTGGTGCTCCTCGACAACGGGCGCACCGCGGCGCTCGCCGACCGGATCGGGCGCGAGGCGCTCCACTGCATCCGCTGCTCCGCCTGCCTCAACGTCTGCCCGGTGTACGAGCGGGCCGGCGGTCATGCCTACGGATCGACCTACCCCGGCCCCATCGGCGCGGTGCTCACCCCGCAGCTCGCCGGGATGGACGCCGCGAAGAACGACCCGAACAGCTCGCTGCCGTACGCCTCCAGCCTGTGCGGCGCCTGCTTCGACGCCTGCCCCGTGAAGATCGACATCCCGTCGCTCCTGGTCGAACTGCGGCACCAGCACACCGAACAGGCCGGCACCACAGGGGAGAAGCTGGCGATGAAGGCCGCGGCAGCCGTCATGAAGCGGCCCGGACTGTTCACCGCCGTGCAGAAGGCCGCCGGACCCGGCGGCAGGCTGGTGGCCGCACGGGACCGGAAGATCACGCGGCTCCCCGCGCCCTTTGACGGCTGGACCGACAGCCGGGACATCCCGGCCCCACCCAGGCAGACCTTCCGCTCCTGGCTGGCGTCCAAGGAGGGCGAAGCCGCCCTGCGGGCCGCCGGCGACGAGGGTGCCCGGCAGGGAAACGACTCCCACGAGGAGGAGAACCGGTGACCGCTACCGCACGTGAGACGGTGCTCGGACGCGTCCGGGACGCCCTCGCCCTCTCCGGCCCGGCGGGGGTGACGGTCCCCCGCGAGTACCGCACCGGCCGTGCTCTGCCCGACGACGAACGGCTCGCCCTCTTCGTGGACCGGCTGACCGACTACAAGGCGCACGTGCGCACGTGCACCGCCGACCGCACCCCGGAGGTGATCGCCGAAGCGCTGCGGGAGCGCGGCGCGCGCAGGACCGGGGCGCCCGCCGGCCTCGACGCGGCCTGGCTCGCCGCCTACGACGGCGAGGTCCAGTGGGACTCCGCGGACATCCCGGCCCACCAACTCGGCGAGCTGGACGGGGTGGTGACCGCCTCCGCGGTCAGTTCCGCGGAGACCGGCACGATCTTCCTGGACGGCTCCCCCGATCAGGGCCGGCGCGCGCTGTCCCTCGTCCCCGACCTGCACGTCTGCGTCGTCGACCTGTCGTCGGTGGTGGCCGGCGTGCCGGAGGCGGTCGCCCGGCTGGTACCGGAGCGCCCGACGACGCTGATCAGCGGGCCGTCGGCCACGTCCGACATCGAGCTGGAGCGCGTCGAGGGGGTGCACGGCCCACGCACCCTGGTGGTGGTGATCCGCACCGACGCATGAGCCGGGCCACGGGCCCCGCCCAACGGCAGGGAACCGGACCGCGCCTCCATAAGGGAGAAGCGGTAAGCGCATGCGGCCCCTGCCTCACCGCCTTGAAGGGCAACGGTGGCTGCCGTTGAGGCGGCGGCCGTCGCTGCGGTGAGCCTCCGTCCGCATCGGCCCACCGTGTGACAGGAGGAGGGCCGATGCCGACGGAGTGCAGGTCGAAGGTGCTGAAGCCCCTCATCAGGGCACCTGCGGGCCCCGGTACTCGCTCATCGCGTCGATGAACCAGCGGGCCAGGTAGTCGGCGAACGAGGAGCGCGGGAAGAGCCGGTAGGTGGGCGTGTCGTCGACCTGCCAGAGCAGCACCGGGACAGGCCCGACCGTGGTCGAGATCGCCTGACCGGGCCGGAAGCCACGGGGGTGCAGGTCCAACGGGCAGCCCTTTTCGAGCACCTGACGAGCGGCCGGGCCGCTCAGCTCCAGCGTGGTGCGGTTCGCCGAGACGTCGACGACCGAGCCCGGGTCGCCGTCCAGGGCCTCGCGCAACTCGGCGGTCACGGCGGCCGCATCGGCCTGGGACAGCACGAGCCACTCGTCCGGCCCGAGCCAGACGGCCGTGTGGGGCACGGACGCGCTGGTGTGGCCGCACCGGCGTGGGAGCGGCGCGCCCAGGGTCTTCGCGATGCGGTCGGCCGCTTCGGAGGCGGGGTCGACGCGCAGGTTCACCATGGTGAGGAACGGCCACTCGGTCAGCGTGACGCCGCGGGCTCCGGTGACGGAGGCGGCGCGCATCCGCGCCTCCAGGTGTGCCAGGGGGCTGGTGCGCAGTACCGCGGGGCCCGACTGGGTCGGCTCAGCCATCTCGCTTGGTCCCTTCGGGGTCGTAGAGGACGGAGTCGGTCACCTCGACGGGCACCAGGTCCTCGCCCACCGGGGCGAGCAGGGTCTGGCCGATCCTTGCCCGCCCGTCGGCGACGAGCGCGAGGGCGAAGGGACGGCCGAGGGCCGGGCTGTGGTAGCTGGAGGTGACATGGCCGAGCATCGGCACGGGCACCGTCTCCAGGGTGACGTCGGGCGCGACGAGTTGGGTGCCCTCGGGCAGCCGGGTGGTGCGGTCGCTCGGCAGCAGACCGACCAGCTGCTTGCGGTCGGTGCGGGAGGTGTCGGCACGGGCGTGGGACCGCTTGCCGATGAAGTCCTTCCGCTGGGAGACCACCCAGGACATTCCCGCGTCCTGCGGGGTGACCGTGCCGTCGGTGTCCTGGCCGACGATGAGGTAGCCCTTCTCGGCCCGCAGGACGTGCATGGTCTCGGTGCCGTACGGGGTGATGCCGTACGGCCGGCCGATCGCGTACACCTCCTCCCAGACGGCGAGGCCGTACCACGCGGAGACGTTGATCTCGTAGGCGAGTTCGCCGGAGAAGGAGATCCGGCAGATGCGGGCCGGGATGCCGGAGGCCAGGGTGGTCTCGCGGAAGGCCATGAAGGGGAACGCCTCGGCGGACAGGTCGAGGTCGGGCGCGAGGGGGGCGACGACCTCGCGCGACCGGGGTCCGACGACGGCGATCGTCGCCCACTGCTCGGTCACCGAGGTGCAGTGCACGTCGAGTTCGGGCCACTCGGTCTGCAGCCACTCCTCCAGCCAGTCCAGGACGCCCGCGGCGCCGCCGGTCGTGGTGGTCATGAAGTAGCGGTCGTCGTCGAGGCGGAGCGTCACACCGTCGTCGAAGATCATGCCGTCGGGCTTGCACATCACGCCGTAGCGGGCCATGCCGGGCTTGAGCTTCTTGAAGGCGTTGGTGTAGATGCGGTTGAGGAACTCGCCCGCGTCCGCGCCCCAGACTTCGATCTTGCCGAGGGTGGAGGCGTCCATGAACGCCACTCCCTCGCGGGCGGCGCGGCACTCGCGGGCCACGGCCGTGTCCCTGTCCTCACCGGGCTGCGGGTAGTACCAGGGGCGCTTCCACTGCCCGACGTCCTCGAACGCGGCGCCCTGCGCCACATGCCAGCTGTGGAGGGAGGTCGTCCGCTCCGGGTCGAACAGCTCGCCGCGCTCCCGCCCGGCCAGGGCGGCGAAGGCCACCGGCGTGTACGGCGCCCGGTAGGCCGTGGTGCCGATCTCCCCGGGTGAGGCGCCCGCGCCGAGGGCCTCGGCGATGACACCGATCGCGTTGACGCCGGAGGTCTTGCCCTGGTCGTTCGCGGTGCCGAGCGAGGTGTAGCGCTTGACGTGCTCGACGCCGCGCAGGCCGGCACCGGTGGAGCGCCAGACGTCGGCGACGGTGACGTCGCGCTGGAGGTCGACGAAGTGGGTGTCCCAGGTGCCGGGTTCGCCGTCGGGGGCGGGCACCAGCCACAGTGCGCGGACGGGGCCCGGACCGGTCGGTCCGGGCGCGGGCGGCGGTACGGCGACCGGGAACCCGGCATCCGTGGCGGCTCGCGCACCGGCCCGCGCCCCTTCGGACAGACAGCCGTCGAGGTCGTAGGTCCCGCGGGCCGCACCGACGACCTGCTGGTCCCGTACGGTGCCGTCGGGCACGAACGCGACCAGGTCCTCGTCCCAGCGCAGCCGTCCCTGGCGCTGGCTGTGCAGATGCACCACCGGGCTCCAGCCGCCCGAGACGGCGAGCAGGTCGCAGTCGAACGACCGGGGCGCACCGGTGAGTTGACCGTCGGGGTCGAGGGCGTGGACGGTGACGCCGGTGAGCCGGCCGTCCCCGGTGGTGTCGACCACCGCGCTGCCCGTCAGCACCGGCACCCCGGTGGCCGCGGCGACCTCGGCGGCCCGCTGGGACGGCTCGGGGCGCGCGTCCACGACGGCGGCGATGGCGATGCCGGCGGCGTGCAGATCGGCGACGGTGTCGTAGGCGCTGTCGTTGGTCGCGCTCACCACGGCCCGCGAACCGGGTGCGACCGCGTACCGGTTGAGGTAGGTGCGCACGGCCCCGGCGAGCATCACGCCGGGCCGGTCGTTGCCCGCGAAGACCAGCGGACGCTCGTGCGCGCCGGTCGCGAGGACCACCTGGCGGGCCCGAATGTGCCACAGCCGCTGGCGCGAGACACCCTCGGGAACGGCGGTTCCCAGGTGGTCGGTTCGCCGCTGGAGTGCCAGCACGTAATTGTCGTCGTACGACCCGAAGGCCGTGGTGCGCTCCAGTACGACCGCCTCGGGAGCGGCGTCGAGTGCCGCGCGGACCTCGGCGACCCACTCCAGGGCGCTCCGCCCGCCGGCCCTTTCGGCGCGACCGGAGAGCAGCGAACCGCCGCATTCGGGCTGGTCGTCGACGAGGAGCACGCGGGCGCCGGAGCCTGCGGCAGCGGCGGCGGCCGCGAGCCCGGCCGGTCCGGCGCCGACGACCAGGACGTCGGTGTGGACGTACTTCTTGTCGTAGACGGCGGGGTCGGGGGTGGGGTCGAGTCGGCCCTTCCCGGAGAGGGTCCGGGCGGACAGGCCGTCGTACAGCTCCATCGTCGTCGCCGGCAGCATGCCCTCCGAGCAGGGGCCTTCGATCTCCAGCAGGGCGTTGGGCTCCTCGACGCCGGCGGCGACGATGCCGCGCGGGCGACCGCGGTAGAGCGACGGGGCGGCCTCGACGAGGCCGTTCGCCAGCATCGCCGAGGCGACGGTGTCTCCGGGGTGCCCGGTCAGTTCCCGTCCGTCGACGGTCAACCGCAGCACGGTGCCGCGGTCGACGCGGCCGCCCTGCGGCAGCCGGAAGTGCTGGTCGGTCATCGGTTCCCTCCGGCCTGGGGCAGTTCGGGGCGGGGTTGGTCGAGCCGGTAGGCGGCGAGCACCTCGTAGGTCTCGGTGTCGCGCAGGACGTTGAACCAGCGGCGGCAGCCGGTGCTGTGCACCCACCGCTCGGCGAAGGGGCCCTTGGGGTTGTCGCGGTAGAAGACGTACTCGGCCCACTGCCGGTCGGAGAGTTCCGCGGGGTTCTCCGGGTAGGGCACGTGGGCCTGTCCCCCGTAGTGGTACTCGTTCTCGTCGCGGGGGCCGCACCACGGGCAGGTGATCAGCAGCACCGGGTCCTCCTCAGTGGGCCACGGCGGCGGCGCCGTGTTCGTCGATCAAGGCGCCCGTCACGAACCGTTCGAGGGCGAAGGGGGCGTTCAGGGGGTGGGCCTCGCCGGTGGCGATGGTGTGGGCGAAGGTCCAGCCGGCGGCCGGGGTGGCCTTGAACCCGCCGGTCCCCCAGCCGCAGTTGACGTAGAGGTTCTCGACGGGGGTGGTGCTGATGATCGGGGAGGCGTCCGGGGTGACGTCCACGATGCCGCCCCAGGTCCGCAGCACGTGCGCGCGGGCGAAGAGGGGGAACAGCTCGACGGCGGCGGCCATCTGCTGCTCGATCACGTGGAAGGAGCCGCGCTGGCCGTAGCCGTTGTAGGCGTCGACGCCCGCTCCCATCACCAGCTCGCCCTTGTGGGCCTGGGAGACGTAGACGTGGACGTGGTTCGACATGACGACGGTGGGGTGGACCGGCTCGTGCAGTTCGGAGACCAGTGCCTGGAGCGGGTGCGACTGCACCGGCAGCCGTACGCCCGCCCGCTCGGCCAGCACGCTGCTGTGCCCGGCCGCCGCGAGGCCGACCCGGCCGGCGTGGATGCGGCCGCGGTTGGTCTCGACGCCCACGACCCGGTCGCCGTCCTTGACGAAACCGGTGGCCTCGCAGCCCTGGATCAGGTCCACGCCCATCTGGTCCGCGCGGCGGGCCAGCGCCCAGGCGACGTGATCGTGCTTGGCGATGCCGGCCCGCGGCTGGAAGGTGGCGCCGAGGACCGGGTACCGGGTGCGCGACGAGACGTTGAGGATGGGGCAGACCTCGGCGACCTCGTCCGGCTCCAGCCATTCGGCGTCCACGCCGTTCAAGCGGTTGGCGTTGACGCGGCGCACGCCCTCGCGGACGTCCTGGAGGGTGTGCGCGAGGTTGAGGACGCCGCGCTGGCTGAAGAGGAAGTCGTAGTCCAGCTCCTGTGGGAGGCGCTCCCACAGTTTGAGGGCGTGCTCGTAGATGGCCGCGCTTTCGTCCCAGAGGTAGTTGGAGCGGATGATCGTGGTGTTGCGGGCCATGTTGCCGCCGGCCAGCCAGCCCTTTTCGAGGACGGCGACGTTGGTGATGCCGTGGTTCTGGGCGAGGTAGTAGGCGGTGGCCAGGCCGTGGCCGCCCGCGCCGACGATGACGACGTCGTACGAGGAGCGCGGCTCGGGGTTGCGCCAGAGGAAGTCGGGGTGTTCCGGCAGCGGCTCGGCCGTCATGCCGCGCCTCCGATCAGGTGGGGGTAGAGGGGGAACGCGGCGGCGAGCTTCGCCACGCGGTCACGCAGCCGGCCCGTGCACTCGTCGTCGAGCCGCTCGTCCTTCAGGGCCAGGGCGATGATGTCGGCCACCTCCCTGAAGTCCGCTTCGCCGAAGCCCCGGGTGGCCAGGGCCGGGGTGCCGATCCGCAGACCCGAGGAGACCATCGGCGGGCGCGGGTCGAACGGCACCGCGTTGCGGTTGACGGTGATGTCGATGCGGTGCAGCCGGTCCTCGGCCTGCTTGCCGTCGAGGGCGGACCTGCGCAGGTCGACGAGGACCAGGTGGACCTCGGTGCCGCCGGTCAGCACCGTGATCCCGGCTTCGGCCACATCGTCGGCCAGCAGCCGTCCGGCGAGAATGCGGGCGCCGTCCAGGGTGCGCTGCTGGCGCTCCTTGAACTCCTGGCTCGCCGCCACCTTGAAGGCCACCGCCTTGGCCGCGACGACGTGCTCCAGCGGGCCGCCCTGCTGGCCCGGGAAGACCGCGGAGTTGATCTTTTTGGCCAGGTCGGCGCGGCTGAGGATCACTCCGCCGCGCGGGCCGCCGAGGGTCTTGTGCGTCGTGGTCGTGACGACGTCGGCGTACGGGACCGGGCTCGGGTGCAGGCCCGCGGCGACCAGGCCGGCGAAGTGCGCCATGTCCACCATCAGGTAGGCGCCCACCTTGTCGGCGATGCGCCGGAACGCGGCGAAGTCGAGGCGGCGGGGGTAGGCCGACCAGCCGGCGACGATCATCTTGGGCCGATGGGCGAGGGCCAACTGCTCAACCATGTCCATGTCGATGCGCATATCGGACTCGCGCACGTGGTACGGCACGACGCGGTACAGCTTGCCGGAGTAGTTGAGGCGCATGCCGTGGGTGAGGTGCCCGCCGTGCGCCAGGTCGAGGCCGAGGATCGTGTCGCCGGGCTGGAGCAGTGCGGACATCGCGGCGGCGTTGGCCTGGGCGCCCGAGTGGGGCTGCACGTTGGCGGCCTCGGCGCCGAAGAGGTCCTTCACCCGGGCGAGGGCCAACTGCTCGATGACGTCGACGTGTTCACAGCCGCCGTAGTACCGGCGGCCCGGGTAGCCCTCGGCGTACTTGTTGGTCAGGACCGAACCCTGGGCCTCCATGACGGCGGCCGGGGCGAAGTTCTCCGACGCGATCATTTCGAGCGTCGACCGCTGGCGGCGAAGCTCGGCGTTCACCGCGTCGGCGACATCCGGGTCGAGCTCGCCCAGTGAGCGGGAGAGGGGGGAGATCGTGGTCGAGGGGGTGGTTGCCATCTGCACACCGTCCTGAGAGACGACTGAAGCGCAACTGATATATTAGCTTCCTCGGTAAGGTATGGGAGCTCGCCGGAGAAGGTCAAGGGGGCCATATGCAGCAGGTACCGACCGAGCCCAGGGGCGAGGAGCTGTCCCTCGCCGAGCGCGCCTACCGCGCCCTCCGTGACCGGCTCGTCATGCTGGAGATCCGCCCGGGCGCGCCGATCAACGAGGATCAGCTGGCGCAGTCCCTCGGTGTGGGACGGACGCCGGTGCGCGAGGCCCTGAAACGGCTCCAGTACGAGCGCCTGATCACGACGTACCCCCGGCGCGGCACCTTCGCCACCGAGGTCAACATCACCGACCTGGCCCACATCTCCGAGGTGCGCCAGGAGCTGGAGCCCCTGGCCGCCGCCCAGGCCGCGCGGCGCGCCACGCCCCGGGACCGGGAGACGCTGTCGGCCCTGCGGCGGGAACTGGAGAGCGCGGGTGCTCACCGGCACGACGCCGCCGACCTCCTGCACCTGGACCTTCAGGTCCACCGCGCCATCTACGCCGCCACGCACAACCCGTTTTTGGACGACACCCTCGTCCGCTACGACAACCTGGCCACCCGCATCTGGTGCCTGTTCCTCGACCGTCTCTCCGACATGGCCGGCCACGTCGGGGAACACGGACCGCTGATCGAGGCGATCGTCGCCGGTGAACCCGACAAGGCGGCACGACTCGCCCGCCACCACGTCGAGAGCTTCGAGCGCGCCGTCCGCGACGCCCTCTGAGACGGAGCGGTCAGGCCGCCGCCCCGCTTCCCTGGCGGCGGAACGGCTCCGACCGGACAGGCGACTCTCCGTGCCGGTGCCCCGCCCCCGCGAGTACCCCCGGGAGCATTCCGGGCTGTGGCAGGGCAGGGCGGCCGGCGCGTGGCCCCTGCCTGCGTACCGGTCCGTCAGGCGGTGTGCCGGCGGACGGGGTCCGGCAGCTCGGGCGGGCCAACAAGCCCGTCTTCGGGGGATATCAGCGGCCAAGCCCTGCGGCGTCCCAGCAGCCGGCCGGTCGTGGACCGTGGCCACGCCCACCCGCCGGGTGCCGTCGTGCGGGTTCGGCTCGTCGGGCATCCTTGAGGGGATGCCGTGGAACGGTGAGGGGAGCTGTGGTGGACGAACGCGCGCGGGGTCCTGAGGTGGAGGCGCCCGGGACGTCTCCACAGCTGCGGCTGGACGGACTGCTGGAAGACCTGCAGCAGCAGGTCACGCAGGTCCGGGCGGCCCGGGACCGGGTCCACACGCTGCTCGACGCCGTGCTGGCCGTCGGCTCCGACCTCGATCTGGAGGTGGTGCTGCACCGGATCGTGGAGTCGGCGGTCGCCCTCGTCGACGCCCGGTACGGGGCGCTCGGAGTCCTGGGCGAGGAGGAAACCATCAAGCAGTTCGTCACGGTGGGCATCGACGAGGAGGCGATTGCCCGCATCGGGCACTACCCGCGCGGCGAGGGCATTCTCGGCCTGTTGATCCGCCACCCGGAGCCGCTGCGTCTGGCGAACCTCGCGGAGCATCCGGCATCCGCCGGCTTTCCGGCCGGGCACCCACCGATGGCCAGCTTCCTCGGCGCTCCGATCCGGGTGCGCGACCAGGTCTTCGGCAATCTCTATCTGACCAACAAGCAGAGCGGCGCGGAGTTCGACACCGACGACGAGGCGGTGCTGCGCACTCTGGCCGCGGCGGCAGGCGTGGCGATCGACAACGCCCGGCTCTACGACGACGCGCACCGCCGGCAGCGGTGGCTGGCGGCCAGCAACGAGCTGACCCGCAGCCTGCTGTCCGGCGCGGAGCCCGCCGCCGTCCTGGAGTCCTTCACCGCCACCGTGCGGGAGATGGCCGGCGCCGACCTGGTCACCCTGGCGGTTCCGGTCGGCGAGAAGGGGGAGTTGGTCATCGAGGCCGCATCGGGAGCGCACGCCGAGGAGGTCCGCGGGCTGGTGCTCCCAGTGACAGCACTGGCTACGAAGGTCTACGCCTCTGGGGAGACCATCACGAGCGAAGCCGTGAGCGCCGATCCGCGCGCCGAGGGCGGCAGTGCGTCGGTGGTGGAGCTCGGTCCGGCGTTCTTCGTCGCACTCGGCACCCGGGAGCATGTGCGCGGGGTGCTGCAGGTGGCGAACCTGCCGGGCGGCTCCTTCTTCACCGACGCCGTGGTCGACATGGTGACCGGGTTCGGCAATCAGGCCGCCCT
Source organism: Streptomyces sp. NPDC021749 (assembly GCF_040640655.1). Lineage (NCBI taxonomy): Bacteria > Bacillati > Actinomycetota > Actinomycetes > Kitasatosporales > Streptomycetaceae > Streptomyces > Streptomyces sp. NPDC021749. Next base: position 33,303 of record NZ_JBFACE010000025.1, on the reverse strand, counting down.
GGCGCTGGACGTCGCGGAGCACCGGCGGGACTCCGAACGGATGGTCGTGCTCGACGACCGGGACAGGATCGCCCGTGACCTGCACGACCTGGTGATCCAGCGGCTGTTCGCCGGCGCGTTGTCGCTGCAGTCCACGCTGGGGCGGGTTGCCGACCGGCCGCAGGTGAGCGAGCGGATCCAGCGGGTCGTGGACGATCTGGACGACACCATCAAGATCGTCCGCTCGACGATCTACGGCCTGCGTGAGCACGATCGGGCCCGTGACGGCAGCGGGCTCCGCGCTCAGCTGGTGGCGGCCACCGAACGGGCCACGGCATCGCTCGGCTTCGCTCCGGCGCTGCGCATGACCGGACTGCTGGACACGGTCGTCTCCGCCGAGCAGGCCGAGCAGTTGCTGGCAGTGCTCGGCGAGGCCCTGTCCAACACCGCCCGGCACGCACACGCCACCGTTGTGGACGTCGGCGTCGAGGTCACCGACACCGCGCTGAAACTGCGGGTGGCCGACGACGGGCGCGGGATCGGCCCGGAGGTCACCCGCCGCAGCGGCCTCGCCAACCTCCGTGCACGGGCGGAGGAGTTGGGCGGCGCCTTCACCCTCTCCCCCAACCAACCGGGTGGCACCGTCGTCGAATGGGTGGTCCCGCTGTCCTGACCGGCCGGCCTCCTCCCAGGAGAGGCTGACCACACTCCACGGGGTGACCGATGCGGTGACGGTGCCCACGGTCGGGCCGCCCTCGGCCGGCAAAGCCGCGAGCGCCTCGGGCGGCTGGCCGGGACGACATGGCGGTGCTCGGCCGCGAGGGCGGCGACCTGGCCGGGGAATTCGGCGGCCAGAGCCGGGAACAGTCCGTGCTGGTCCAGGTCAGCGCGCCGTCGGCCCGTCGTCATTCCACTCGCCGTGCGTACCCACTCGCCCTCACACGGCGGTGCGGGCGGTGCGGTGCCGACGCCGACGGCGGTGGCGCTGCCTGCCGCCCGCCGCCTGCGGCCGCGGCGCGCACACCGGTGACGGTGTGGGCCAGCGCGGCGGCGGCCACGACCGCGAGCAGGACGAGTCCGGCCGCGTAGGTCCCGTACGCGCCGTACAGGGAGCCCATCACCAGCGGAGGCAGGAAGCCACCGAGTCCGCCGGCGGCACCGACCACGCCCGTGACCGAGCCGACCTGGTGGGCCGGCGTCAGCAGGGCCACCAGGGCGAACGTCGCTCCGCTGCCGGCACCGAGCGCGGCGGCCATAGCCAGGAAGGCGATCGTGCCCACCGGGGCAAGGGCCGGGGTGAACGACTGCACCACCGCTCCGGCCACCACCACGGACAGCGCCCCGGCAAGCACCCGGGCCGGGCCCAGGCGGTCGGAAAGCCAGCCGCCGACCGGGCGCATCGCCACGGCGAGCACTACGAAGCCGGCCGTGCGGTTCGCGGCGTCGGCCTGGGTGAGGCCGTATCCGGTCCTGAGGTAGGTGGGCAGGTAGACGGAGAAGGCCACGTAACCGCCGAACGCGACGGCGTACAGCGCGGACGCCCGCCAGGTGATGCCCAGCCGGGCGGTGGCGGCCAGCCGGCGTCCCCACGACTCGGTCGGCACCGTGCGGCCGGGCGCGTCACGCAGCAGCAGCCCGGCGGTCACGGCGTACACGGCCAGCACCACGGCGGTGATCAGGAACGGGGTGGTCATGCTGTGCTCGTCCACCAGCTCGACCGTGGTCAGGGCGCTGATGGCGGTGCCGCCCATGCCGGCACCGAAGACGCCGATGGCCAGACCGCGCCGCTCCGGAGGGAACCAGGCGTTGACGAAGGGCACGCCGACGGCGAACGCCGTGCCGCCGATGCCGAGGAAGAACCCGCCGACCAGCAGAGCGGCGAGGGAGGAGTGCCCGGCCAGGCCGAGGTGGAGCACGGGCACGACGGTGGCTGCCGACACGAGCGGGAACATCACCCGCCCACCGAACCGGTCGGTCAGGACGCCGACCGGAACACGACCCAGCGAGCCGACCACCACCGGCACCGCCACCAGCAACGACTGCTGGAACGAGCTCAGGTCCAGGCTGTCCTTGAACCGCGGGCCGAGCGGGCTGAGCAGCGCCCACGCCCAGAAGTTGACGGCGAAGCCGACCGTGGCCAGCGCCGTCATCACCCAGGCCCGGCCCGGTACCGGCTCGTGCGCCGGCGGTGTCGCTTCGCTTCTCCCCGACCGTTGGAGCACCATCGTGTCCCTCCTGAGCGCAGTGGTCCGGCCGCCTCGCTCGTACGGCGCGGCGGCCCGGGTCCAGGTTCGAGGGCTCGGAGTTGCCCCGCATGGGGCCGTCGGTGCCACGGGGCCGTCCGTCCGGGTCCTCGGGCTCAGGCCGTATGGGCCCTTCCCCGGCCGGCCGTCAGGGCCGATGGTCCCTCCGCGGGGGGTGCGGGCCCTTCCGGGTCGGCTCTGTCGGCACGCCCGGCACGGTATGACCCAGCGCGTCACCGTCGGTGCCCCGGGCGCCGCCGGCCGCGCCGGGTCCTTGTGTACGACCCGGTGTTCAGGGATGGCTCCGGCAGCAGAACTTCGCCTGGAGGAGATCGGTGAAGATACCGATGGGATCGTCCCAAATGCCATTGCTCCAGTCGCCGTTGACGTTGGTGGTGACCATCTGTTCGCCGTCGCGAGCGCCGTAGGCGTAGGACCACGATCCGAAGAGCGCACCCCCCATGCCCCAGACCGTTTCCCCGCAGGGCAGTCTCACTGAGGAAACGCCGAGGCCGTAGGCGGCGTGGGGAATCCAGTCGCGGGTGGGCACGGTGGTGAACATGGCGCGTTGTTGGTCCGGTGGCAGTATCCGGCCCCCCAGCAGGGCGCGGAAGAACCGGTTGAGGTCCCCAGCGGTGGAAATCATGCCGCCGGCCGCCCAGAACATGGACGAGTCGAGTTCGGTCGCGTCGTGGACCGGCGCGCCGGGGCCGGTCTGGAACAGCTTCGTGTAGTGCCGGGAGTGCGGCCCGTGGATCGTCGGGTCGCTGCCGTGCGGCAGGTACGTAGCAGCCAGGCCGAAGGGGCGGGAGATCCGCACGGCGATCTCCTCGGCGAGCGCACGGCCGGTGGCCCGTTCGATGATCATGCCTGCGAGAAGGCGGCCGCAGACACCCCCACCATGCTCAGGCTGTGCGCGAACTCTCGATCCAGTGCCTCGCGGACGGCAGCGCGATCGAGCCCGACCGAGGCCAGGACCTGCTGAGCGGTCGACCCCTGATCGGCGGCGAGCGACAGCAGAAGATGGTGCGCGTCGATCGTCGCCGACCCGTCATCCTGAGCTTCGTCCATCGCCCGCACGATGACCGCGTGCAGGTACTTGTCAAACGCGCTCATCGCCGCGCCTCCTCAGTTTGACTCCGGCGGCAATGAGCCGCTTGGCGTGCTTCTTGTGGACAGCTTGGCGGGTGACACCAAGCGCCTCGGAGACCTGCGGCCAGCTCCAGCCCGCCCGCATGGCCTGTTCGACAGCGGCGTCCTCCAGTTGATCGGCAAGGCGCCGCAACGCCACGACAGCCGCCAGGGCGTCAGCAGGCTCGGGGGGAAGGGGATTTTCGCCGACGGACATGTAAGCAACCGTAGTTGACTAACGAGGATAGTCAACCCAAGTTGCTCATCACTGGGGCGGGGCGCAGCGCTCCCGTCGGAGGCTCGTGCTCACGGGCCGCCCTGTCGGCAGACGATCGCATGACGACAGCCGCCCAACAGGGACCTCGGTCCCTGGAAAGAGCCGCGGAGGGGGCCAAGAGGACGGGCAGTGGGGGCCGTTGGGCCCAAGGACCCGCCGGCGGCCAAAACCTAACGTTCACGGCCATGGAGACCGACCAGACAGCACGGCCAGAACCGTCGCGCGTCCAACAAAGCTGGCCCCTGGCCGCCCGCAGGCTGCTGCACCGCCGCGAGATCTCGGCCGACGGACGTGCCGTGTTCGGGCAGACCGACCCGGAGTGGGAGGGCTTCTACCGGGACCGCTGGGCGCACGACAAGGTGGTCCGCTCCACCCATGGGGTCAACTGCACGGGTTCCTGCTCATGGATGGTGTACGTCAAGGACGGCCTCATCACCTGGGAGCACCAGGCCACCGACTACCCGTCGATCGGCCCGGACTGCCCCGAGTACGAGCCCCGCGGCTGCCCGCGCGGTGCGTCGTTCTCCTGGTACACCTACTCCCCCAGCCGGGTCCGGTACCCCTACGTACGGGGTGCGCTGCTGAAGCTGTGGCGCGAGGCCCGGCGCCGGCTCGGGGACCCGGTGGCCGCCTGGGCGGAGATCACCGGCGATCCGGCGAAGGCACGCGCCTACAAGCGGGCCCGCGGCAAGGGCGGCCTGGTCCGTGCCGGCTGGGACGAGGTCGCCGAACTGGTCGCCGCGGCCCACGTCCACACCATCAAGGCGTACGGTCCCGACCGCGTCGCCGGTTTCTCCCCGATCCCGGCGATGTCGATGGCGTCCTTCGCGGCCGGCTCCCGCTTCATGTCGCTGATCGGCGGAACGCTGCTGTCCTTCTACGACTGGTACGCCGATCTGCCCGTCGCCTCCCCGCAGGTCTTCGGTGACCAGACCGACGTCCCGGAGGCGGCGGACTGGTGGAACGCGGGCTACCTGATCATGTGGGGCTCCAACATCCCCGTCACCCGCACCCCGGACGCCCACTTCCTCACCGAGACCCGCTACAACGGCACCAAGGTCGTCGCCGTCAGCCCCGACTACGCCGACAACGTGAAGTTCGCCGACGAGTGGATGGCCCCGCACCCGGGCACCGACGGCGCGCTCGCGATGGCCATGGGGCAGGTGATCCTTCGCGAGTTCCTGGTGGACCGCGAGGTTCCCTACTTCCAGGGCTACCTGCGGAAGTTCACCGACGCGCCCTTCCTCGTGACCCTGCGGGAGCACGAGCGCGGCCTCGTTCCGGACGGGTTCCTGACCGCCGCCGACCTCGGCCACGACACGGAACACGCCGCGTCGAAGGCCGTTCTCCTCGACTCGGCCACCGGCGAGTGCGTCGTGCCGAACGGCTCGCTCGGCTTCCGCTGGGGGCAGGCCGAAGAAGGCCGCTGGAACCTCGACCTGGGCGGTGTCGTACCGGAGTTGAGCCTGCTCGCCGGCGCGGACGACACCATGGCCGTCGCGCTGCCCCGGTTCGACGAGGGGGCCACCGAGGGTGGCTCGGCGATGGTGCGTGGCGTGCCGGTACGCCGGCTCGGCGGCCGCCTCGTCACCACCGTCTTCGACCTGATGCTCGCCCAGTACGGGGTAGCGCGGCCCGGCCTGCCGGGCGACTGGCCGGCCTCCTACGACGACGCCTCGCAGCCCTACACCCCGGCCTGGCAGGAGACGATCACCTCGGTCCCCGCGAAGCAGGCGGCCCGGGTCGCCCGCGAGTTCGCCCGTAACGCCGAACGCACCCAGGGCCGTTCGATGATCGCGATGGGCGCGGGCACGAACCACTGGTTCCACTCCGACACCATCTACCGCGCTTTCCTGGCGCTGACCACCATGACCGGCTGCCAGGGTGTCAACGGCGGCGGCTGGGCCCACTACGTCGGCCAGGAGAAGGTCCGCCCGCTCACCGGCCTCCAGCACCTCGCGTTCGCCTTCGACTGGCAGCGGCCGGTGCGGCACATGGCCGGCACCTCGTACTGGTACCTGAACTCCGACCAGTGGCGGTACGAGGCCTTCGGCCCCGACGAGCTGGCCTCCCCTCTGGGGGAGGGGCGGTTCCGGGGCAAGGGTTTCGCCGACTGCCTGGCGCAGGCGGTGCGGCTGGGCTGGACACCCGGCCATCCCGGATTCAACCGCAACCCGCTCGACCTGGCGGACGAAGCGGCGCGGGCGGGCCGGCCGGTCGCCGAGCACCTCGTCGACGAGCTGGCGTCGGGGCGGCTGCGGTTCGCCGTCGAGGACCCCGACGACCCGGCCAACTTCCCGCGCGTACTGACGGTGTGGCGGGCCAACCTGCTCGGATCCTCCGGCAAGGGCAACGAGTACTTCCTGCGTCACCTGCTGGGCACCGACGCGGTCGTCCGCTCCGCCGAGACGCCGCCCGAAGCCCGCCCGGAGGACGTGGTGTGGCGGGAAGAGGCTCCGGAGGGCAAGCTCGATCTGCTCGTCTGCATGGACTTCCGCATGACCTCCACCGGACTACTGGCCGACGTGGTCCTGCCCGCCGCGACCTGGTACGAGAAGGACGACCTGTCCAGCACGGACATGCACCCCTTCGTACACGCCTTCACCCCCGCCATCGCCCCGCCCTGGCAGGCCCGCACCGATTACGACACCTTCCTGACCCTCGCCGACAGGTTCAGCGAGCTGGCCGCCGAGCACCTGGGCACCCGCACCGACGTCCTGGCCGTCCCGCTCACGCACGACACCCGGGACGAACTCGCCCAGCCGGGCGGGGTGGTACGGGACTGGAAGGCGGGCGCGTGGGAACCGGTCCCCGGCCGGACCATGCCCCGGCTCGTCACCGTCGAGCGCGACTACCCGGCCGTGGCGGACAAGATGCGCGCCGTCGGTCCGCTGCTGGACACGCTCGGGACGACCACCAAGGGTGTCACCGTCCATCCCGACCGCGAGATCGACGAGCTGCGGCACCGCTGCGGCACCGTCCGTGACGGGGTCACCGCGGGCCGGCCCTCGTTGGCGACCGCCTCCGACATGTGTGAGGCGATCCTCGCCCTGTCCGGCACCACCAACGGGCGCCTGGCGACCGAGGGCTTCCGGGAGCTGGAGCGGCAGACCGGCAGCACGGGCCTGGTGGAACTCGCCGCCGAGCGCGAGGCCGAGCACATCACGTTCGCCGACACCCGCACCCAGCCACGAGCCGTGATGACCTCGTACGAATGGTCGGGCTCGGAGACCGGGGGCCGCCGCTACTCCCCCTTCGTCATCAACGTCGAGCACCTCAAGCCCTGGCACACCCTCACCGGCCGCCAGCACTTCTTCGTGCAGCACGACTGGATGGCCGAACTCGGCGAGCAACTCCCCGTCTACCGACCCCCTTTGCACACGCCCCGGCACTACGGTGACGAGCACCTGCACGAAGCAGGACGGGCGGAGGTCACCGTCCGCTATCTGACCCCGCACTCGAAGTGGTCCATCCACTCGAACTACCAGGACAACGCGTACATGCTCGACCTGTCCCGGGGCGGGCCGGTGATCTGGATGTCCACCGCGGACGCCGAGAAGATCGGGGTCAAGGACAACGAGTGGATCGAGGCGTACAACCGCAACGGCGTCGTCGCCGCCCGCGCGGTGGTCACCCACCGGATGCCCGAGGGCACGGTGTACATGTACCACGCCCAGGACCGCACCGTGAACGTCCCGAAGACCGAGGTCAGCGGCAAGCGCGGCGGCATCCACAACGCGCTGACCAGGCTGCTGCTCAAGCCCACTCATCTCGCCGGCGGCTACGCGCAGTTCACCTACGCCTTCAACTACTACGGCCCGACCGGCAACCAGCGCGACGAGGTCACCGTCCTCCGCCGTCGCTCGCAGGAAGTGGAGTACTGACATGCCCCGTGGCGGAGCCCCCATCGGACGCGTCATGGCCCAAGTGGCGATGGTGATGAACCTCGACAAGTGCATCGGGTGTCACACCTGCTCGGTCACCTGCAAGCAGACCTGGACCCACCGCACGGGTGTCGAGTACGCCTGGTTCAACAACGTCGAGACCAAACCGGGCGTGGGGTACCCGCGGCGTTACGAGGACCAGGAGCAGTGGAAGGGCGGCTGGACGCTGGACCGGCGCGGGCGCCTGGTCCTGCGCTCCGGCGGCCGGGTCAAGCGCCTGCTGTCCCTGTTCTCCAACCCCGACCTGCCGTCCATCGAGGACTACTACGAGCCGGTCACCTACGACTACGACAACCTGGTCAGCGCCCCGGCCGGCCGGGACCTCCCCGTCGCCCGCCCCCGCTCGGTCCTCACCGGCAAACCCACCGCGATCACCTGGGGCGCCAACTGGGAGGACGGCCTGGGCGGCGCGCCCGAGCACGCGGGCGGCGACCCCAACCTCTCCGGGGCGTGGGCGGAGAAGGTCAGGTTCGAGTTCGAGCAGACCTTCCTCTTCCACCTCCCCCGGCTGTGCGAACACTGCCTCAACCCGGCCTGTGTCTCCGCCTGTCCGTCGGGCGCGATGTACAAGCGGGTCGAGGACGGCATCGTGCTCGTCGACCAGAACCGCTGCCGTGGCTGGCGGATGTGCGTGACGGCCTGTCCGTACAAGAAGGTGTACGTCAACCACGCCACCGGCAAGGCCGAGAAGTGCACGTTCTGTTTCCCACGCGTCGAGGCCGGGCAGCCCACCGTCTGCTCCGAGACCTGCGTCGGCCGGCTGCGCTACCTCGGCCTGCTGCTGTACGACGCCGACCGCGTCGGCGAGGCCGCGGCCACCCCGGACGAGCGGGACCTGCTGGAGGCCCAGCGGGGCGTGTTCCTCGACCCCGCCGACCCCGACGTCATCGCAGCCGCACGGGAGTCCCAGATCCCCGAGGACTGGCTGGCGGCCGCCCGCCGCTCCCCGGTGTACGACCTGGTCATGCGGTACAAGGTGGCGCTGCCGCTGCACCCGGAGTACCGCACCGTGCCCATGGTCTGGTACGTCCCCCCGCTCTCCCCCGTCCTGGACGCGGTGAGCAGCGCCGGCGGGAACCAGGACGACCCGGACCACGTGTTCGCCGCCGTCACCCGCCTGCGCATCCCGCTCGACTACCTGGCCAGTCTGTTCACCGCCGGGGACGGCGGCGTGGTCGCCGGGGTACTGATGAAGCTCACCGCGCTGCGCTCGTACATGCGCGAGCGCATCCTCGGTGAGCCAGGCGACGAGACCGCGCTGCACTCCGTGGGACTGACCCCGCGCGAGGCTGAGGACCTGCACCGGCTGCTGGCCGTCGCCAAGTACCGGGACCGGTACGTCGTCCCCGCCGCGCACAAGGAGGACGCGGCCGCTCTGGCCGCCGTGGAGAACCGCTGCCCGGTGGAGTCCTCCGGTGAGCCGGCCGGGCGGAAGGTCATGCTCGGTATCCCCACCCTCCGTCGTCGTACGCCCGAAGCCCCCGCCGGAGGCCGTCCGTGAGTCCCCTGCCCTCCCCCAGTGCCGGACGCCTGGGGGGACCCCCATCCGTTCCCGCCCTCGTGCGCACGCGGCTGCGAGCGGCCGTGCGCCGCCCGGCCCGGCTCACGCCCGAGGAGGCCGAGGCGCGGGTGCTGCTGCTGCGGCTGTGCTCGCTGCTGCTGCAGTACCCGGACGCCGAACTGGTCGCCGCCCGGCCGGACTTCACCGCCACCGTCGGCGGGCTACCGCCCTCACCCGCCGCCGAACGGCTGGCCGCCTCCGCCACCTGGTTCGCCGGCCAGGAGCCGGAGGCACTGGAGAGGCACTACGTCGAGATGTTCGACCTGCGCCGCAAGAGCAGCCTCTACCTCACCTACTACCTGCACGGCGACACCCGCCGCCGGGGCATGGCACTGCTCGCCCTCGCCCAGCGGTACCGGGCGGCCGGCTGGGAGATCGACGGCGGCGAGCTGCCCGACCACCTGCCGGTGGTCCTGGAGTTCGCCGCTCTCGCCGGGCCGGGCAGGGGCGAGGCGCCGCTGCGCCAGCACCGGCGCGGCCTGGAGCTGATCCACCACGCGCTCACCGACGCCGGGTCCCCCTATCGGCACGTCCTGGCCGCGCTGCTCACGCTCCTGCCACCACCCACCGAGGCGGACCTGGCGGCCGTGGCCGAACTGGCCGCACAGGGCCCGCCCGGCGAGGACGTCGGCCTCGACCCGTACGGCTCGGGCGGGTTCGCGCCGCCGGGCACCTTCGTCCCGCCCGAGCAGGCCCCGCCCAGCCTCATGCCGCCCCTCTCGCCCCCGGAAGGCCCACGATGAGCGCCGCAGGATCCGCATTCGCCACACCGAGCGGCGTCGACCTTCTCCTGTGGGTCGCCGTCCCCTACATCTGCCTCGCCGTGTTCGTCGCGGGGCATGTCTGGCGCTACCGGCACGACCAGTTCGGCTGGACCTCCCACACCAGCCAGCTCCTCGAACACCGCTGGCTGCGCTGGGGCAGCCCGCTGTTCCACCTGGGGGCCTTCGCGGTGATCGCCGGGCACGTGGTGGGACTCGCGGTGCCGGCCTCCTGGACCGAGGCCGCCGGCATCGGTGAGCACGCCTACCACACCACGGCCGTGTGGCTGGGCTCCGTGGCGGGCGTCGCGATGGTCGCCGGGCTCGGCATGCTGTGCGCCCGGCGGCTGCTGACCCGGCGGATCCGGCTCGGCACCGACCGCACCGACAAGCTGCTCTTCCCCCTGCTGGTCACGACCGTCCTGCTGGGCATCTCCGCCACGGCCGCGCACAACGTCCTCGGCCCCGGTTACGACTACCGCGAAACCGTCTCCGTCTGGTTCCGCGGCATCTTCACCCTCCAGCCGCGACCCGGGTCGATCGCCGGAGCACCGCTGCTGTTCCAGTGGCACGCCCTGAGCGCCTGCCTGCTCTTCGCGCTCTGGCCGTTCACCCGGCTGGTACACGTGTGGAGCGTCCCGGTCGGGTATCTGACCCGGCCGTACCTGGTCTACCGCGGGCGGACGGTTCCGGCGGCCCACTCGGCCGTACGACGTGGCAGCCGGAGGCCCGGTCCCGGGCGACGCGCCGCATGAGCCACCGACCGGCCCGCACACCGGATGCCACGACCACAGACCCGCGCAGCCCTCGGGCGCGAGCCGCGGCACCGGCCTGGTGATGGCGCGGAACCACCACGGCGGACGTCCGGAGGTCATCGACGGCGGCTCCCTGCCGGCGGCCGGCGGACCGCGGCGCGCCCGCGCCGCCTCAGCACCCAGGTCGGGCGCTGAGGCGGCGGAGGAGGAGCAGATGAGGCGGTCGGCCCAGTGGTCCGGCCGCGCGCCGCCACGTCGCCACGCCGCCGGAGACCGTCAGCCTTCCGCGTGGGCGAGCCACAGGTCGGGGCCGAAGACCTCGTAGCGGATGCTGCGCGCCGGGACGCCGGCCCGGAGCAGCTGGGTGCGGACGGCGCGCATGAAGGGGAGCGAGCCGCACAGGTAGACGTCGGCGTCGGTGGGCAGGTCCAGGCCGTCGAGGTCCATCAGGCCCGGGCGGGAACCGGCTTCCTCGGCCGCCTCCGCCTCGTACCAGAACTCCGCCCTCGCATCGGGCAGTTGCTCCACCAGACGTCGGGTGTCGGCGCGCAGAGCGTGGTCGGTCGGGGTGCGGTCGGCGTGCAGGACCCACACCGGCCGGGTCGCGCCGGTGGCGGCGAGGTGTTCGAGCATGCCGGCCATGGGGGTGCAGCCGATGCCGGCGGAGACCAGCACGAGCGGGGTGTCGGCGTCGTCGAGCACCACGTCTCCGAACGGGGCCGACAGGGTGAGCTCGTCCCCGTCCCGTACGGTGCGGTGCAGTTGGTTGGAGACCTCGCCCTCCGGGGCGTCGGCGACGCCGGCCACCCGCTTGACGGTGATGCGCCGCAAGCGGCCGCCGGGAGCGTTGGACAGGCTGTACTGGCGGGTCTGGTGGATGCCGTCGGGCATGAGCGCCCGGACGCTGACGTACTGGCCGGCCCGTGCCGGGGGCAGGGGGCCGCCGTCGGCCGGGTGCAGCAGAAAGGAGACCACGTCCGGGGTCTCCTCGCGCCGCTCCACGACGGTCCACTGCCGCCACGGCTTGCGCGGGTCGACCCGGGCTTCCTGGTAGAGGCGCGCCTCCTGAGCTATCAGCGCGCCGGCCATCAGCCAGTACACCTCGTCCCACGCGGCCGCCACGTCCGGGGTCACCGCATCGCCGAGCACCTCGCCGATGGCTTGGAAGAGGTACTTGTGGACGATGGTGTATTGGTCCTCGGTGACGCCGAGGGCCGCGTGCTTGTGGGCGATCCGGGCGAGGAGGGCGTCCGGGCGGGCGTCGGGGTCGGCCAGCAGGGCCCGGGCGAAGCCGGCGATGGATCCGGCCAGGGCCCTGCGCTGTTCGCCGCTGGCCTGGTTGCCCCGGTTGAACAGGCCGTCCAGCAGCTCGGGTTGTTCCGCGAACATGGTGCCGTAGAAGCGGATGGTGATCTCGTCCAGGGCTCCGCCCACGACGGGCAGGGTGGCGCGGACGACAGCGGCCGACTCGGGCGAAAGCATGCAAGGACTCCTCTGGTTGTACGCACGTGGAGAGACGGCGCTCACCGTCAGAGCCGGGACCGTGGGGCGGGTCCGGGCCGTCACAACGATCATTCCGATGGGCCGTCACCCGGAACAGGGCCGAAGTTCCCTGCAGGCAGGGACCGTCGGTCCGGCCACAGCGCCGGACCTGGGCGACGGCCCACGTGGGCCGCGACGGCTCGCCCGGGAGCCCGCAGCCGAACGATCTGTCCCGGGGCCGGGCGGCCCTCCTGTGGACCGGATGGCCCCTCGCCCCCTGTCACCCGCCGTCACAGGATGGAGGCACCACGTCGTACACCCCCGTCGGGAGGCAGGACATGAACACCCCCAGCATGCTCCGCGCACTGCCCACCGAACACCGGCAGCGGCTCATGCGGGTAGCCCGGCACGTGTCCTTCCCCCAGGGGACGCGCCTCTTCGAGGAGGGAGCCCACGCCGACCGCTTCTGGATCATCCGTACCGGCACGATCGAGCTCGACATGCCCGTGCCCGGCCGCCGCGCCGCCGTCGTCGAGGCCCTCGGCCACAACGAACTCCTGGGCTGGTCCTGGCTCTTCACGCCCCATGTCTGGCATCTGGGGGCCGAGGCGACGACCCCGGTCCGTGCGTACGAGTTCAGCGGCGCCGCCGTCCGCGCCCTGTGCCAGGACGACCCGGCTCTCGGCCAGGCCGTGACCCAATGGGTCGGTGAGGTACTGGCCCATCACCTGCGCTCCGCCAGGACCCGGCTGTTGGACCTCTACGCCCCGTACGGCGCCGGCCACGCCGCCTGAGCGGCACGGGACGGATGGATCCCTGCCTTGCCGCTGGCTTCCCCCGTTGTGCTCTGCCGGCCGTCCGAGAGCACCGCGTCCCGGCACACCGGCCAGGTCCGGCGTCGGGTTCAGCGCCCTTCCGGCCGCTGCCGGTCGTGGACCTGGGTGGCGATGACCGCGGCCTGGATGCGGCGCTCGACGCCGAGCTTGGCCAGCAGACGGGAGATGTGGTTCTTCACCGTCTTCTCGGCCAGGTACAGCCGCTGCCCGATCTGGCGGTTGGTCAGCCCCTCACCGATCAGGGCAAGGATCTCCCGCTCCCGCTGGGTCAGACCCTGCAGCCCGTCGGGCTGCTCCTCCTCTTGCCGGCCGCCCCGAAGCCGGGCCATCAGCTTGGTGGTGGCACTGGCGTCCAGCAGGGACTGGCCGCCTGCCACGGTGCGCACGGCGGACACCAGGTCCGAGCCCTGGATCTGCTTCAGGACGTACCCGGAGGCGCCCGCCATGATCGAGTCCAGCAGCGCTTCCTCGTCGTCGAAGGAGGTGAGCATCAGGCAGGCCAGCTCGGGCATGCGCGAGCGCAGCTCCCGGCACACCGTCACACCGTCGCCGTCGGACAGGCGGATGTCGAGCACTGCCACCTGCGGGCGCAATGCGGGCACCCGCACCAAGGCCTGCTCCGCCGTGCCGGCCTCGCCGATGACCTCGATGTCCGGCTCGTCGTTGAGCAGGTCGCGCACCCCGCGCCGTACCACCTCGTGATCGTCCAGCAGGAAGACCCTTATCGGGTTGTCGGCGCCGGGCTGCTCGCTGTCCGCCATCAAACTGCTCCCTGGTTCGTCGTTCCGTGCCGATGTCCGCCCGGGGACGGCTCGACCCTCCCTGCCGAGATCCTTCCCCGTATCCGGGCCGAAGGGCAGGGCCGGTCGGCCCTGTTGTTTTCCCCGGTCTCCCGCGCCCACGAGGTGCGACCGCAGCACGAGCAGCGACGGCCCGACAGCTTTGGCGATCAGGTGCCACGGTGGTGACGTGCCGGGGAGCCGAACGGGGCGCAGCGCACCGCCCGGAACCGCAGCACGCCCCGGTGGAGGTCATCCGGCCAGGACCGAGGCACCTCGGCCACGGCCCGAGCCCAGGTTCCCGGCGGTCAGGCGGAGAGGTCCAAGCCGTACATGGTGCGGCCCCCGACGAGTTCGCGCCCGGTGACCAGTTCCGGCTCGATCCGCACGAAGACCTCCTCGGGCGAGCGAACCCACGAGTCGGGACCGATCCGCTGCAGGCGCGCCGCCTCGGCCGCATCCGTCACGATCTCGGCCCGGCCGGTGACGACGACGCTCCAACCGGAGTGCGTGTCCACGTCGACCGCGTCCGCCTCGAAGGCTACGACTACGCCGTCGACCGCGCGGGCCAGCTCGGAGGCCGCCGAGGTGCGCAGCAGCACCGCTCCGTCGGTGTCCAGGCTGAAGTTGACCGGCACGACCGCAGGCAGGGCCTGGCGCGTGTGGACGACGCGGCCGACAGGTGCCGTCGCCAGCAGGCGCAGGCACGCGTCACGGCCGAGCTCCCGGAAACCATCGTTCGGGTACATGAGTCAGCCGTCCTTCGCCTGAGGGAGTCGTGTCCATACTGAGCCCGCCGGCGGCCTCGGGTGAGGGCCACGGGTCCCTCTCTGGCCGGAGAGCGGCCCGGGGGAACGCGGCGGCGAAGGGGGGCCGGACGGCCCCTCCGGCACACGGCCGGCAGTCGCCCGTCCGGAAGCGCGACATCGGCCTGCGCGACCTCGGCCCGCGGGCCTCGGCGTCCAGCGCGAACGCCCACGGCAACCGTCGCGGCTCCGAGGCGTCCGCCGCCGGGTTCACGGTCGTGAGCGCAGGCGGGTCATTCCTTGCCGCGGACCACGGCGACGGAGCAGTGCGCGTGATGGAGCAGAGCCTGGCTGACCGAGCCGAGCAGCAAGCCGGTGAAGCCACCGCGGCCCCGTGCACCGGCCACCACCAGTTGGGCCTCGTGGCTCGCGTCGATCAGGGCCGGGCGGATCCGGGAGCGCACCAGGCGCCGTTCCACAGCGACCTGGGGGTAACGCGTCTGCCACGGAGCCAGCGTGTCGTCCAGCAGCCGCTGTTCCTCGTCGCGGAGCCGGTCGACGTCGACCACCATGTTCAGCGGGTCGCCCGGCCCCTCGTAGGCACGTTCGCTCCAGGTGTTCCACACGTGGAGGGCCAGCAGGCCCGCTCCGCGCATCGACGCTTCTCCGAAGGCGAACTCGACAGCGCGTTGGCCCGCCGGGGAGCCGTCCACCGCCAGCAGTACGGGTCGGGTCGGGTTCGGCCTGCCCCGTACCACCAGCACCGGACAGCGGCCGTGGGCGGCCAGGTGCACGGCGGTGGATCCGAGGAGCAGACTGCCGAACGCGCCCAGCCCGCGGCTGCCCACCACGACGAGCGAGGCGGTGCGCGACTCGATCTCCAGCACCATCAGCGGCTCGCCGACGGTGACCTCTCGGGTGATGTCCACCCGCGGCGCGACCTCGCGTGCCCGTTGTTCGGCCTCGGCCAGCGTGCCATCCACCAGCTCGCGCATCCCCGCCCTGGCAGGATCCCAGGGCGGGCCACCGGGCGGTGGATGGATCGACGGCCACCCGAAGGCGTGCACCAGCCGCAGGCCGCCTCCGCTCAGCACCGCCTCGCGTGCCGCCGTCTCGACCGCGTCCAGGCTGGACGGTGAGCCGTCGACTCCCACGACCACTGGTTTCACCATGCCGCGCCTCCTCGCCGGCCCGGCCGTACGCCCGCCGGCCCGGCTCCCGTCCATCCTCTGCCTCCGTGACGCGCAGCGCAGGAGGACCCGATGGCCCGCCCGGGAACTCTTGCGCGGCAGCGATACCGGCCCGTCCCTGGACGCGCCCCAGGGGCCGCCGTGCCCCGCCGCACCAGCTCGACCTGTCCGAGCAGGAGGGTACGTATCGAGTGGCGGAACATGGCTTCCCCGTCCCGGGGACCGCTCGGTGAAAGTGCCACTCCCTCATATGACCCGGTCGGGTGCACCACTGCCCTGCCTGCCGAGCCGTCCGGGTGATGACGGAACGTGCTCGGCGCCCCGCCGCCGTCGGCCGGCTCTTCCCGGCCACGGCGCGCGGACCGAGCTGAACGAGCACCTGCGCGAGGCGGCCACGCTGGCCGGCGTGGTCGGCACGAACACGGCCAATCTGCGTCAGGCGGTCAACGGTGAAACGCACGCCGCCGCCTTCCAGGCGGCGCTGAACCGGCTGCGCCGAGTGCCTCGCCCTGACGGAACCCCATGGCGGCCGGGGGGCCCAGGAACCGTCCGGCCGGTGTGGGCTTGAGCCGCCCGGTGCCCTCGTGACCGACGTGCGCGCCGGGACGGAGGCGGTCCGAGCAGCGCGGTCCGGGGACGAACGGCCCTGCCGTCGCAAGGGGCGCGAGGAGCAGGCTGGGTGTCGGGGACGGACGGCTGAGCTCACCGCCGGGAGGACGGGCATCGGGCATGAGCACCAGGGACACGGGCGTGGCCGACGAGACGCGGGTGCTGGTCGTCGAGGACGACAGGGGCATCGCGGACTCCTTGGTGCGCGGGCTGCGGCAGGCCGGCTACGCGGTCGAGGGCGTCCGTACCGGGCGTGCGGCGCTCTCCGCGCCCAGCCCCGATGTCGTTCTGCTCGATCTCGGTCTGCCCGACATCGACGGCGTCGAGGTGTGCCGGAGGCTGCGGGCGCGGTCGGACGCCGCGATCATCGCCGTCACCGCGCGGGGCGAGGAGGCGGACCGGGTGGTGGCCCTGGACGAAGGCGCCGACGACTACCTGGTCAAACCGTTCGGGCTGGCCGAGTTGCTCGCGCGCATGCGGGCCGTGCTGCGCCGCCGGCGCCCGGCGGAGCCGGAGACCGTACGCCATGGGCCGCTCACGCTCGACCTGCGCACCCGGCAGGTCTCGGTCGGCGGCCGCGTGGTCGCGCTGACGCCGAAGGAGTTCGGCATCCTGGAGTGCCTGGCCGCCGACCCCGGCCGGGTGGTGAGCCGCCAGCAGATCCTTGAGCGGGCGTGGGACGCCGACTGGTACGGCCCTACCAAGGTGGTGGACGTGCATGTCGCGGCGCTGCGCCGCAAGCTCGCCGTGCCGAGGCTGATCGAGACCGTCTACGGGCACGGGTTCCGGCTCGGGGCGGGGCAGGACTCCCGGGAACGGTCATGACCCGCCGGATCACCTGGACGCTCCTGGTCCTGACCTCCGTGCTGCTGGTACTTGCGGTCGTACCGCTCGCGGTGTCGATGACGGCCCGCGAGCGGGTCGCCTTCCGCGACAGCCAGCGGGCGGCCACCCGGGTGGTCGCCGCCGCGGCCGAGGAACACCTCTCCGACCGCAAGCCCCCCACCGCCATGCGCCGGGAACTGGATGCGGCGGCCCGCGCGGGGGACTGCGCAGCCGTGTACGACGCCGCCGCACGCCTGGTGGCCAGTACCCCTTGTACGGCGGCCCAGGGCCAGGAGGCAGAGGAACTGGTGGAGGAAGTCGTGTCCGGACACGAGCCCGAGCCGCCGGAGAACGAGGGGCGGCTGCTGACGGCGGAGCCGGCCGGTGAGGTTCGCAGTCCGTCCGGCGCGGTCGTCCTGGCGCGCTCCGCGGCCCCGCTCGACGCCCGGATCGCCGCCCTCTGGGGCTGGTCCGCAGCGATCGGCGCGGTGGGGCTGGCCGCTTCCGTGCTGCTGTCCGTCCGCCTCGCCCGCTGGGTCAGCCGCCCGTTGTCGAGGCTGGACGTCAGCGCCCAGCGGCTGGGCGAGGGCGCGCTCGACGAGCGGGCCGAGGTCGGTGGCGGGCCGCCGGAGGTCCGCCGGCTCGCCGCCACCTTCAACACCATGGCGGCCCGCATGGAGGCGCTGGTGCACGGTCACCGGGCGGTGCTCGCCGACGTGTCCCACCAGTTGCGGACCCCGCTGGCCGCGCTGCGGCTGCGGCTCGACGTCCTCGCGGCCGGGGCGGAGGGCGACACCGCCGCCGAGCTGGCCTTGGCACAGGAGGAGATCGTCCGGCTGTCGCGGCTGGTCGACGGGCTGCTCGCGGTCGCGCGCGCCGAACAGGCGACGTTCCGGCCCGTGGCCGTCCGGGTCGACGAGGTGGTGGCCGAGCGGGTGGCGGCCTGGTCGCCGGTGGCCGAGGAACGCGGCGTACGGCTGACCGTCTCCGACGGACCTGCCCTGACCTGCGCGCTCGGCGCGGGCCACCTGGAACAGATCCTCGACAACCTGATCGCCAACGCCGTCGACGCCGTGCCCGAGGGCGGGAGCGTGACGCTCGATCACCGAGCGGCTGAGGGCCTGGCCCGCGTGCGCGTGCGGGATGACGGCCCGGGGATGAGTGCTGAGGCCAAGGCGGTCGCCTTCCGCCGATTCGGCAACCCGGAGGCCAGGGGTACCGGTCTGGGGCTCGCCATCGTCCACCGGCTGGTCACCGCCAACGGCGGTACGGCTGGGCTGGAGGACACCCCGGGCGGCGGGCTGACCGTCGTGCTGGAACTGCCGCGGTGGCCGCAGGGCTGACGCGGGCCGCCACGTGGTGGCCCAAGATCTTTACCGGTCCTGAAGGAGATGTGAGCGAGTTTCTGGATGCCGCGGTCACAGCCTGGGAGTGCACGCAACCCATCCGGGCCGCCGTATCACCAGGAGCCGCTGCCATGGCACCTTCACCCGACGCCTTCGACCAGACCCTCCCCCCGGCCGGTTCCCCCCGCGCACGCGACCGCGGGCTGCGCCGGACCCGCCGCCTCACCCGGTGGCTCGCCGTCACCGCCGTAGCAGCGACGGCCGCCCTCGGCGGCACCTACACCCAGCTGATGCCCGGGAGTTCCCCCTCCCCCGCACCGTCGGCCCCGTCCGGGCAGAGCCCGCCGGCGTCGTCCACCACGACCAAGGAGGACCAAGAGGGCGCTTCGGACGACGAGGGGCCCGCGGCCGTCACGAAGCCCGCGCCCAAAACCCCGGCCCCGCCGCCCACCCCCACCCAGCAGAAGCCGCACACCACCACGGGGGCGTCATGACCACGCACATCGCGAAGCCGGCACCCGCCGAACTGAGCTTCCCGGCTCTCGGGACCACGGCCACGCTGCTCGTCACCGAGCCCGCCGCGCTGCCCACCGCCGAGGTGGTCCTGCGCGCCGAACTGGCCGCCATCGACCGTGCCTGCAGCCGCTTCCGCACCGACTCCGAACTGACCCGGGTGAACCTCACCGCGGGCATTCCCACGACGGTCAGCGCCTGCTTCACCGAGGCCCTCCTGACCGCTCTCCGGGCCGCACGGCTCACCGGCGGAGCCGTGGACCCGACCGTCGGCCGGGCGATGGCCGCGCTCGGCTACGACCGCACCTTCGTGTCCCTGCGCCCCGACGACGTCCGCCCCCTGCCACCGCCCCAACCCGCCCCCGGATGGCGCAGGATCGCCTTCGACCCGCACACCCGACGGCTGTGCCTGCCACCGCACACCCACCTCGACCTGGGCGCGACCGCCAAGGCCCTCACCGCCGACCGCGCCGCCCGCAACGCCGCCGCTGCCACCGGCTGTGGCGTCCTGGTCAGCCTCGGCGGCGACCTCGCGGCGGCCGGACCGGCACCCGAAGGCGGCTGGCGCATCGCCCTGGCCGACGACCACGCCCGGCCCGCGACGGACCGCGGCCCCGCCGTCGCCATCACCGGCGGCGCAGTGGCGACCTCCGGCATCCGCGTGCGCACCTGGCGACGCGCCGGCCGCATCCTGCACCACATCGTCGACCCGGCCACCGGAGAGCCCGCCGCCCCCGTCTGGCGCACCGTCACCGTCGCCGCGGCCACGTGCGTGGACGCCAACACCGCCACTACGGCGGCGATCGTGCTGGGTGACCGGGCCGTCGACCGGCTGCGCGGCACCGCGTTGCCCGCTCGCCTGGTCGGCCTCGACGGCCACGTCGTTCGCCTCGGCGGCTGGCCTCCCGACACCGACGCTCCCGCTCCAGGAGGCCCGCGATGACGACGCTGGCCCTCACGGGCAGCCCCCTTTGGTACGCCGGCCGCGCAGGCGGCACCCTCGCCCTGGTGCTGCTCACGGCCACCGTGGCCCTCGGCATCGCCTCCGGCGGCCGCGCCGCGCCCCACCGCATCGGCCGGTTCGAGATCGGCCTGCTGCACCGCAACCTGTCCCTGCTCACGCTGGTGTTCCTCGCCGTGCACGTGGTGACGGCCGTACTCGATCCGTTCGTCCACCTGGGGTGGGCGGTGCTGGTGGTGCCGTTCGGGGCGTCCTACCGACCGCTCTGGCTCGGGCCGTGCACGGCCGCACTCGACCTGCTGCTCGCGGTGCTCCTCACCAGCGCCCTGCGACAGCGCCTGGGCGTGCGCCGCTGGAAGGCCGTGCACCGGCTGGCGTACGCGGCCTGGCCGCTCGCCCTCTTCCACGGCGTCGGCACCGGCACCGACACCCGGTTGGCTCTTCAACTGTGGATCTACGCCGGATGCCTCGGCGCGGTGGTGGCGGCCGTGTGGTGGCGGCTGGCCAGGGCCGGTCCGGGGCGCCTCATCGGGCGCGTGCTCGCCGCCGCAGCCGCAGCCGCCGTACCGGTCGTGCTCGGCGCGTTCCTCGCCACCGGCCCGTTGCAGCCCGGCTGGGCCCAGCGCGCGGCCGCCACCACGATCGTCCTGGGAGGTGGACGGTGAACTCCTCGGCCACGGCGCCCCTGGCGCCCTTCCGCCGCCCGACTTCCCCCGGCGAAGCCCGACTTCTGGCGGACTGGTACGCCACCGGGCGGCCGGCCACCCTGAACGACCATCTCAGGCGCCACGGGCCGCCGCCCGTCACCGCTGCTGTCGGCAGCCGCACGTCGATGCCGCTGGTGGAGGACGTCGAGGTGGCCGGGCTCACCGGGCGCGGCGGCGCGGGCTTCCCCACCGCCCGCAAGCTGCGCGCCGTGGCGGAACGCCGTGGCCGCGCCGTGGTCGTCGTCAACGCCATGGAGAGCGAACCAGCCAGCCGCAAGGACCGGTTCCTCATCGCCGTCGCACCCCACCTGGTACTCGACGGCGCCGTGCTGGCCGCGGCCGCGATCGGCGCGGACACGGTTCACGTGTGCCTGCCCCGCACCCGCGGTGCCCAGCACCGGCAGTTGAGTGCGGCCCTGGACGAGCGCCGATGCGCCCGTCTCGACCCGGTCCGGCTGCGGCTGCACGCCCTGCCCCACGCCTATGTCTCCAGCGAGTCGACCTCTCTGGTGCGTTGGCTGGGCGGCGGCCCGGCCCGCCCGCAGGGCAGCCCGCCACGCACCCATGAGCGCGGCGTCGACCGGCGCCCCACGCTCGTCAACAACGCTGAGACCCTCGCCCACCTCGCCCTCATCGCCCGCTACGGACCCGACTGGTACCGGCAGGCAGGCACCCCGGACGAGCCCGGCACCACGCTCGTCACCGTCTCCGGCGCCGTCGCCGCCCCCGGTGTGCTGGAGGTGGTGCTCGGCACACCGATCACCACGATCCTCGGCCGTGCCGGAGGACCCGTCGAGCCTGTGCGGGCGGTCCTGCTCGGCGGTTTCGCCGGCACCTGGCTGCCGACGGCACATCTGGACACGCCCCTCGCCCGTCGCGACCTCGCCCCGCTGGGTGCCGCCCCCGGCGCCGGGGTCCTCATCGCGCTGCCCCGGGCGGCCTGCGCGGTGAACGAGACGGCACGGATGCTCGCCTACCTGGCCGCCCACAGCGCCCGCCAGTGCGGCCCCTGCCGTTTCGGGCTGCCCGCCGTGGCCGAGGACTTCACCGCCCTGGCCGCCGGACGAGCCGATCCCGGCCTGCCGGCGCGCCTGCGTCGCCACACCGGTCTGCTGCCCGACCGCGGCGCCTGCCGCCACCCCGACGGCGCCGCCCGTCTCGCCGCCTCCGCCCTGCACGCCTTCGCCGACGACGTCGACCACCACCTCACCCACGGCCCCTGCCCCGCCGCCCATCTGCCGCCCCGCATTCCCGTACCGGCCGCGACACCTCCGGAGACATGGCGATGACCGGCACCCGAACCCTGCGCGTCAACCGCATCGCCTGCACCGGCGCGGGCCTGTGCGCCGAGCTCCTGCCCGAACTGATCGAACTCGACGAATGGGGCTATCCCGTCCTGAAAGACCGAGCGGTACCCGACCAGCTGCGCACCCATGCCCGCCGAGCCGTCGCCGCCTGCCCCCGCCTCGCCCTCCACTCCGACCGGGTCCGGCCATGACCCGCACGCTCAGGCACCGTCTGCCCGGCCCGGAAACAGGGCCGGACGTCCCCTCCCGCCGGCCCCCGGTGGCACGCTGTGCTGGAGGGGGACCGGCCTGACCGTCCCGGCGCCGCACGGACCGAGGTACGCCATGCACCACCGCACCCTCACCACCCGGCCGAACCGCCCGACCGCGGCGGTCGCGCCCCCACGGCTACGGCTGGAACCCCTCCTCCTGGCCGTCACAGCGGCCGCCCTGCTCGCCGGCGGCATCGCCTGGCTCACGGGAGCCGCCGGCCTCGCCGACCTCTTCTGGGGACTGGGCACCCTGTCGGCCGTCGTTCCCGCCGTGGGATGGGTGCTCGCCGCGCTGCGGCACCGGCGCGCGGGCGTGGACCTCATCGCCGTCCTCGCGCTGGTCGGCACCCTCGCCGTCCACGAGTACCTGGCCGGTGCGCTGATCGCCCTGATGCTCGCCACCGGCCGCACCCTCGAAGCCGCGGCCCAGCGACGTGCCTCCCACGATCTGCGCGCCCTGCTGGAACACGCGCCCCGCTCCGCGCGCCGCCGCACCGGGGCCGGCGTGGCCACGGTGCCGCTGGCCGAGATCGCCGTCGGTGACCTGCTCGTCGTCGGTCCCGGTGAGGTCGTCCCGGTCGACGGCCGCGTGGCGAGCGCCGCCGCGGTCCTCGACGAGTCGGTGCTCACCGGCGAGTCCCTCCAGATCGAGCGGGCCCGGGACGAGCTGGTGCGCAGTGGCGTGGTCAACGCCGCGGGCGCGTTCGAGCTGCGCGCCACGGCCACCGAGCAGGACAGCACCTACGCCGGGGTCGTGCGGCTGGCTCGGCAGGCCGGCGCCGAGTCCGCGCCCGTCGTGCGGCTGGCCGACCGCTACGCCGTCTGGTTCCTCCCGCTCTCGCTCGCGGTGGCCGGGCTGGCCTGGCTGATCAGCGGCTCCGCGGTCCGCGCGGTCGCGGTCCTGGTGGTCGCCACCCCGTGCCCGCTGCTGCTGGCTGCTCCGGTCGCCATCGTCTCCGGCCTCTCCCGGGCCTCTCGCCTCGGGGTCGTCATCCGTGACGGCGGTGCGCTGGAGAACCTCGGTCGCGCCCGCACCCTCCTGCTGGACAAGACCGGCACCCTCACCCGCGGCCGCCCTCGCGTCCTCGACGTGATCGCCGCTCCCGACGGCAAACCCGCCGAAGTCCTCCGCCTGGCGGCCTCGCTCGACCAGTACTCGCCCCACGTCCTCGCCCAGGCCCTCGTGGACACCGCCCGGGAACGCGGACTGGCGCTCTCGGTCCCGACCGGCGTCACCGAGGAGCCCGGCCGGGGCGCCACCGGAAACGTGGACGGGCACCGGACCTCCGTCGGGCGTATGGGCACAGCGACCGCCCGGCCGGACTGGGCGAAGGCGGTCGACACCCGCGCGCTCCTGGACGGCGCGGCCGTCGCCTGGCTCACCGTCGACGGGCATCCGGCCGGCGCCGTACTCCTGCGCGACCCCCTGCGCCACGACGCGCCACGCACCCTGCGCCACCTGCGGGCGGCGGGCATCAACCGGCTGCTGATGCTCACCGGCGACCGCGCCGCGCCCGCCCACGAGGTCGCCGCCGTCCTCGGCCTGGACGACGTACGCGCCGAACTCGGCCCGGCCGACAAGGTCGCCGCGGTACGCGCCGAACGCGAGCGCGCGGTCACGGTGATGGTCGGCGACGGCGTCAACGACGCGCCCGCCCTCGCCGCCGCCGACATCGGCGTCGCGATGGGCGCCCGCGGCTCCACCGCCTCCTCCGAAGCCGCCGACATCGTCCTGACCACCGACCGCGTCGACCGTCTCGCCGACGCCGTCGCCATCGCCCAGCGTGCCCGGCGCATCGCCGTCCAAAGCGCCCTCGGTGGCATGCTGATGTCCCTGGCCGCCATGGGTGTAGCCGCCTTCGGTCTGCTCCCGCCCGCCGCCGGTGCCCTGCTCCAGGAGGGCATCGATGTCGCCGTCATCCTCAACGCCCTGCGCGCCCTGGGCACCGACCAGGCGACGCGACCTGCCCTCACCCCCGCCGCCGAGGCCCTCATCCACCGCTTCGCCGCCGAACACGACGACCTCCAGGACGTCCTCGACGCCGTGCGCGACGCCGCCGGCTGCCTCTCCGACGGCTCCGGCCCCGCAGCCTTGGCCGCGGTGGAGGAGACCCACCGGCTGCTGACCGAACGGCTGCTGCCGCACGAGTACGCCGAGGAGCACGAGCTCTACCCCGCCCTCGCGCCCACTCTCGGCGGGCCCGAGGCCACCGCCACCATGAGCCGCGCCCACACCGAGATCGAGCGTCTCTCCCGCCGCATCGCCACCCATCTGCAACTGGCCCACGCGGGCGGAGGCCTCTCCGCCGAGCAACTCGACGACCTGCGTTCCTGCCTCTACGGCCTCAACACCGTCCTGCGTCTGCACTTCACCCAGGAGGAGGAGAACTACTTCTCCCTCGCTCCGTGAAGGACGGCCCGAGAGCGCCTGCCGCCGACACGCGGGTGGGAACGCGGGCCGGGTGGGCATCGGCGGGGTCGGGCATGCTCAGCGTCCTTGCGCCTGGTCGGTCCTGGTGAGGGAGGCGAGAGCGGCGTCGAGGCGGCCGGTGGCCTCTTCGGCGATGGGGCGCAGGGCGTCGAGGCCGGTCAGGGCCACCATCGTCTGCGGGTCGAGGGCCTGGACGGCGGTGCGGTCGCCGTCGGCGCGGACGACCACGTTGCAGGGCAGCAGCAGGCCGATGGTGCGGTCCGTCTCCAGGGCCCGGTGGGCCAGTGCCGGGCTGCAGGCGCCGAGGATGACGTAGTCCTCCATGGCCTGGTCGAGTTTCGCCTTGAGGGTGGCGGTGACGTCGATCTCGGACAGGATGCCGAAGCCCTGCTCGGCGAGGGCCTCGCGGACCCGGGTGACGGCGGTGGCGAAGTCGGTGTCGAGGTGCACCGTGCGGTCGTAGCGCATGGGGTCGGCCTTCCTGTCGGTTGCCCGGCGCTGACGGGTGGCCGGCCGCGCGGCCGGTCATCCGTGAGCTGCTTCACAGGGCTCTCCCTTGCCCGCTGAAATACCCCAGGGGGTATGGATGCTACCGTCGATACATACCCCCGGGGGTAATTCTCCACTGGAACGGAGCATCGCGTGTTCTTCATCGACACCCTTGAGATCGCCGGCCTCGGCAATCGCAGCTATCTGGCCGGTGGCGAGCGGACGGCCGTGGCGGTCGATCCACCACGGGACATCGAGCCGGTGATCGCGGCCGCGGCGCGGCACGGCGTGCGGATATCCCACGTCGTCGAGACCCACATACACAACGACTACATCAGCGGCGGCCTTGAGCTGGCTCGGATCACGGGCGCCGCGTATCTCGTTCCCGCCGCGGCCCGCGTTTCGTACGAACGCGTACCCGTGCACGACGGTGACCGCTGGGAGATCGAGACCACCGCCGGACTGGCCGTGCGGGCGCTGGCCACTCCCGGTCACACCCCGCACCACACGTCCTACGTCCTGGAGGCGGACGGCACGGCGGTCGCGGTGTTCACCGGCGGCTCGCTGCTGATCGGCACCGTCGGCCGGCCCGACCTGGTCGAGCCACGGCTGACCGAGCACCTCGCCCGTGCCCAGCACGCCTCCGCGCACCGGCTGGCCGCCGAGCTGCCCGACGGGACGGCAGTGCTGCCCACCCATGGCTTCGGCAGCTTCTGCTCCTCCTCGCAGGCGGCGGGCGAGTCCACCACGATCGGCGAGGAGAAGGCGGCCAACGAGGCGCTCACCCGGGACGTGGACACCTTCGTCGCGGACCTGCTGGCCGGGCTGGACGACATCCCCGCGTACTACGCCCACATGGGCCCGGCCAACGCCGACGGACCCGCTCCGGTGGACCTCACCCCGCCCGCCGTCGCCGACGCCGAGGAGATCGCCGCCCGGCTGGCCGCCGGCGAGTGGGTGGTCGACCTGCGCAACCGCGTCGCTTTCGCCGACGGCCACGTCGCGGGTGCGTTCAACTTCGAGGCCGAGGGGCAGCTCGCCACCTACCTGGCCTGGCTGATCCCCTGGGGCAAGCCGGTGACCCTGCTCGCCGAGTCGCCCGGCCAACTCGCCGCCGCCCAGCGCGAGCTGGTCCGCGTCGGCATCGACCGGCCGGCCGCCGCAGCCACCGGCGAGCCGGCCGACTGGGTGCGGGACGGCGAAGCCCTCACCTCCTTCCCCAGGGCCACCTTCGCCGACCTCGCGGCGCGCTCCGCGGACGGCGTCGTCGTCCTGGACGTCCGCCGGGACTCCGAACGGGCCACCGGCTTCATCGACGGCTCGGTCCACATCCCCGTCCACACCCTGCCCCGGCGTCTCGACGAGATCCCGGCGGGCCAGGTCTGGGTGCACTGCGCGGGCGGTATGCGCGCCGCCATCGCCGCCTCCCTGCTGGATGCGGCCGGCCGGGAGGTGGTGGCCGTGGACGACGCCTTCGACGCGGCCGAGCAGGCCGGCCTCACCGTCAGCACCCCCTGAGCAGGGCCCCAGAACCCAAGCGGACAGGAGCGGGAACCATGACGAGCCTCGACGTGGTCGGCGGCGTACGGCAGCGGGCCGTGGCCGGTCTGCCGGTCGTGGACGCGCACGGCACGGACGGAACCGTCGCATGAGCGGGGTGATACTCGCCCTGCTCGCCGGAGCCGTCATCGGCCTGGCCCTCGGCGCGCTGGGGGGCGGCGGCAGCGTGCTGGCCGTGCCCGCCCTGATCTACCTGCTCGGTTTCACCCCGGTCGCGGCAACCACAGCCAGCCTGGTCATCGTCACCGTCACCTCCGCCACCGCGCTGTCCGCACACGCCCGCGACGGCCAGGTCCGCTGGCGTACCGGGCTGCTGTTCGCGGCGGCCGGGATCGGCCCGGCGATGCTGGGCGGAGCGCTCGCCGGACGCCTGCCGGCAGCCGCACTGGCCGCGGCCTTCGCCGTGGTCGCGGCCGTCGCCGCGATCCGCATGCTCCGGCCCCGCCCGGCGCCGGCAACCACCGCACCGGTACGGCCCGGCCGAGCGGCGGCCGCGGGCGCCGGGCTCGGCGCGGTCACCGGCGTACTCGGCGTCGGCGGCGGCTTCCTCGCCGTACCGGCGCTGGTCAACGTCCTCGGCATGCGGATGCGGGCGGCGGTGGGCACCAGCCTGCTGGTCATCACCGTCAACTCGCTCGCCGCGCTGGCCCTGCGCGCCGGAACGGCGAGCGGCCTGAACTGGGCCGCCATCGGACCGTTCGCCGGGGCCGCGGTCCTGGGCGCCTGGGACGGCAAGCGCCTGTCGGCAAAGCTGCCCGGGGCCGCCCTGCAACGCGTCTTCGCCCTCGCCCTGCTCGGGGTGGCCGGCTTCATGCTGGTGGACGCCGTCGCATGAGTGCCCCGGCCTCCAGGAGTTCCTACGCCAGCGACAGGAACAGCTTCTCCAGCCGCGCGCGCATCGCCTCGGTGTCCTCGCCGCTCTTCTTGCCGGACTCGATGTCCGCCACGCACTGCTGCAGCCCGGTGGCGATGATCGCGAAACCCGCCCGGTCCAGCGCCCGGGACGCCGCGGCCAGCTGCGTGACGACGTCCTCGCAGTCCCGGCCCTCCTCGATCATCCGGATCACACCGGAGATCTGCCCCTGCGCCCGGCGCAGCCGGTTCAGCACGGCCTTCAAGGAGGCGCCCTCAAGCTCCAGTTCCACGACCACTCCTCCGCCTATACCCCTAGGGGTACTCTACGTCCCGTCCGGGACGGCGACGACCGACACCGAAGCCGGAAGACAAGGATCACCGCCGCCATGACCAGCCCCCTCTCCCCCACCACGCTCGGCATTGACCAGGTGCGAGAGCGCCTCCACGAGCTCACCGTCATCGACGTCCGCACTCCCGGCGAGTACGCCTCCGGCCACCTGCCGGGCGCGCTCAACATCCCCCTGGACCGCCTCCGCCGCGCACTGCCCGAGCTCCGGCACGCGGCCGGCCGCGGCGACGTCCTCATGGTGTGCGCCTCGGGCGCCCGCTCGGAGAGCGCCGGCAAACTCCTGGCCGAACAGGGCATTCCGACCGCCACCCTCGCGGGCGGCACCACCGCATGGGCCGCGCAGGGACATGGCCTGCACCGGCCCACGGCCTGCGACACCCGGGCGCCCTGGAGCATGGAACGGCAGGTCCGCTTCACCGCGGGGGCGCTGGTGCTCCTGGGACTGGCCCTCGGCCTGCTCGTGCACCCGGCCTGTCAACTGCTCTCGGCCGCCATCGCGGGCGGTCTCGTCTTCTCGGCCCTCACCGACACCTGCGGCATGGCGGCCGTCCTCGGCAAGATGCCCCCCAACCGCCCCCGCACCACCGACCTCGGTGCCACGCTCGCCGCACTGCGCGGCCGCTGAGTCCCGCCGCCGTCGTGACCTCGTCCACGTCGGCCGGGCCGAGCGCGCCCCGGCCGTCCGGGCCGCACACTCTCGCCACTACCGGTGGGGTCGGCGGCGCGTGCCTGAACGACGGCCCCGGACCGCTGGTCCCAGCTCCTGATCTCGTCCGCGGAAGCCGTCCCCCAGCGCCACCACGGACACGCTCACGAGCACCCCGGCCATGACCGCGGTCCGCCCCCGGGGCGTGTTCGCCCCGGCGTATGAGGAAGAGACCCTGCCTGTCAGGAAGAGACCCTGCCTGTCAGGAAGAGACCTTGCCTGTGCCTCGCGTGCGGAACAGCATGCGTACGTCACCTCGCCGTTGATCGGAGATCGATGCGCCAGAAACGTGAGGGAGCCGCGGTCAACGTCCCCTTGGCGCTCGACCCACGCGAGCCCTGACGCATGCGAGGCATGAGGCCGAGGAGCCTTTGGCGCGACTCCGCGGGATGCGAAGAGTTCTCCTGGCCCGTGACATCACTCCGCAGGCGTTCGGGTCGTCAGGGCGTCTGGTGTGTCGCTTGGCGTCTCGGGCGGGGGCGGCTTGGGGTCGCGGCGTGGGGTGCGGGTGGCGCCGGTGGAGGCGAGGGCTACGGCGAGCACTCCGGCCCATTGCAGGGTGGCGAGGTGCTGGCCGAGGAGGAGTAGGCCGATGAGGGCTCCGACGGCGGGTTCGAGGCTGGTGAGGATGCCGAAGACGCGGGGTGGCAGGCGGCGGAGGGCTTCGAGGTGGAAGGTGTAGGGCAGGACGCTGGAGAGTACGGCGACGGCGCTGGCGAGGGCGAGTGTGCCGGGGTCCAGGAGCCGGGTGCCGGCTTGGACGATGCCGTAGGGCAGGCTGAGGAGGGATCCCCAGGTGACGGCGAGGGCCAGGCCGCGGCCGTCGGGGACGCGTTCGGCCAGGCGTTTGCCGATGAGGATGTAGCCGCCCCAGCAGCATCCGGCGAGGGTGGCGAAGCCGAGTCCCGCGGCATTGAGGGGGATGCCGGAGTGACTGAGCAGTACGACGCCGGCGGCGGCCAGGCAGGCCCACAGCAGGTCGGCGGCCCGGCGTGAGCCGAGGAGCGCGAGGGCGAAGGGGCCGAGGAACTCCATGGTGGTGGCGGCACCCAGCGGGAGGCGGTCGACCGCTTCGTAGTAGCTGAGGTGGTGCACGGTGAGCAGGGTTCCGGCGGCGGCGGCGATTCCGAGGGTGGTTCGGTCCCACCGCAGTCCAGGCCGCCACAGGGCGGTGAGGAGGACTGCGGCGATGCACAGGCGCAGGGTCACCACTCCCGCCGGTCCCACGGCCGGGTAGAGGCGTGTGGTGAGGGCGGCCCCTGCCTGCAGGCCGATCACACCGCCCATGACCAGCCCGGAGGCGGGGACGGCACCCAGTCCTCTGCTGATCGCTGCGACAGCGTGCTCGCGGCGGGTGGGGAGCTGAGTGATGGGTGACCTCCTTGAGCGTCGGCACGCCGCGGCGCGCGCCGGTTTCCGGTCGAGCAGTCGGGGTTGCCTGGGGCTGCGCGTGGTTGCGTGGGGCTGCGCGTCCCGTCCGGCGCGCAGCCCTACCGTCTTCAGCAGCCGGCTCTGCTCGCAACTCCTCGCGACGGCACCGCAGTTGCTGCGCCAGCAGCTCTGAAGCGGACGTCTCCGGAGGGGGTGACCACGACGCCGTCGTGCTCGGCCATCCGCATCTGCCATGCCACTGCGTCCTCGGCGGTGAGGCCGTCGGGCAGATCGAGCGTGATCCGGCCATCCTGGATGCCCTTCGCGATTGCGCCTGGTCAGGCGGTGGATCTCGGTGTCGCGACGGGAGGAGCGTGGCACGATGGAAACACGGCTAACAACCCCTGATGATCAACGAAATTCGAAGCAGCAAAGGGGTGTTGGCCTTACAGAACACCGTCAGATCCCGATCTGTGGCTGTCTCCGCGGTGTCAGGTTTCCGTGGCACCGCGTGAGCCCTGGATCACGTCTTTGCCGGCTCTTTACGGGCCTCCGAGGATGCCTCGCCCTGGTGGAACCGCTGCGGAGTCGAGCTCGGACAGCACAGAAAGGGCGTCTGCCCCGCCGGCTCGCCCAGAGCTGTGCCCTGAACGACCGGCGTCCAACACAGCAATGATTTCAGGTGCGTTGGCGCGGTCGCGACGCAGCATGGCGAGGGGATGGCGGCAGGTGTAGATCGCGGGCCCGGCGCAGTCTCACCACCCGCTTCTCGTCGTCGCTTCGCCGTCTCCCCGACAGAGAGGACGTTCACGACTGCGGGCGAATCGCGACGAGTGCCGAGGTGCTCGCAGGTCAGCGCGCGCGGTAGCGGTCGACGTCGACGTCCCTTCGGTCCGGGGCGATGTCACGCGGCGCGCGCCTGGCGCCGGTACATACCAGGGGCAAGCCCGAATTCCCGCTTGAATGCCTTGGCGAAGGCGAACTCCGACCCGTATCCGGTTTGTGCCGCCACCGTCGTCAGCGGTGCGTCGGACTCCTGCAGCAGCTTCGCGGCGGTCGTCATGCGCCAGCGGGTCAGGTAGGCCATCGGCGGTTCGCCGACCAGCGCGTGGAAGCGGCGGGCGAAGGCCGCGCGGGACAAGCCGGAGCGGGCGGCCAGGGACTCAACGGTCCACTGCGTCGCGGGCGTTCGGTGGATCGCCGCCAGGGCGGGTGCGACCGCGGCGTCGCGCAGGGCGGCGGCCCAGCCCTGAGCGGTGTCGGCGGGTTGGTCGTCCAGCCAGGCGCGCAGGATGT
Organism: Streptomyces sp. NPDC021749; assembly: GCF_040640655.1. Taxonomy (NCBI): domain Bacteria; kingdom Bacillati; phylum Actinomycetota; class Actinomycetes; order Kitasatosporales; family Streptomycetaceae; genus Streptomyces; species Streptomyces sp. NPDC021749. The sequence continues at coordinate 2,043 of NZ_JBFACE010000025.1, read as the reverse complement.
AGAGCAGCAGCGAGTCGATCAGGCTCGGCACGATGCCTTCGGAGCCGATGCGTGGGTTGTCCAGCTCGGCGCCCAGCAGCTGGACGGCGGCGCTGAGTTCGGGGTGGCGGCCGTGCCGTGTGGGCAGGTGGATGATCTCGGGCAGCCGCATGACCAGGGGGTGGGGACGGCCTTGGTCCAGGTGGTAATTGCCGCACAGCAGGCTGGTGCGCGGGCCGTCACCGCCCAGCGAGACGGAGCCGATGGGCATGGTGTCGCTGAACTGCTCGGGGCGGGGCTCCTCAGCCGGTGTCGAGGGCTGGTCGGCGAGGATGTGGCCGCGGCCGTCGCGTACGAAGATCACGTCGCCGGGGGCGAGCGGGATCGGCGGGGTGTCATCCAGCGGGACGAGCCAGCACGTTCCGTGGAGCACCACATGGAATCCCGCGCCCGCGACCGGCGGCAGCCGCAACCCCCATGGCGCGCGGCCGTCAGTGCGGACGGACGCCGGGCTGCCGGTGCGCATGGAGGCCAACGCCTCGGTCAGGATGTCCATCGTCGCTCCCCTCGTCGATGACGAACGATACGGGGCCGCCCCCCGGCGCAAGGGAGCGGCCGGTATCCGTATCAGACCGTCAGCACGACCTTGCCCTGCACCCGCCCGGACTCGATGAGCTCATGTGCCTTGCCGGCCTCGGCCAGCGGGAAGGTCTTCTCGACATGAGGGCGGATCCGGCCGGCATCCACGAGCGCGGCGACCGCCTCCAGGCTCGCGTAGTCCGGCTCCACGGAGACCCCGGCGAAGCGCCGCCCGGCCGCCGCGACCGTGGCCGCGAGGTCGGTGTCGCCGTGTTCGAGGATGCTGACCAGCACGCCCCCGGGGCGCAGCGCGCGCAGCGAACGCGCGCCTTGGGCGGTGGAATCGAAGACCACGTCCGCGTCCTGGACCGCTTCGGTGAAGTCGATGGTTCGGTAGTCGATCACCTCGTCCGCACCCAGACCGGTCACGAACTCGTGCCTGGCAGCGCTGGCGAGCGCGATGACGTGCGCCCCGTGCGCCTTGGCGATCTGCACCGCGAGGTGGCCGACGCCGCCGGCTGCCCGGTGGATCAGCACCCGGTCGCCTTCCTTGATGTCCGCCGCGTCCACCAGCCCTTGCCAGGCGGTGAGCGCGGCGAGCGGCAGGGCGGCGGCGTGTACGTGATCGAGGGTGGCGGGCTTGCGGGCGACCTGCCGCGACGGGGCGGCGACGTACTCGGCGTATCCAGTGGCTGCGCGGGGAAAGAACGGCATCCCGTACACCTCGTCGCCCACCGCGAACCGGGCTCCGGGCCCCGCCTCCTCCACGACGCCCGATACATCCCAGCCGACGCCGAACGGCGGCTCGCCCAGGAGCGGGAACGCACCGGATCTGACTGCGGCGTCGACCGGGTTGACCGCGCTGGCGTGCACCCGGATGAGTACCTCGCCAGAGAGCGGGCGGGGGCGTTCGACCTCGGTGACCTCAAGGACCTCCGGGCCGCCGAAGGTCTTCTGGATAACAGCTCGCATCAGGATCTCCCCTGTCGATTCGGTGTGATGCTGTCCACCGTAGGGAGATCAAATGAGCTTCTGAATAGCCATCAGTCTTGCTCACATGTCCGATCGTCTCACGCGGCGAGCGCCCAGTCGGAGAGCGGAGGTCGAGTCGTCGCGGAGTGACTTCGCGGAGTGGCTTGGCGGAGTGGCTCTGTTCGTGTGTCGATCACCTCGGCCGATTCCACCAACACGCCCTCGGCCGAGGAAAACAGCAGCTCGTTCACCTGCGACAGCACTTCGTTCACGGCGAACGAACGTCGACGACACCACCATCCAGCCAGGCGATTTTCGGGCGAACTCTAGTGGTCGTAGGCGGTCAGTGCGCGCATGACCGGCTGGGCCGCGCAGGAACCTGGCTCCACTCATCAGGCCTCCCTTGGAATCGATCATCTAGGGCGCGTATCGAGTCGTGATCACCGGGTGCTCCGGATGAGGTCTGTAACCCAGATCATCGAGGCGCGCAGGTGGAGGCCGGCGAGGAAGCTC
>NZ_JBFACE010000024.1:0-128740 GCF_040640655.1 Streptomyces sp. NPDC021749 | reverse complement strand
ACATCGGCGATCCCTTCGAAACCCAGACGAGGCAGTGCGCGCTGCACCGCCTGCCCCTGCGGGTCGAGGATCTCCGGCTTGAGCATGACGTCGACCACGACGCGTGCCACGGGCACTCCTTCCGGTAAGTGCTTTCACGCAAAAGGGAGTTGATTGGTTCCACCGGAAGGGAAAAAGTGACCTGTTTCACTTCGGGGTGAGCTGATTCGCGCCGGAGTGACGTGCTGCGCTCCGGCGTGAAGTTCGGATCAGTCCCCGTCGGTCCGGGCCGCCGTCCGGTCGGCTCCATTAGGGGGAAGCCGGGGCGGGGAAGTCAAGGTTCCGCAGGAATCCCGCTGGTCGTTTGAAAGTCCTTGAAAGTGGCTGGAGTCGGACTCGTGACGTGATGAAGTCTTGGGCGTACAGCAGCACTCTCACAGGCTTCGGAGGGTGCTGCCTACGCCGCACCATCGATGGGGGAATTCAGTTTCATGCCAGAACCACAAGTGGATCCACGGCCGGTCGCCGTCATCGGAGCGGGCCCTTCCGGGCTGGCTTCTCTCAAGAACCTCAGTGATCTCAACATTCCGTGTGTGGCGTACGAGTCCCACTCCGGCGTGGGCGGTATCTGGGACATCCGCAATCCGCGGAGTTCGGTCTACCAGAACACCCACACCATCACCTCCCGCGAGGTGACCGGTTATGCGGATCTTCCCATGGACCGCGGGCTGCCCGCCTATCCCCGGCACGATCAGGTGCACGGATATCTGCGGCAGTACGCGGAGCGGTTCAACCTGCTGCCGCTGATCCGGTTCAACGCCGACGTCACGCAGGTCGAGCGGCTCTCCGACGGCTGGCGGGTCACCACCGCGGACGGGCACTCGGCCGAGCACCGCGCGCTGATCATCGCGAACGGCCACAACTGGCACCCCCATATGCCGGCGTTCTCCGGGAAGTTCGACGGCGAGATCCTGCACAGCCGGGACTACACCAGCCCGGCCGGTCTCGCCGGGAAGCGGGTCCTGGTCATCGGTGCCGGGAACTCCGGCTGCGACATCGCGGTGGAAGCCGCCGGGGTGACCGACCACGTCGCGATCAGCATGCGCCGCGGTTACTACTTCTTCCCGAAATTCATCTTCGGAAAGCCCGCGGACCAGGTCTCCGAATCGAGCCAGAATCTGCGGCTGCCGGCCCCGGTGGCGCGGGCGGCGTACCGGACCATGCTGAAGCTGAGCATCGGCAGCCCCGATCAGTTCGGACTGCCCAAGCCCGATCACGAGCCGCTGGAATCCCCGCCGATCGTGAACTCCCTGCTGCCGTACTACTGCGCGCACGGCCGGGTGAAGGTGCGCAAGGCCCCGGTGCGTTTCGACGGGAAGTTCGTCGAGTTCTCGGACGGTACGTCGGAGGAATTCGACACCATCATCATGGCGACCGGATTCCGGATCCACATTCCGTTCGTCGGCGAGGAGCACCTCGACTGGCACAAGGGCCGGCCGGACTTCTATCTGCTCGCCTTCTCGCCGCGCTACGACGACCTCTTCATCGCCGGAATGACCGACGGGACGGGCGGCCATTTCCCGACCGTCGAGCTGCAGTCACGGGTGATCGCGAGCTATCTGGCGGCCCGGGAACGGGACCCGGAGGCGGCCCGCCGGTTCGACGAGCGCAAGCGGAGGCGGGACGTGGACATCACCGGCGGCATCAAGTTCCTGGACTCCCCGCGCAATCTCACCCAGTTCGAACTCCTCACCTATCTGCGGGTGCTGCGCGACCACCTGTCGCTGCTGGGCGGCCGCGACACCACCTACGCCCAACGGCCCTCCCTGCTGGAGCAGGCGGCCGCGCTCTTCTCGGGAGGCCGCAAGTGAACGCCGTCGGTGCGGCGGTGCTGAGCGAGGTGCAGAAGGAGGTCCTCGACGAGGTGCTCGTCGGGGTGCCGTACAACAGCGCCTCTCAGTTCCACGAGTACTTCGGCACCCGGGCCGCCCCGCCGCGGTTCGGACAGTCCTGCGCCTGGCAGTCGTTCACGGCCGGCCGGCTGGTCGCCGAACGGTCCGGGATCACCGCCGAATACCCCATCGACGGACGGCATGTGGCGGCCGTCTACCGGCGGGCGGAGGGCATCGACCTCCTCGACCCGTACCTGCTGCACGCCGAACCGCTGCGGCTCGAACGGTCCGCCGCGATCGACGGCGTCGTCCGGCTGACCGTCGACGCCTACCCGTACCGGGTCAAGCAGGACGGCAGCCCGGCCCCCAGCCGGGTGCGGGCCACCTGGACGCTGGACGACGACGCGGTCCGCCTGGACTACCTGCGCTACAGCCCGCGGCGCGGACACAACATCGCCTCGCGGTCGTTCGTGCTGCGCCCCGAGTCGCGGCTGGAGACCGTGCCGCCGGCCGCGGACTGGGTGCGTCCGCTGCTGGTCCACCCCGAGCAGCACAGCGTGTCCATACGGGTGCTGCACCCGGCCACCCGGCAGATGGCCGAGCTGATCCTGCCGCTCGCGGGACGGCCCGCCGGGGTCGCCGAGGACAGCCTGCTGATGCTCACCAAGGACAACCAGGGCGCCGTCGCGACCCACGGTGACGCCCGCTTCCGGCGCGACCTGGAGGTCGTGGCCGACGCGGTCGGCGCACCGCAGGACGACGTGGTCGCCTTCCTCCTCGAAGCGGCCGCGATCCACCGCGCCGCGGCACCGGCCGGGCTGGTCCTGGCCCCGTACTCCCTGGAGGACGAGTGACCGCCCACGGCATGCGGGACGAGGGGCGGTCCCGCTCCTACTTCCTGGCCGGCACCATGCAGGGCGCGCGCACCGGCGCACACCTCACCGACCAGTCCTACCGGCAGCTGCTGACCGAGGCGCTGCGCGCCCGGCGCCCCGACGCGGTCATCCACGACCCGGGCGTGGTGATGGCCGAATGGCTGGCGTCGCACCCCGCGGACGTCCGCGCCGCACACGCCGCGCTGGCCGACCGGAAGGTCCTGCACCACGACGAACTCGCCAAGGAACTCCGCGAGTTGACCGACCTGTTCCACCGGCTCACCCGGCTGGCGGCGGACAGCGACGTCTGCGTGGCCTGGCTGCCCGGACACGAGCCGAGCATGGGCACCGCCGCCGAGATGCTCTCCGCGCACCGTGCCGGACGCACCGTCGTCGCGATCACGGACATGCGCCAGAACCTCGCGGTGCTGTCCTGCTCGACCGTGATCCTGCCGGACCTGGCCGCCTTCACCGACTGGCTGGACGCGGGCGGTGACGCCTTATGACCGGGTACCGGTACGACGCGGACAAGCCCCGCGAGGCCTGTGGCGTCGCGGGTGTCTGGGGGCCGGCCGGCCACCACGCCGCACTGGTACGGGAGATGCTCGTCGCACTGCAGCACCGCGGCCAGGAGAGCGTCGGCATCGCCGTCGGCACCGGCGGCGGCCTGGTCGCCCGGCACGGCGCCGGCACCGTCGCCCAGGGGCTGCCCGACCTCGACGGACTGCCGCACGGCCCGGTCGCGGTCGGCCACGTCCGCTACGCCACCCACGGCGCCCGGGACGGGCTGGCCGGCGCCCAGCCGGTCGTCCTGGACCGGCCGCCGCTGGCCCTGGCCCACAACGGAACCCTGGTCGACCCGCACACCGCGCCCGGCGCCGAGGCGATCGACCCCGCCCGGTGGGCCACCGACAGCGAGCTGATGGCCCACCTGCTGCTCGCCCGGCGCGCCGCGGAGGGCGTCGACACCTCGGCCGCCCTGCACACGGTGCTGCCCGGACTCACCGGCGCCTACGCGCTGGTGCTGTCCGACGGCGCGCAGCTGTACGGCGTGCGCGACCCGCACGGCTTCCGGCCGCTGGCCCTCGGCCGGCGCGGTGACGCCTGGCTGCTGGCCTCCGAGACCGCGGCGATCACCGCCGTCGGCGGCGAGGTGGTCCGCGAGCTGGAGCCCGGCGAGGTGCTGACCATCGGCCCGCACGGCACCGCGAGCAGCCGGGTGCCGGTGCCGGACGCCAAGACCGCGGCCTGCCTCTTCGAATACGTCTACTTCGCCCGGGCCGATTCCGCCCTCGCCGGGCGCAGCGTCTACCAGGCCCGCTACCGCGCGGGCCAGGCCCTCGCCGACTACGCGCCGGTCACCGGATCGCCGCGCCCGGTGGTCGTCGCCACCCCGGAGACGGCACGGGTAGCCGCCGACGGCTACGCCGAGCGGGCCGGACTGCGGGTCGTCCAGGGCCTGCTGCGGCCCGGGTCGGTCGGCCGCAGCTTCATCGCGGGCGACCCGGCGGCCCGGGAGACCACCGTGCGCCGCAAGCTCGCCCCGGTCGCCGCCGCGGTCGCCGGGAAGCGGGTGGTGCTGGTGGACGACTCGCTCGTCCGGGGCACCACCATGCGCACCGTGACCGGGCTGCTGCGCAAGGCCGGGGCCGTGGAGGTGCACCTGCGGGTCGCCTCCCCGCCGTACCGGTGGCCGTGCTTCTACGGCATCGACACCGGACGGCCGGAGGAACTGCTCGCCGCCCGACTGCCGATCACCGAGCTGGCCGAACAACTCGGCTGCGACAGCGTGGCGTTCCTCTCGCTGGACCGGCTCCTGGAGGCGGCCGGCGGGGACCCCTCCGGCTACTGCACCGCCTGCCTGACCGGCCGCTACCCGACCGCGACCCCCGCCGGGGCGCTCGCCGCCCCGGCCACCCGGCCGCAGCCGGGAACCAGAACCGGCACCGCCCTCGCGTCCCGAGGCACCGTCGAATGAGGAGCACAGCAGTGAACACCCCAACCGAGGCGACCACGACCACGGTGCCGGACCCCGGCCGGGAACCCCGCACCCTCGTCGAGGCGCTGCTCGCCCGCGCCGCGGGCCCCGACGCGGACCGGACGGTGGTCACCGCCCTCGACGCGTCCGGGGACACCGTCGAAACCCTGACCGCCGTCGAACTCGACCGGCACGCACGCGAGTTGGCCGCCGCGCTGCGCGCGACCGGAACCGCCGGGGACCGCGTCATCGTGCCCGCGCTGCCCGGACTCGACTTCCACATCGGCTTCCTGGGCTGCCTGTACGCCGGCATGATCGCCGTACCGGTGCCCGCCTTCCGCACCGCCGCCCGCGGCGGCACCACCACCCGCGCCGAACGGCTGTCGGCGATCTGCGGCGACTGCGACCCGTGCGCCGTCCTCGTCTCCACCCAGGAGGACGCCGACGAGGCCGACGCCGAACTGCTGCCCGGCGTGCGGTGGACCGCCGTCCGCCGCCCGGACCGCCCGCAGCCCGACGGGGCCGCGCTGCCCGACCCGGTCGCGCTCGACCCGGCCACCACGGCGCTGCTCCAGTACACCTCCGGCTCCACCGGCGACCCGCGCGGCGTCGTCGTCCGGCACGGCAACCTCGTCGCCAACCAGATCGCGATGCGCGACGCCTGCGAGGTGGAGCCCACCACCACCATCGTCAGCTGGCTGCCGTTCTTCCACGACATGGGCCTGTGCACCGCCGTGGTCCTGCCGCTGGTGTCCGGCGCGTCCACCGTCACCATGGAGCCGGCCACCTTCGTCCGCGACCCGCGGGTGTGGCTGCGCGCCATCGCCGCCGAGGACGACGTCTTCACCGCCGCGCCCGACTTCGCGTACGACATGTGCGTCAACCGCATCCCCGCGGAGGAGCGCGCCGCCCTCGACCTGTCCACCTGGCGGGTCGCGGTCAACGGCTCCGAGCCCGTACGGGCCGCCACCCAGCGGCGGTTCGCCGAGGCGTTCCGGCTGAGCTTCTTCCGCGAGGAGGTCTTCTCGCCCGGCTTCGGACTCGCCGAGTGCACCCTCCTGGTGAGCGTCAGCCCGTCGCTGGAACCGGTGGTGGCGGCGCACTACGACCGGGACGCCCTGGCCGAGGGCAAGGCCGTGCCGACCACCGACACCGCAGCGGGCGTCGAACTCGTCGGCTGCGGGCCGGTGGCAAACGGCATCCGCGTCGCCGTGGTCGACCCCGCGACCCGCCAGGCGCTCGCCGACCGCGTGGTCGGCGAGATCTGGGTCGACTCGCCGGGCAACTGCGGGGGTTACTGGGGCCGCGAGCAGCAGTCCGCGGAGGTCTTCGCGGCCCGCCTGGCCGGCACCGAGGACACCCCCGGCCCCACCTACGTACGGACCGGGGACCTCGGATTCGTCGACGACGGCGAGCTGTTCATCACCGGCCGCATCAAGGACGTGCTGATCATCGGCGGGGAGAACTACTTCCCGCAGGACGCCGAGGCCGTCGCGGTGGCCGCGCACCCCGCCTTCGCCCAGCAGCGGGCCGCCGCCTGGCCGCTCCACGAGGACGACCGGGGTGTGGCCGTGGTCGTGGAGACCACCGTGCGCGACCCGGAGGTGCTGGCCACCGCCGTCCGCGCGGCCGGCATCGCGGTGGCCAAGGTGCTGCCGACCGCGGTCAGCGTCTACGCCGTACCGCGCAACAAGGTGCCCCGCACCACCAGCGGGAAGATCCGCCGGCGCGCCTGCGCCGAGCAGATGAGGTCGGGCCAGCTGCCGCCGCTGGCCCAGTGGTCCAGCATGCGGAAGGACGGTGCGGTATGAGCGCCACCGGTATGAGCGTCACCCAGGAGATCACCCAAGGCCTGGTCGTCGAGCGGCTGCGCCAGGTGCTGGCCGAGATGCTGGAGATGGCGCCCGCCGAGCTCGACGCGGACGTCCCGCTCAGCGCCTTCGGCATCGACTCCATGACGAGTTCCGCGCTGCTCGGAGACCTGGAGAAGTGGTGCGGCGCCGAGCTGCGCACCGAGGCGTCGCTGGGCGGACTGACCCTGACCGAAGCGGCCGACGCGGTCGTGGCGGAGCTGCGGCAGCCGCGGAAGGAGCGCTGAGCATGGCTCTGGACGCCTTCGGGTTCCTCTTCACCGGACGCGGGCTCGACCCCGACCGGGACCGGTCCGTCATCGAACGGGACGGCTTCCGCGCCGTCATCGTCGGCATGGCGGACCCGGCCCGGGCGCCCGAGATCGCCGCCCGGCTCGTCGACGAGGGCATCCAGCTCATCGAACTGTGCGGCGGCTTCGGCCCCGTGTGGACGGCCCGGGTCATCGAGGCCACCAAGTCCCGTGTCCCGGTCGGCTCGGTCGGCTACGGCCCCGAGTCGATCGACGGCATGGCAGCGCTCTTTCCTCCGCAGGCAGGCTGATCCCGCAGCCTGCCCCCGCCGGGCCCCTTCCGTCCCCCCGTACGGGAGGAGGCCCGGCGGCCCCCGGCCGTTCCCCGACACCACGAGAGGGACCACCATGAACCGCGCCGGACTCCACGAGCTGCGCGTGCTGGCGGCCAGCCGCCCCGCCCTCCCGCTGCTGCTGCACGCCGGCCGGCTGGCCCGGCCCCTGACGTACGTCCCGAAGCTGGGCTGGCTGACCGCCGACGCGGCGACCGCCCGGTCCGTGCTCGTCGACCAGAAGCACTTCACCGTCCTCGACCGGGGCGGCGTCGGCCGGCTGTGGGCCCAGCTCCTGGGCGGCTGGGTCGAGGACCTCTTCGACGGCGAGGGGCACCGGGCCCTGCGCGCCGGCACCCGCGAGCTGTTCGGCGAGACCGCGGCCCGCGAACTGGTCGACCGCACCATCGGGGCCCGGCTCGTCGAGGCCCGCGTCCGGCTCGCCGCGGGCCGGCCCCTCGACGTCGCCGCCCTCGGCCGGGCCGTCGTCGGACGGATCGTGACCGAACTGCTCCGGGTCCCGGTCACCGGCACCGACGACGCCGCCTACGAACGGGTCTTCGCCACCGCCCGGGAACTCGCCGCGCTGTCCGTCGAAGCGGCCGGCGGCGGCGAGTTGACCGAGGCGACCGTGGCCCGCGGCCGAAGCATCGTCGCGCGGCTCACCGGGCACGTCGAGGGCCTCTGGGCCACCGAGCCCGCCGACCGCCTCATCGGGCGCTGCCGCGAGGTGGGCCTGGACGCCCGGCAGACCGCGGGCATGGCCGCGCTGGTGGGCGTGGCCGCCACCGAGACCGCCGCCAGCGCCATCACCAGAACCGTCGCGCTGCTGCACGACACCGGCGAGCAGCACGCCCTGCTGGCCGCCCCGGAGCGGGTCCCGGAGGCGGTCCGCGAGGGGCTGCGGGTGACCGCGCCGGCCCCGGTCATCGGCCGGACCGTACGCAGCCAGGTGCGGCTGGCCGGGCGCACCCTGCGCGCCGGCGACCGGATCACGCTGCTCAACTACACCGCCAACAGCCTCACCGGCGGCTTCCGGCTCGGCCGGCCCGCCGAACCCGCCAACCGCCAGCTGTGGTTCGGCGCCGGCCGCCACCACTGCCTCGGCTCCGCCATCGCCCAGGCGGAGATCGGCCGGACCCTGGAAACCCTGACCGCGGTGGGGCGGCCCTGGCGGATCACCGAGCGCCGCTACAGCCGCCGCGTGGTCATCCCCTCGTACGACCGGCTGACCGTGACCCTCGTCTGACGGGAGACCAGCACCATGCCCCAGATCCACGCACGGCTCGCCGGGGTGGCCGTCCACCTGCCCGAGACCGTGCGCACCACGACGGACACCGAGCAGCGGGTGGCCGCCGCCGGCACCGGATTCCGGCCGCCGCCCGGCCTCGTGCACCGGCTGACCGGCGTCGAGCGGCTGCACGTCATGCCCGACGACTGGCAGGCGTCCGACCTGGCGGCCGCGGCGGCCCGCAAGCTCCTCGCCGACACCGGCACCGACGCCGGCACCGTCGACCTGCTGCTCTTCGCCGCCGCCAGCCAGGACATGATCGAGCCGGCCACCTCGCACATGGTCGCCGACCGCCTCGGCCTGCGCTGCCCCGTCTTCGACGTCAAGAACGCCTGCAACAGCGTGCTCAACGCGCTGGAGACCGCCCATGCGCTGATCGCCCAGGGCTCCTACCGCAAGATCCTCATCGCCTGCGGCGAATCGCCCTCCCGCGCCGTCCGCTGGGCGGTGCCGGACCTGCGCACCTACCTCGCGTCGATCCCCGGCTACACCCTCTCCGACGCGGGCGCCGCGCTGCTCGTCGAGGCGTCCGCCGAGCCCGGCATCCTCGGCTGCGGCTTCACCGCCGACTCCGCCTCCTGGAACGTCGGCACGCTCGCGTCCGGCGGCTCGGCCCACCCCCGCGGCGACGAACACACCTACTTCCGGCTCGACGGCGTGGGACTGCGCCGCGCCTTCGAGCGGCTCGGCCCGCAGATCCTCGACGACACCCTGGACCGGCTCGGCGTCCGCTGGCAGGACATGGCGGCCATCTGCGTCCACCAGGTCTCCAAGCCCTACCTGGACCAGCTCGCCGAACGGTTCGGGCTGCCCGCCGACAAGATCCCGCTCACCGTCACCGAGCACGGCAACGCGGCCTCGGCCAGCCTGCCGCTGCAGCTCGTCCGCGCCCGCGAGAGCGGCCGGGCCGGCGTCGGCGACCTGGTGGCCCTGGTCGGGCTCGCCGGCGGCATCAGCATGGGAGTGAGCGTGATCCGGCTGTGAGGCTCTGGGTGGTGGTACCGGCCTACAACGAGGCCCCCGGCATCACCGCGACGCTCCGGGCGCTCGCGGCCCAGACCGACCGGGACTTCTCCCTCGTGATCGTCGACAACGACTCCACCGACGGCACCGCGGACGTCGTCCGGTCCTTCGGCTTCCCCGGCGATCTGCACCTCGTGCACGAGACCCGCAAGGGCACCGGCGCGGCCGCCGACACCGGCATGCGCCACGCCATCGCACACGGCGCCACGCACTTGGCCCGCACCGACGCCGACTGCCTGCCCGCGCCCGACTGGACCGCCCGGGTCCGGGCCGGCTTCGACGCCGGACTGGAACTGATCGCCGGCCGGCTGCGGCCCCGCACCGACGAGGCGCCGCTGCCCCCGCTGCGGCGCGCCGCCCTGGTCGCCGCGACCGAAGTGGCCGCGCTCTTCGGCCGGTTCCGCCCCGGCAACCGCGGCCCCGACTACCTCGGCCCGTACGTGATGGCGCCCGGCTGCAACATGGCGATCACCGCGGAGCTGTACGAACGCGCCGGCGGGTTCCCGCGCACCGCCATCGAGGAGGTCCACGAGGACCGCGCCCTGGTCAACGCGGTCCGCCGGCTGACCACCGCCTACGGCACCCGGCGCGACGTGAAGGTGGCCGGCTCGGCCCGCCGGGTGCGGGCCTGGGGGCTGCGCCGCACCCTCGGCTGGTACGCGGACCACCGCTACCGCCCCGAGGTGGTGGACATCCGGTGACGACGACCACCACCACGGCGGCGCCGGCCACCTGGGAGCGCTGGGAGCACCGGGTGCAGACCGCCGCCCACCCCGTCGCCTACCGGCTGCTGCGCGCGATCGCCGCCCGCGGCCCGGTCGTCCGGGTGCCGCGGGTCGGCGTCGTGGTCAGCGACGCCGCGCCGGCCCGTGAAGTCCTCTGCGACACCGACCACTTCACCAAGACCGGGCCCGGCTCACCGTCCGACCTGTGGACACCGGTGCTCGGCCCGTCGGTGCTGCTCAACATGGAGGGCCCCGACCACGCGGCGCTCCGCCGCCGGCTGTCCGGACTCTTCACCCCCGGCTACGTCACGGCCCTGTGCACCCGCGTGCTGGCGCAGCCGCTGGACGCGCTGGCCCGCCGGCTCCGCGCCGGCGAACAGGTCGACCTGGTGCGGGTCGCGCAGATCTGCGCGGGCGCCGCGATCTGCGCGATCGTCGGGATGCCCGCCGAGCCCGGCCGGTTCGGCGGGGCGCACGCCGAGGCGTCCGAGGTGACGAGGTCGGTACGGCTGTGGCGCTCCGGCATGACGGGCCGTCAGGTCGCCCGGGCCCGCGAGGTGCTGGGCCGGCTGACCGCCTCCGCGGTGACGGCCTACCGGCAGGGCGGCGACGAGACCCTGCCGGGCCGGCTGCGGGAACTGGGCCTGACCGAGCAGGAGGCCCGCGGGGCCGTCGGCGCCTTCCTGCTCACCGGCACCGAGACCCTGGTCTCGTTCATCCCGCGGCTGCTCGCGCTCTGCCACGACACCGGCCGGCTCGACCGGCTCGCGGACCCCGCGGCCGACCCCGACCCGGTGATCGAGGAGGCCCTGCGGATCACCGTGCCGTCCCCCGTGATGCTGCGCAGCGTCGCCCGCGCCGCACGCATCGGCGGCGTCCCGGTCGCACCCGGCGACCGCGTCGTGGTGGCCACGCTGCTGTGCGCCCGCGCCCACGGGCCGTTCGACCCCGAGCGGCCGCACCCGCCGGAACTGCGCCGGCTGTGGTTCGGCGCGGGCCCGCACTTCTGCCTCGGCATGCCGCTGGCCATGGCCCAGATCCGCGCGGTGCTGACCGCCGCGCTCGCCGCCGGACCGGTCGCCGTCACCGGCCGCCGGCCGGCCCGCCACGTCCTGATCCCGGGCTACGCCCGGCTCGACATCCAGCTCAGGAGCGCGAGTTGAACGCGACCCGGCCACCCGCAGCGGGCGGCGAGACCGATCTGCTCACCGCCTTCTTCGACACCGCCGCGCGGCGCGCCGACGCGCCCGCCCTCACCGGCCCGGACGGCCGCACCCTCGGCTACCGCGAGCTGGCCCGAGCCGTCCTGGCCACCGCGGGCGGGCTGCGCGCGGCCGGGATGGCGGCGGGGGAGCGGATGCTGTTCTCGGTACGCCCGGGACCGGACGGGGTGGTGCTCGCCCTGGGCGTGATCGCCGCGGGCGGCACCGTCGTCTTCGCCGACCCCGGCGCCGGCCCCGAACTCTTCGCCGCCCGAAGGGAACTGGCCCGGCCGCGCTGGGCCGCCGCCGAGTCCCTGCTCTACGCGGTGGCCCGCTACGGCCGTCCGCTGGCGCGCCGGCGCGGGCTGCTGCTGCCGCACTACCACCGGCTCGGCCTGCGGCACGTCCACACCGGCCGCCGGCTGCCCGGCGTCCCCGCCGGCTCGCTGTCCGCCCGCCGGCTCACCGCCGGCCCCGCCCCGGCCGACCGCCCCGGACCGGCGCCCGGACAGGAGGCGCTCATCGTCTTCACCTCCGGCACGACGCAGGCGCCGCGGGCCGTGGTCCACACCCGCGGTTCGCTCGGCGCCGGCCTGGTCGGCTGCGGCTTTGCCCTGTGCATGGGCGACGGCGACGTGCTGCACACCGACCAGCTGATGATGGGCATCCCGGCCCTGGTCGCCGGGGCGCACTGGACCATGCCGCCGTACGGCTTCGCGCCCGCCGCCGACCCCGGCCGGTTCACCCGCGGACTGGACGGCGCCACCCATGCGTTCTGCGTGCCGGCCGACCTGCCCGCGGTGCTCGACGCCGTCGAACGGGGCGAGGCGGCACTGCCCGCCTCACTGCGGCACCTCGTCCTCGGCGGCGCGCCGGTCCTGCCCGGCCTGCTGCGCCGGGCCACCCGGGTGCTGCCGCGGGTCCGCTTCCTCGCCGTGTACGGCATGACCGAGATCGTGCCGGTCGCGGTCGCCACCGGAGACGCGAAACTCGCCCACCGCGGCCCCGGCGACCTGCTCGGCACCCCCTTGCCGGGGGTCCGGGTGCGCACCGCGCCGGACGGCGAACTGCTGGTCTCCGGGCCGAACCTGTGCCGCGGCTACCTCGGCGAGCCGCCGATGACCGAACACGCCACCGGTGACCTCGCCCGGCTGGAGAACGGCGAACTGCTCCTGCTCGGCCGGAAGAAGGACATGCTCATCCGCGGCCGCACCAACATCTACCCCGGGCTCTACGAACCGGCCGTCGCGGCCCTGCCCGGCGTCGCCGACGCGGTCATCGTCGGGGTCCCGGACGCGTACGGCGACGAGCGCGTCCTCCTGGCCGTCGTGCCCGAACGGCCCGCTGCCGACCGGCAGTCGCTCGCCGACGCCGTGCGCACCCGGCTGCCCGCCGTCGTCGACGCGGCCGCGCTGCCCGACGAGGTGGTGGTCCTGGACCGCATCCCGGTCACCGGCCGCACCCGCAAACCGGACCGCGCCGCGCTGCGCGCCCTGCTGGGCAACCGGACGGCGGGGGCGGTGCGATGAGGATCGCGGTGACCGGCGCCCGCGGCTTCGTGGGCGGCGCGGTCTGCCGGGCGGCGGCCGCCGCGGGCTGGACCGTGCACGCCCTCACCCGCGCCGACTGGGACCTGTGCGCCGGGGTGTGGGCCGACGCCCCCGAGGTCGACGCGGTGGTGCACGCGGCCGCCGCCGTCCGCGACTGGGGCCCGCCCGGCCCCGTCTGGCACGCCAACCTCACCGGCACCCGCAACGTCGCCGCGTCCTTCCCCGG
Organism: Streptomyces sp. NPDC021749; assembly: GCF_040640655.1. Lineage (NCBI taxonomy): Bacteria > Bacillati > Actinomycetota > Actinomycetes > Kitasatosporales > Streptomycetaceae > Streptomyces > Streptomyces sp. NPDC021749. The sequence continues at coordinate 115,566 of NZ_JBFACE010000024.1, read as the reverse complement.
CGCCCGGCTGGTGCACCTCTCCACGGCCAGCGTGTACGACCCGTTCCGGCCGACCGTCCTCGGCCACGAAACCGAGGCCCCGGTCCGCCGCTACCTCACCCCGTACGCCGCCTCCAAGGCCGCCGCCGAACTGGCCCTGCGCGGCCGCCCGGACACCGTCGTGCTGCGCCCGCACGCCGTCTACGGGCCGGGCGACCGGACGCTGCTGCCCCGGGTGCTCGGTGCGGTCCGCGGCGGCCGGCTGTGGCTGCCGGGCGACGGTACGGCCCTGCAGTCGCTCACCCACATCGGCCACCTGGCCGCGGCCACACTGCTGGCCTGCGACCGGGCCACCCGGCCCGGCACCTACAACATCGCCGACGCGGCCCCCGTCCCCATCGGCGAGGCGCTGCGGGCCCTGCTCGCCGCCCGCGGCCTGACGGTACGGCTGCGCACCGTACCGACCGCCGTGGCGTCCGCGGCCGCGGCGACCGCCGAGACGGCCTGGCGGCTGACCCAGCGGCCCCGGCCCCCGCGGCTCACCCGCTACGCGCTCAGCCACCTCGCCATGGAACGCACCCTGGCGCTCGGCGCGGCCCGCCGCGGCCTCGGCTTCCGCCCGGGACCGACCTCCTTCCACGGCGCCGCGTCATGGTGACGCCGTGCCCCGCCCCCTGCCCCCACTCCCCGAAAGGCGGCCGTCCGTGAGCCCTCGCACCGGAGCCAGCTACGCGTCCGCGGGCGTCGACATCGAAGCCGGCGACCGCGCCGTCGAGCTGATGAAGGAATGGGTGAGGAAGAGCGCCCGCCCCGAGGTCGTCGGCGGCCTCGGCGGGTTCGCCGGCCTCTTCGACGCCTCGGCGCTGAAGCGCTACGCACGCCCGCTGCTGGCCTCGGCCACCGACGGCGTCGGCACCAAGGTCGACATCGCCCGCGCCCTGGGCGTCCACCACACCCTCGGCCACGACCTCGTCGCGATGGTCATGGACGACATCGTCGTCTGCGGCGCCGAACCGCTGTTCATGACCGACTACCTCTGCGTCGGCAAGGTCCGCCCCGAGCGGGTGGCGGCGATCGTCAAGGGCATCGCCGAGGGCTGCGCGCTGGCCGGCTGCGCGCTGCTCGGCGGCGAGACCGCCGAGCACCCGGGACTGCTCGGCCCGGACGAGTTCGACCTGGCCGGCGCCGGCACGGGCGTCGTCGAGGCGGACCGGCTGCTGGGCGCGGAGCGCGTCCGCACCGGCGACGCGGTGCTCGCGATGGCCTCGTCGGGCCTGCACGCCAACGGGTACTCCCTGGTCCGGCACGTCCTGCTCGACCGGGCCGGGATGCGCCTGGACCAGCACCTCGCCGAACTCGGCCGCACCCTGGGCGAGGAACTGCTGGAACCCACCAGGATCTACGCCGCGGCCTGCCTGGCGCTGACCCGGGCGACGGAGGTGCACGCCTTCGCGCACATCACCGGCGGCGGACTGGCGGGCAACCTCGCCCGGGTGGTCCCGGGCGGGCTGCACGCCACCGTCGACCGCGCGACCTGGACGCCGGGCCCGGTCTTCGACCTGGTCGGCAGGGCCGGCCCGGTCGAACGCCGGGAGCTGGAGCGGACCTTGAACATGGGCGTCGGCATGATCGCCGTCGTGCCGCCGGAGTCCGTGACCACGGCCCTCACCACGCTCGCCGACCACGGGGTGCCCGCCTGGGTCGGCGGCGAGATCGTCGAACGCGGTGACCGCACCGCCGGCGCGGAGCTCGTCGGCGACTACGCCGGCGGATAACGGAGGTAACGGGCCCGCACCGCCCGGAATTTCGCCAGGTCCGCCTGCCAGGCCGCGACGATCTCGTCCGGGTCCGCGCCCGCGTCGATCATCGTGCGGACGGTCGCCGAACCGGTCAGCCGGTCGATGCCGTGATCCGGCCGCCAGGCGAAGCCGGCCCAGACCCGTTTCGCGGTGACCAGCAGGCCGATGCCGGTGCGCACCGGGTCGAAGGCGGCGCGGTCGTGGACGTGCAGCTGCACCCCGCCGATGGTCTTCCCCTGGAACTTCGAGAAGGTGGGCGCGAAGTACGCCTCCCTGAAGTGCACGCCGGGCAGGCCGAGTCCGGTGGCGGCCGCGGCCCAGCGGCGGTCGATGCCGTCGGCGCCGAGCAGTTCGAAGGGGCGGGTGGTGCCGCGCCCCTCGGAGAGGTTGGTGCCCTCGAAGAGGCAGGTGCCCGCGTAGACCAGCGCGGTGTCCGGCGTGGGCATGTTGGGGCTCGGCGGGACCCACGGCAGGCCCGTCGCGTCGTAGAAGTCGCCGCGGTGCCAGCCGCTCATCCGCACGGTCGCGAGCTCCACCGGACGGCCCGCCGCCTGCGGCACGAACTCGCCGTTGAAGAGCAGGGCGAGTTCGGCCACCGTCAGGCCGTGCGCCTGCGCGATCGGCTCCCGGCCCACGAACGAGGCGTAGGCCTTGTCCAGCACCGGGCCGGAGGCGGAGCGGCCGGTGACCGGATTGGGCCGGTCCAGGACCACGAAGCGCTTGCCGGCGAGCACGGCCGCCACCATGCAGTCGTAGAGCGTCCAGATGTAGGTGTAGAAGCGGGCGCCGACGTCCTGGATGTCGAAGACGACGGTGTCGACACCGGAGGCGGTGAAGATGTCCGCGAGCTCCCGGCCGCTCTTGGCGTACGTGTCGTAGACCGGCAGCCCGGTGGCCGGGTCGTCGTAGCGGCCCTCGGACCCGCCCGCCTGCGCGGTGCCCCGGAAGCCGTGCTCGGGCCCGAAGACCGCGGTCAGCCGGACCCGCGGGTCGGCGTGCATCACGTCCACGATGTGCCGCAGCTCGGTCGTGACGCCGGTGGGGTTGGTGATGACGCCGACCCTTTCGCCCGCCAGGAGGCGGTAGCCGTCCGCGGCCAGCCGCGCGAAACCGGTCCGCACCCGCCGTCCGCCGGCCGCCGCCCGCGCGGGCGCCGCGGCCGCGGCCAGGGCCGCACCGGTCGCGCCGGTCGCCGCCAGACGTCCGAGCAGAACGCGCCTCGACAGAGCCATCCGCACACCTCCGTGATCGGGAAAGCCACACCGGTACGTGCGCTGCGCACGCTAACGCGCCCGGCGGCGTCCGGGAACGGGACGGGCCGACCGGGACGGGCCGACCGGGACGTGCCGACCGGAAACCGACTCTTCCGCTGCCACATACCGACTGGTTAGTCTGCCTGTGAGTCGATCCGCGCGACCGAGGGAGACACCGCAGTGGAAGCCGTACGGGACAAGGCCGTCGTCGTGACCGGGGCGGGCGGGGGGATCGGCGCGGCGCTGGCCCGCCGGTTCGCCGCCGAGGGCGCCCGGGTCGTGGTCAACGACCTGGACGAGGCCAAGGCCGAGCAGACCGCCGCGGAGATCGGGGCGGTCGCCGTCGCCGGGGACGCGTCCGGCATCGTCCCGGCCGCCCGCGAGGCGCTCGGCGGCACCATCGACGTCTTCTGCGCCAACGCCGGCGTCGGCACCGGCGGCGGCCCCGACGCGCCCGAGGACGACTGGGCGCTGGCCTGGGACGTCAACGTCATGGCACACGTCCGGGCGGCCCGCGAGCTGGTACCGGAATGGCTGGCGCGCGGCGGCGGCCGCTTCGTCTCCACCGTCTCCGCGGCCGGACTGCTCACCATGGTCGCCGCCGCCCCGTACAGCGTGACCAAGCACGGCGCCTACGCCTTCGCCGAATGGCTCTCGCTCACCTACCGGCACCGCGGGATCGAGGTGCACGCCATCTGTCCGCAGGGCGTACGCACCGACATGCTGGCCGCCACCGGCGCGGCCGGGGACCTGGTGCTCACGCCCACCGCAGTCGAGCCCGCGGCCGTCGCCGACGCGCTGTGCGACGCGATCGAGCAGGGCCGCTTCCTGGTCCTGCCGCACCCGGAGGTCGCGGACTACTACACCGCCCGGGCCACCGACCCCGACCGCTGGCTGACCGCGATGAACCACCTCCAGCAGAAGCTGGAGCAGCGCGAAGGGGGCACCCGGTGACCACGTACCACGACAAGCCCTGGCTGGCCCTGCTCAGCGACGCCCAGCGCGCCCCGGTCCAGCCGCCGCCCTCGGTCCTGCACGCCTTCCGCGCCGCCGCCCACAAGGCCCCGGACCGCACCGCGCTCGCCTACTTCGACGGCCGGCTGTCCTACGCCGAGACCGACGCGCTCTCCGACGGCATCGCCGCCCACCTCGCCACCCGCGGATTCCGGCCCGGCGACCGGGCCGCGATCATGCTGCAGAACACCCCGCAGTTCGTCCTCGCCCTGCTCGGCGTCTGGAAGGCCGGCGGGGTCGTGGTGCCGGTCAACCCCATGTACAAGTCCGCCGAACTGCGGCACGTCCTGGACGACGCCGAGGTCACCGCCGTGATCTGCGCCGACCGCACCTGGGACGGCTTCCTGCGCGCCACCGCCGCGGACGCGCCCTCCGTCCGCCTCGCGCTGACCACCTCCGAGCGCGAGCTGCAGACCCGCGACGACGCCCGGGTGCTGCGCGGGGAGCCGCTCGGGCCGCAGGAGGGAGCCGACGACCTGCTGACCGTCGCCCGCACCGCCACCGGACAGGCCGCGCCGCCGGCCGTTCCCGGGCCGGCCGCCGACGACATCGCGCTGATCAGCTACACCTCCGGCACCAGCGGCACCCCCAAGGGCGCCACCAACACCCACGGCAACCTCACCTACAACGCCGAACGCCAGCGCACCGGCCACCAACTGCCCGAGGGCACCACGTACTTCGCGCTCGCCCCGCTCTTCCACATCACCGGCATGGTCTGCGAACTGGCCACCTGCTTCGCCAACGCCGGCACCCTCGTGCTCGCCTACCGCTTCGAGGCCGGTGTCGTCCTGGACGCCTTCCTGGAGCACCGCCCCGCCTACACGGTCGGCCCCTCCACCGCCTACATGGCGCTGATGGCCCACCCGGACGTCACCCGCGACCACTTCGCGTCCTTCGCGATCATGTCGTCCGGCGGCGCGCCGCTGCCGCCCGCCCTCGTCGAGAAGTTCCGCACCGCCTTCGGCCCGTACCTCCACAACGGCTACGGACTGACCGAGTGCACCGCGCCGTGCGCCAGCGTCCCGCCCGGCCGTCAGGCGCCGGTGGACAAGGTCTCCGGGACCCTCGCGGTCGGCCTGCCCGGCCCGGACACCGTCGTGCGGATCATCGACGACAACGGCGCGGACCTGCCGTTCGGCGAACCGGGCGAGATCGCGGTCCGCGGGCCGCAGGTCGTCCCCGGCTACTGGCGCCGCCCGGACGCCACCGCCGAGGCCCTCCCGGACGGCGAACTGCGCACCGGCGACATCGGCTTCATGGACCCCGACGGCTGGCTCTACGTCGTCGACCGCAAGAAGGACATGATCAACGCCTCCGGCTTCAAGGTGTGGCCGCGCGAGGTCGAGGACGTCCTCTACGGCCACCCCGCGGTGCGCGAGGCGGCGGTGGTCGGGGTGCCCGACGCCTACCGCGGCGAGTCGGTCAAGGCGTACGTGAGCCTGCGCCCGGGGGCCGAGGTGCCGCCCGCCGAGCTGGCCGCGTACTGCAGGGAACGGCTCGCCGCGTACAAATATCCCCGTGAGGTGGAGATCCTGACCGAGCTCCCGAAGACCACGAGTGGCAAGATCCTCCGACGGGAGCTGCGCCACCGCGCATGACGTACGACGAAGGACAGGTGAGGGCGATGGCCGGCACGAAGGACGGCAACGGCAACGGCAACGGCAGCACGAAGCCGGTGGCCCGGCGGCTGCTGGCCACCGCCACCAGGCTCTTCGCGGAACAGGGCTACGACCGCACCTCCGTCCAGGAGATCGTGGACGCGGCGGGCGTCACCAAGGGCGCCCTCTACCACTACTTCGGCTCCAAGGACGACCTGCTGCACGAGGTCTACGGCCGGGTCCTGCGGCTCCAGCAGGAACGCCTCGACCACTTCGCCGGCGCCGACGCCCCGGTCGAGCAGCGGCTGCGGGACGCCGCCGCCGACGTCGTCGTCACCACCATCGAGAACCTCGACGACACCAAGATCTTCTTCCGGTCGATGCACCACCTCAGCCCGGAGAAGGACAAGCAGGTACGCGCCGAACGGCGGCGCTACCACGAACGGTTCCGCGCCCTGATCGAGGAGGGCCAGCGCTCCGGCGTGTTCGCCGCCGACGTCCCCGCCGACCTCGTCGTCGACTACCACTTCGGCTCCGTGCACCACCTCGGCACCTGGTACCGCGAAAACGGCCCCCTCAGCCCGCAACAGGTCGCCGACCACCTGGCCGACCTCCTGCTGCGGGCGCTGCGACCGTAACCGGGGCCGGGACCGGGACCGGGACCGGGATCGTCCCCGGAACCGGAACCGGAACCCGGGGCCGGGGACGGGGAATACCTCCACCCTCCCACCCCGTTGTGGCCCCGCAGGGGGCCCTTCCGTCCCCTACGGGATCCGTTCGACGCCCCCTTACGGGTCCCGGAGGCCTGGCCGCCCCCTACCGGCCTGGGGCCACCCCCTGCCGGCCTGCAGCCGCCCCCACCAGCCAGCCTGCAGCACACCCCCACCAGCCTGCAGCGCACCCCCCGAGCCGGGGCCGCCCCCACGGTACGGCCCCGGCTCGCGTCCACCGCGGCCGGTCCGCCGCCTACTGGTACCGCTTCAACTCCCGCCGCGCCAGGGACCGTTGGTGGACCTCGTCCGGGCCGTCCGCCAGGCGCAGGGTGCGGGCCGCGGCCCACAGTTCGGCGAGTGGGAAGTCCTGGCTCACGCCGCCCGCGCCGTGCAACTGGACCGCCTTGTCGAGGATGTCGACGACCGTGCGCGGTGTGGCGATCTTGATGGCCTGGATCTCGGTGTGGGCGCCCTTGTTGCCGACGGTGTCCATCAGCCACGCGGTCTTCAGCACCAGCAGCCGCAGCTGCTCCACCGCCACCCGGGCGTCGGCGATCCACTCCTGGACGACGCCCTGCCGGGCCAGCGGCTTGCCGAACGCCGTACGGGTCACCGCCCGCTGACACATCAGCTCGATGGCGCGCTCGGCCATGCCGATCAGCCGCATGCAGTGGTGGATCCGGCCGGGGCCGAGCCGGGCCTGGGCGATGCCGAAGCCGCCGCCCTCCTCGCCGATCAGATTGCCCACCGGCACCCGTACGTCGTGGAACACCACCTCGGCATGGCCGCCGTGGTAGTGGTCCTCGTACCCGTAGACCTGCATGGCGCGCTTCACCTCCAGGCCGGGGGTGTCGCGCGGCACCAGGACCATCGACTGCTGGCGGCGCAGGTCCGGTCCGTCCGGGTCGGTCTTGCCCATCACGATGAAGATCTGGCACAGCGGGTTCATCGCGCCGGAGATGTACCACTTGCGGCCGTTGATGACGTAGTCGTCGCCGTCCCGCTCGATGTGCGTGGTGATGTTGGTGGCGTCCGACGAGGCCACGTCCGGTTCGGTCATCGCGAACGCCGACCGGATCTCGCCGGCCAGCAGCGGCTCCAGCCACTGCTTCTTCTGCGCCTCGTTGCCGAACTGCGCCAGCACCTCCATGTTGCCGGTGTCCGGCGCCGCGCAGTTCAGCGCGGTCGGCGCCAGCTGCGGGCTGCGGCCGGTGATCTCGGCCAGCGGCGCGTACTGGAGATTGGTCAGCCCGGCGCCGTACTCCTCGTCCGGCAGGAACAGGTTCCACAACCCCTGCCGGCGGGCCTCCGCCTTCAGTTCCTCGACGACCGCCGGGGTGTCCCACGGCGAGGCGAGGCCGGCCCGCTGCTCGTGGGCGGTCCGCTCGGCGGGGAGGACGTGCTCGTCCATGAACGTCAGCAGCCGCGCGCGCAGCTCCTCGGTCCGGGCGTCGAATGCGAAGTCCATGGGCTCAGCCTTCCTTGAGGGTGGTCAGTCCGCGGTCGATGAAGACGGGCACGAGCTCGCCGATCCGGTCGAAACCGGCGCCGACGGTCTGGCCGAGCGTGAAGCGGTAGTGGATGCCTTCGAGGATCACCGCGAGCTTGAACCAGGCGAACGCGGTGTACCAGGCGATGGCCGAGGTGTCCCGGCCCGAGCGGGCCGCGTAACGCTCGATCAGCGCGGCGGGGGAGGGGTGGCCCAGGGCGCCGCTGGTCGTACTGACCGGGGACTCGGGCAGGCCCAGGTCCGAGCTGTACATCGCCAGCAGACCGAGGTCGGTCAGCGGGTCACCGAGGGTGGACATCTCCCAGTCCAGCACGGCCTTGATCGTGTCGTCGGCGCCGACCAGGACGTTGTCCAGCCGGTAGTCGCCGTGCACGACGGCCGGCGCGGGCGAGGCGGGCAGTGCCCGGCCGAGCGCCTCGTGCAGCTCGTCGATCCCGGCCAGTTCACGGTTCTTCGAGGCGGCCAGCTGCTTGCCCCAGCGCCGCAGCTGGCGCTCCAGGAAGCCCTCCGGACGGCCGAAGTCGCCCAGCCCCACCGCCTCCGGGTCCACGGCGTGCAGCTCCACCAGCGTGTCCACCAGGGACAGCACCACGGCGCGGGTGCGCTCCGGGCCGAGCGGCGCCAGCTGGGCGGCGGTGCGGTACGGCGTGCCCTCGACCAGCTCCATCACGTAGAACGGGGCGCCGATCACCGACTCGTCCTCGCACAGCAGCAGCGTCTCGGGCACCGGCACCGGCGTGGGGTGCAGGGCGCTGATCACCCGGTGCTCGCGCCGCATGTCGTGCGCGGTGGCCAGGACGTGGCCGAGCGGCGGCCGTCGGACGACCCACCGGGCGGTGCCGTCGGTGACCCGGTAGGTGAGGTTGGACCGCCCGCCCTCGATCAGCTCCGCCCGCAGCGGGCCGCCGGCCAGCCCGGGCCGCTCCCGGTCCAGGTGCGCGCGCAGCCGCGCCAGGTCGAGGCCGGGGGGATCCTCCCGGTCCGGGGCCGTGGGGGGAGGGGTGCCCTTGCTCATCGTGCTCCTCCGTGGGGAGTGGACGGTCCGACGGTTCCGTGGGGAGTGGACGGTCCGACGGTCGATCGGTCGTGGCACGATCATGCCGACTAGTCGGTATGGCGTCCAGTGGCGGTACGTGGGGCGTCCGTCACGCACCGCCGCACGGGAGGATTCCGGCCACCCCCGGCCGCCGCCTCAGGCGTGACAGGCCACCGGCACGCCGCCGTTCATCACCGCCATGTCGCCGAACCCGACCAGCGGATCGAGCGGGGCCCCCGGCGCCCCGCCCGCCAGCTCCGCGTACGCCCGGTGCAGATTGGCCACCAGCCGCTCCGACTCCGCCAGCTCCGCGAACGGGCCGAGCTCCGCCCGCTGTGCCACCTGAAGCGGGGTACGGCCGGCCGCCCGGCCCTCCTGCGCCAGCTCACCGACGAACCGCAGATAGCGCTCGATGACGTCGTACACCTCGGGCCCGGCGACCGGGCCGTGGCCGGGGACGACGGTGACCGCGTCCAGCGAGCGCAGCAGCTCGACCGCCGTGAGCGAGCCGGTGAGCGAGCCCATGAACAGGAACGGGGTGCCGCCGTGGAAGACCAGGTCCCCGGCGAAGACGATGCGCTGCCGGGGCAGCCAGACCACGGTGTCCCCGGGCGTATGGGCCACCCCCGGGTGGATCAGCCGTACCTCGGTGCTCCCGAGGCGGAGGGTGAGCTCGTCGGTGTAGGTGACGGTCGGCGGGGTGAGCCGGATGTCGCCGTACTCCACCTCCGGCCAGACGGCGTGCAGTTGGTGCCCGGCGGCCAGCAGCTCCCGGCGGCAGGCGGCGTGCCCGATGACGGTCGCCTCGGGCGCGAAGACCCCGTTGCCGTAGGTGTGGTCGCCGTGGTGGTGGGTGTTGACCACGAACCGGGGCGCCGGGGCGCCGCTCTCCGCGATCCGCCGCCGCAGCAGCCGGGCCCGGCGCTCGGTGGCGGCGGTGTCCACGACGAGGGTGGTGCCGCCGTCGGTGAGGAAGCCCGCGTTGTTCAGGCACCAGCCACCGTCCGGCTGGACGAAGGCGTGCACCCCGCCCGCGACCTCGGTCAGATACGGCTCCTCCGGTCCGCTCCGCCCGGCCGCCGTGGTCCGTTCCGCCGCTTCCGTCATGGCTGCGCCTCCTGCTCCGATGCGACGTCAGTGCCCCACCCCGCACGGGGAGTTCGGGTACGCTCCGCCGCCGCGGGTCGGGCCACGGTACCCCCGCCGCCCGCCCCGACGGGAAACCGACGGCCGGGCCCACGGGCCCCGGCCCCGCAGATCACCCCGGTACAGGAACGGCCCCTGCCGCAGCAGCGGCTCACCCCTGCAGCAGGATCGCCGCACCGCACAGCGCCAGCGCGAGCGTGCAGCCGACCAGCAGCAACGCGGACCGCGGCGGCAGCCCCGGCGGGCGGCCGGTGGCCATGGCCCGCATCCTGCGGTGCGCGACGACGACGAAGCCGAGCCACCACAGGCCGGTCAGCGCCGCCACCGCCGCCACCGCCGCCCCGTGCTCCGCGTTCCTCAGCAGCTGCCGGCCGGCCAGCAGTGCCACGACCGTGGCGGACAGGGTGGTCCGCCGCCAGGCCAGCCGGGTCCGCTCCGGCTGCAGCCCCGGATCCCGGTCCGACGCCGGCCGCGGCCCCGCCCCGGCGCCGCCCGCCCCCGGCTCCGCCCGTGCCATCGCCTAGTTCGTCCGGCCCAGCAGCACCAGCACGACCACCGCCGCCGCGAGCAGCCCGACGGCCAGCGCCAGCGCACTGGGGAAGCGGGACACCGGCAGGTCCTCGCCGCGCCGCATCGCCCGCTCGCAGCGCACCCAGTGGTTGACCGCCCGCAGCGCGCACAGTCCGCCGGCTACCAGCAGGACGACGGTGAAGCTCACCCGCAGCGTGCCGTGCAGCCGGGGCAGGAACTGGTCCACCGCGAACCCGCCGCCGATCAGCGCCAGCCCGGTCCGCAACCAGGCCAGGAACGTCCGCTCGTTGGCCAGCGAGAACCGGTAGTCGGGGGTCGACCCCTCTTCCCGGACGCGCGCGGGCACGAACCAGAGCCGTACCGCCTCGCCGGCCGCCCGCAGCCCACCGCCGCGGCTCATCGCCGACGCCCGCCCGTCCGGGGTGTCCCGCAGCCGGCCCGCATCAGCACTCCCCCCGCTCCCGCCGGGCGAGCAGCTGCCGGTACGCGGCCATCCCGTCCGGCGTCCACGGCCATACGTCCAGCCGGGCGATCAGCTCCTCATCGGTCAGGAACGCGTACCAGTCGATCTCCGCCTCCTGCGGGGTGACCGGCAGCGTGCAGCGCACCTGGTACACCGCCGACCACCACGTGTGCTCGGCCGTTTCGTAGAGGAACTTGAACAGCGGCTCCGGCTGCGGCAGCCCCCGCACGCCCAGCTCCTCCTCGGCCTCGCGCAGCGCCGCCTGGTCGTAGCTCTCACCGGCCCCCACCACACCGCCCACGAACATGTCGTAGTGCGCGGGGAACACCAGCTTCTCCGGGGTGCGGCGGTGCACGAAGATCCGGTCCTCGGCGTCCCGGACCAGCACGAAGGCGGCACGCGTACGCATCCGCCGCGCATAGCTCTCGCCGCGCGGGGCCTGCCCCACGACCTGGTCGTTCTCGTCGACGATGTCGAGCACCTCGTCAGCGTTCATGGGGTCATTGTCCCCACCCGTCCGCTGCGCTTTGCGTTGCCTCCCACGTACTGGTCTTTCCCGCCGCGGGGTGTCTCGCCGTGGCGCCTGGCGGCGGGCGTGGTGTGTCGGGCGCGGTGACAGCCCTCCAGACTTCGTCCTCCGGTCCGTCCCCTCCCGGTACGCGGGCGAAGGATCAGTGCGGCTGCATTTCGCGGACGTCCGAAGGGCGGCCCGCGCCCGGTGGCATCGCCGGGTGGGTGCCGATCAGGACGATGCCCGCGACCACGGCCGCGATACCGGCGGCCTCCCAGGCCAGTGCGCCGGCGGTGACCCGTAGCTGGTCGCCGAGGAAACCGACCCCGCACAGGATCCCGGCCAGCGGCTGGGCCGCGGTCAGCGCGGGCAGGGACAGTCTCAGCGGTGCCGATTCGAAGGCGCTCTGCACCATCACCAGGGCCAGGACACCGAGCACCACGATGGCGTAGGGCTGCCATCTGGTGAGCAGGGCCGACCAGCCGCCCTGGCCGAAGTGCTCGCCGCTGATCCGCGTCAGCGCGTCCTGCAGGCCGTATATCAAGCCGGCCGCCACGCCCAGCAGCGCGGCCTCCAGGCTCACGTGCGTCCGCTCCCGTTTGGCCACCGCCGCCAGCACCAGGGCGGTGCCCAGCACGATGCCCATGATCAGCCACTGCCAGAGGTGATCGGTGCTGCGCTGACCGCCCCGCGGCCGGCCGGCCACGATGAACGCGGTGACCCCGCCGGCCAGCAGCCACAGCCCGGCCCAGCCGGTGCGGCCCAGCCGCTGTTTGGTCAGCCGTCTCGACAGCGCCATCGCGAACAGCAGATTGGTCGCGAGCAAGGGCTCCACCAGAGTGATGTCGCCCATCCCCAGCGCGACCGCGCCCAGTGCCATGCCGACCACCATCAGGCCGATGCCGGCCACCCACAGCGGCATCCGGACGAGGTCGAACAGCAGACGCAGGGAGAGGTAGTCCTTCATCGGAGCGTGCTGTGCGGCGGCTTGCTGGAGTACGAAGCCGAGTCCCAGACAGCAGGCCGCTCCGAGGGCGAGCAGTATCACCGTCACGTCGCACCTCTATCGCGCGGGGCGGGGGATGCGCCTGAGGATAGCCATCCGGCGGCGGGTGAGGGGTGGCGCTGGTCACTCCCATTCTCCCGCGCGCCTTCCTCTACTGCGCGGTAACGGACGGTTGACGCGGCAGTCGGGTGCACTGAGGATCGTTCCACCCGGGCGGCGCGGGGGCGGCCGGAACGCCCGCGCCCCGGCGAGGAGAGGCTACTGATGGCGTACGACGCTGATGTGATCGTGATCGGAGCGGGGCTGGCGGGCCTGGCGGCCACCGCGGAACTGGTGGACGCCGGGCGCACGGTGATCCTGCTCGACCAGGAGCCCGAGCAGTCCCTCGGTGGGCAGGCGCACTGGTCCTTCGGCGGCCTCTTCCTCGTCGACTCGCCCGAACAGCGCCGGATGCGGATCCGCGACAGCCACGCCCTGGCGTGGCAGGACTGGCTCGGCACGGCCGGATTCGACCGTCCGGAGGACCACTGGCCCCGCAAATGGGCCGAGGCCTACGTCGACTTCGCGGCCGGCGAGAAGCGGTCCTGGCTGCACCGGCAGGGCGTGCGGTTCTTCCCCGTCGTGGGCTGGGCCGAGCGCGGCGGCTACGACGCGACCGGGCACGGCAACTCCGTCCCCCGCTTCCACGTCACCTGGGGCACCGGCCCCGGCCTGGTCGCGCCGTTCGAGCGCCGGGTGCGGGCCGGGGCCGCGCGCGGCCTGGTGGACCTCCGCTTCCGGCACCGGGTCACCTCCCTCACCCGCAGCGCCGGCGCCGTGGACACGGTCGGCGGCGAGGTCCTGGCGCCCTCGGACGTCCCGCGCGGCAGGCCCAGCAGCCGCGAGGTGACCGGCGCCTTCGAGCTGCGGGCGCAGGCCGTGGTCGTCACCTCCGGCGGCATCGGCGGCAACCACGAGCTGGTGCGCGCCAACTGGCCCGAGCGCCTGGGCACCCCGCCGGCGCGGATGCTGTCCGGCGTGCCCGCGCACGTCGACGGCAAGATGCTGGGCATCACCGAGGCGGCCGGCGGACGGATCGTCAACCGCGACCGGATGTGGCACTACACCGAGGGCATCGACAACTGGAACCCGATCTGGCCGCTGCACGGCATCCGGATCCTCTCCGGCCCCTCGCCGCTGTGGCTGGACGCCCGCGGCCGGCGGCTGCCGGTGCCGCTGTTCCCGGGCTTCGACACCCTGGGCACCCTCGAACACATCATGCGCACCGGGCACGACCACACCTGGTTCGTGCTCACCCGGAAGATCATCGAGAAGGAGTTCACGCTCTCCGGCTCCGAGCAGAACCCGGATCTGACCGGCAAGAGCATCCGGGACGTGCTGGGCCGGGCCAGGGGCGGCGCGCCCGCTCCGGTGCAGGCATTCATGGACCGGGGCGCGGACTTCATCGTCGAGCGCTCGCTGCCCGACCTGGTACGGCGGATGAACGCGCTCACCAAGGAGCCGCTGATCGACGAGGCCGCGCTGCGCGGCGAGATCGTGGCCCGGGACCGGGAGATCACCAACTCCTTCACCAAGGACCTCCAGGTGACGGCGATGCGCGGGGCCCGCAAGTACCTCGGCGACCGGCTGATCCGCACCGCGGCCCCGCACCGGCTGCTCGACCCCAAGGCCGGCCCGCTGATCGCCGTCCGGCTGAGCATCCTCACCCGCAAGACGCTCGGCGGGCTGGAGACCGACCTCTCCTCGCGGGTGCTGACCGACGGCGGGACGCCCCTGCCCGGCGTCTACGCGGCGGGCGAGGCGGCCGGTTTTGGGGGTGGCGGGGTGCACGGCTACCGTTCGCTGGAGGGCACCTTCCTCGGCGGCTGCCTCTTCTCCGGCCGTACGGCGGGCCGGGCGGCGGCCCGGGCGGTGGCCTGACGGGCGGCGGCCCGGACGGGCGGTGGCCTGGCGGGCGGCGCCCCGGGCTGTGGCCGGACGGGGCGGCGGTCCGGAAGGCCATGGGTGCGGCCCGCGCGGCGTGCCCCCGGAGGCGTTGGCGGATCCAGCCATTCCTCTTTCCGCCTTGACGGGGAGCTCTACGTAGCGCTTTGCTGTGCGTGATGACTGGTGCGGACCAGACCGTCACCCTCTGCACAGGTGCGCGCAAACCCGGCCCCGCCCACCAAGGACGACAGGTGCGGCGCACGACCGGCGCGGCGCGCCATGGAGCCCGCTGACCCGTGATGTCGATTTCCCCCTCGCCGCCCCTGACCCCCGCGGCCCTCGGCCCCGCCGGCCGCGCAGCCGGCCCGGCCACCGGCCCCGCCCTGGACGACGCCGAGCTGGCCGTCGCCGCCGACGCGCTCGCGCTCGGCCAGTGGGCCCGGGTGCGCACCCTGCTCGCCGAGACCGGCACCGACTGGGACCGCCGGGGCCACCGATTAACGGTGCTGGCCGGCTGCCCGGGCAGTGCCGCCTGGGCCGGTGACTGGCAGCTCGCCGAACCGGACAGCGGCGATGCGGCCACCCTCCTCGCCGTCGCCACCGTCCGGCGGGCGCTGCGCGGCGAGACCGGCACCGATGCCGCCGCCGCGGCCTGCGCGGCCGCCGCCCGGCTGCTGCCCGACGACCCCACGCCCTGGCTCGGCGCCCTGATCCTGGCCCGCCGCACCGGCACCGCGGACGCCCGCGACCACGCCTTCCGGCAGATCCGGGCCCGGCACCCCGAGCACCACCACGCCCACCACCTGATGGTCGCCTGCCTGGCCGAACAGCAGCCGCACGCCGCCGACGACCCGCGGCACCCGGCCCATGACTTCGCCGCCCGGGCCGCGGCCCGGGCCCCCGCGGACTCCCCGCTCGCCCTGCTCCCCGTCGTCGCACACGCCGAGCGCTACCGCGTACGGGTCGCCGCCGGGCTGGAGCCGCCCGACCCGGCGTACTCCGGCCACTGGACCACCCGGCACGCGCACCGGCTCCGGCAGGCCGCCTTCGACTGGTGGCTGGAATGGGAGGGCGAGGACCACCCCCGCGGCAAGGTCGACCTCAACTTCCTGGCCCACGCCACCTTCCACGAGGGACGGATGGCCGAGGCCGCCGCCCTCTTCGCGCGGATCGGCCGGTACCGGACCCGCGCCCCCTGGGGGTACGGGGGCCGCGACCCCGTCCGCGCCTTCCGGGCCGCCCGCGACACCGCCCTCGGCCGCACGGCCGGGGGAGCCGCCCCGGCCCGGCCGGCCGGCAGATGACGAAAGTCTGACGCCGGGGCCCGGACACTGGCCCCGGCGCCCGCGCGGTGTTCGAATCGAGGAGTGACCAAGGACGCGAATCCGGCCCGCCCGGCCGACCACGACGGGGACCGGCACGGCACGCCCGTCGGCCGCCGGGTGGTGCTCGGAATGCTCGCGGCCGGCGCCGCCGGCGTCGCCGCGGCCCCCTACCTCCAGCGCGCCTACGACGAAACCCTCGGCGCCGCCGCGCAGAACGACCCCACCGGCCTGTCCGGTCTGCTGCCCGCCGGCGGCGGCTTCCGCTACTACTCGGTGACCGGTTCCGTCCCGCACAAGGACGAGAACGGCTACCGCCTCACCATCGACGGCCTGGTGCGCCACCGCGCCAGCTACCGTCTCGCCGACCTGCGCGCCCTGCCGCAGACCCGGCTGGTCCGCGACGTGCAGTGCGTAACCGGCTGGCGGGTGCCCCGCACCCCGTTCGAGGGGGTGCGGCTGGCCACCCTCCTCGACGCCGCCGGGGTCCGCCCCGAGGCCAAGGCCGTCCGCTTCACCTGCTTCGACGGCGCCTACAGCGAATCCCTCACCCTCGAACAGGCCCGCCGCCACGACGTGCTGATCGCCCTGCGGATGCAGGACCGGCCGCTCGGCCACGACCACGGCGGGCCGGTGCGCCTCTACGTCGCGCCCATGTACTTCTACAAGTCGGCGAAGTGGCTCTCCGGGATCACCGTCACCGACCACGTCCAGCCCGGATACTGGGAGCAGCTCGGATATGACGTCGACGCCTGGGTCGGCCGGTCGAACGGACGGGACGATGTCCCCACGACCTGACAGCGGCGCCGGTTCCTCCGCGGACCGCCCCCGCGTCCCGCGCTTCACCCGCGCCGAACACCGGGTGCACCGCGCCACCGCCGGCCTCATGGCCGTCTGCGTGGCCACTGCGGCCTGCCTCTACCTCCCCTTCCTCGCCCAACTCGTCGGCCGCCGCGCCCTGATGGTCACCCTCCACGAGTGGTCCGGCATCCTGCTGCCGGTCCCGCTGCTGCTCGGCCTGGCCTCCCGTGCGCTGCGCGCCGACCTCACCCGCCTCAACCGCTTCGGCCCGCACGAATGGCGCTGGCTGCGGGCCGTACTGCGCCGCCGGGGAGCCCGCCCGGCCGGCAAGTTCAACGCCGGCCAGAAGCTGTACGCCGCCTGGCTCGCCGGCGCGGTGCTGGTGATGACCGGCACCGGCCTGCTGATGTGGTTCACACACCTGGCACCCCTGGTCTGGCGCACCGGCGCCACCTTCGTCCACGACTGGCTCGCCCTCAGCCTGCTCATCGTGATCGGCGGCCACATCTGGATGGCGTACCGGGACCCCGAGTCGAGGGTGGGGCTGCGCACCGGGTCGGTCGACACGGCATGGGCGCGGCGTGAACACCCGTTGTGGACGCCGGAGGACGGGAAGGACGGGGGTCCGTAGGCAGTCCTTGCGGGGGCGTACCCCCAGACGCCGCGAAACCGTCGGCGGCCAACTGTCTGCGGCGAACCGCCTGCGGCCGACTGTCCTGCGGCGAACCGTCTGCGGCCAACTGTCCTGCGGCGAACCGTCTGCAGAGGATTGTTTGCAGAGAACCCTATGCAGAGAACCCTCTGCAACACTATGCTCGCCCCATGCCTGACGATCCCTCAATACCGCCTGCGCAGCCGTCCGGTGCCCTTCCCGAGCGCCGGATGGACGCCCGCAGCCTGCGCGGCCTGGCGCACCCCCTGCGGATGCGCATCCTGGACCTGCTGACCCTCGACGGCCCGGACACCGCGACCGGGGTGGCCCGGCGGCTCGGCGAGAACACCGGCACCGTCAGCTGGCACCTGCGCCACCTCGCCGACCACGGTTTCATCGAGGAGGAAACCGGCCGGGGCACCAAGCGCGAACGCTGGTGGCGGGCGGCCCGGGTCTCCCACCGCCTCGACACCACCGAATTCCGCGACGATCCGGCCACCCGCGGCGCCTTGTCGGTCTACCTCCACGAGTTCGTCCAGCGGGACTTCCACCAGGTCACCAGCTACCTCACCGAGGACTGGGAGCCCGAGTGGCACAACGCCGGCACCCTCTCCCGCTGGCAGGACCTGCGGATGACCGCCGAGCAACTCGCGTCGCTCAACGCCGAGTTGGCCGAGGTCGTCGAGCGGCACCGGGCGGCGGCGCTGGACGCGAACCGGAAGCCGTCCGCGGCGGACGGCGAACCGGTCCGGCCGGTCCTCGTCCAACTGCAGTCCTTCCCCCGGAAGGAGAGCGGGGCCGCCGACGGGGGCGGCGACCGGTGAGCGGCCTGCTCCGCCGGCACCGCGACTTCCGGCTGCTGTGGTGCGGCGAGACGGCCGGGAAATTCGGGGCCGCGGTCACCAACGTGGCCATGCCGCTCGTCGCGGTGTCCACCCTGCACGCCTCCACCTTCGCGGTCGGACTGCTCGCCGCCGCCGGCTGGCTGCCCTGGCTGCTGATCGGCCTCCCGGTCGGCGTATGGGTGGACCGGGTCCGCCGCCGCCCCCTGATGCTCGCCTCCGCCGCACTGTCCCTGACGCTCTTCGCCGCCGTCCCCGTCCTCGCCCGGTACGGCAGGCTCGGGCTGGGAGCGCTGCTCGCGGTGGCCCTGCTGACCGGCGGCGCCGCGGTGGTCTTCCAGACCGCGTACAGCGCCTACCTCCCCACCCTCCTCGACCCCGCCGACCAGGCCGAGGGCAACGCCAAGCTGCACGGCAGCGCCTCCGCCGCGCAGATCGTCGGGCAGGGCACCGCCGGCCTGCTGGCCCAACTGGCGGGCGCGGTCAACGGCCTGCTGGCCAACGCCGGAACGTTCCTCGTCTCGCTGCTGTGCCTGCTCGGCATCCGGCACGGCGAACCCCGCCCGGCGGAACGCAACGACGGCCGCGCGGCGCGCTCCCTGCCTGCCGAGATCGCCGAGGGCGTGCGGCTGGTCGCCGGCGATGTGTGGTTCCGTACGCTGACGCTCTTCGGTGCCCTCTCCAACCTCGCGCTGATGGCCTACCAGTCTCTGGTCGCCGTCTTCCTGGTACGCGAGGTCGGCCTGCCCTCCGGAGCCGTCGGCGGACTGCTCGCGCTGGCCAGTACGGGCGGCATCGCGGGCGCGTTCCTGGTGCGCCGCGCCGCCGCCGGGCTCGGCACCGCCCGCGCCATGCTGCTGTACGAACTCGGCCTGCCCAGCGCCGCGTTGCTCATCCCGCTGACCACGCAGGGAGCCGGCACGCTGCTCTACGTCGCGGGCAGCTTCGGGGTCAGTGCGGGGGTGGTGGGCGGCAACATCCTCAAGGTGGGCTTCCAGCAGCGGTACTGCCCGCCGTACCTGCTCGGCCGGCTGGTGGCCAGCAGCGCCTTCCTCAACTACGGGACGCTGCCCCTGGGTGCCCTGCTCGGCGGTGCGCTCGGCTCCGCCCTCGGGGTCCGCACCGCCCTGTGGATCACGACCGCCGGGGTGCCGCTCGCCGCCCTGACCCTGGTCCTCTCACCGGTCCGCACCGTCCGGGACCTCCCGGAGCGCCGGACGGACGACGCGCACCACGCCGCCGGTCCCGGACCGGAGGAACGGGACCGGGCGGCCGCCCGCACCTGAGCCGGCGGGGCGGTGCCCGCCGGGCCCTACGCCCCCGCCCCCGGCAGCGCCACCTCGAACCGGCAGCCCGCGCCGGTGTTCCGTACCGTTGCCCGGCCGCCGTGGGCCTCCACGATGCCCCGGACGATCGCCAGGCCCAGTCCCGCGCCGGCCTGGCCGTCCGCGCGCGGGGTACGGGCGCTGCCACCGCGCCAGCCGGTGTCGAAGACCCGGGCCAGGTCCTCCGGCGGGATGCCGCCACAGCCGTCCTCGACGGCCAGGACCACCCGGTCCGCCTCCTGCCGGGTGCTGACCGCGACGGTCCCCTCGGCCGGGGTCGCCCGGATCGCGTTGACCAGCAGATTGCCCAGCACACGGGTGATCTGCTGGGCGTCCACCCGCACCGGCAGCGGGGCCACCCCGCCGTCCACCAGCCGCACCCCGCCCGCCCGTGCCAGCGGCCGGGCCCCGGTCAGCGCGTCGTCCACCAGGTCGTACACCGACACCCGCGACAGGGTCAGGGCCAGCGCCCCGGCCTGGATCCGGGACAGTTCGAAGAGGTCGTCGACCATGGCGGCCAGCCGTTCCACCTCAATCCGGATCCGCGCGTGGTAGCGCGCGGGGTCCTCGGCGACGCCGTCCTCCAGCGCCTCGGCCATCGCCCGCAGCCCGGCGAGCGGGGTCCGCAGATCGTGCGAGATCCCCGCGATCAGCTCGCGCCGGGAGCCGTCCAGGGCCCGCTCGCGCTCGCGGGCCTCGGCCAGTCGCGCGCTGGTCTCCTCCAAGGCCCGGGACAGCGCCGCCAGTTCGGCCGTCGGCGGCTCGTCCGGCGCGACGAATCCGCCCTCGCTGCCCACCGTACGCGCCGACCGCGCCAGCTCCCGGCTGCCCGCCGCGATCCGCCGCCCGAAGAGCAGCGCGGCCGCCAGCGACACCACCCCCGACACCGCCACCACGGCCATCACCACCCCCAGGTCGTGCCCGGACAGCAGCATCGCCTGGGCGACCGCCACCGTGCCCGCCGCCATCGCGGCCACGGCCAGCGCCGCCACCGCGAACAGCGACAGCGCCACCGAACGGCGCCGCAGCGCCCGTACCGCGGGCGCGGCGAGCAGCCCCACCAGTGCCGCGGCGAGCGCCGCCAGCCCCACGATGAGCAGGAAGTCCGTCATGGCAGAAACCTCTCGTCCGCCTCTCCCGGCCCGGGGGAGCCCTGCGCCGGATCGAAGCGGTAGCCCGCGCCCCAGACCGTCGTCACCAGCCGGGGCGCCGCCGGATCCGACTCGATCTTCTCGCGCAGCCGCCGCACATGGACGGTCACCGTCGACAGATCGCCGAACTCCCACCCCCACACCCGGCGCAGCAGCTCCTCCCGGGAGAACACCCGCCCCGGGTGCCGCATCAGGAACACCAGCAGATCGAACTCGCGGGCGGTGAGGGCGAGTTCGCGTCCGGCGCGGTCGGCCCGGCGGCCCTCGGGGTCGGCGGTCAGGTCCCCGGCCCGGAGTACGGGTGCGGGCGCCGCGGACGGCGGCGGGGACTCCGCGCGGCGCAGCACCGAGCCGATCCGCAGCACCAGTTCGCGCGGGCTGAACGGCTTGGTCACGTAGTCGTCCGCGCCCAGCTCCAGCCCGAGGATGCGGTCCGCCTCCTCGCCGCGCGCGGTCAGCATCACCACCGGGACCGCGGGCCCGTCGTCGGCGCGGCGCAGCCGGCGGCACACCTCCAGGCCGTCGAGGCCGGGCAGCATCAGGTCCAGGACGACCAGATGCGGCCGGAAGACCGCGGCCCGGTCCAGCGCGGCGAACCCGTCGGCGGCGTGCTCGGTGGCGTATCCGGCCCGGGAGAGATAGCCGGTGACGACCTCGGCGACGGTCGGATCGTCCTCGACGACCAGGACGCGCCGGGGCGGCCCGGGCGCGGGGGCGGGCGGGGGAGCGGCGGGCGGCGGACCGTGCTGCACGGGTCAGCCGGCCCTTCCCGGGAGGGACCTCATGCCCCAAGCCAACACCACCGCGCGGCGCGGCGCGCGACCCGGCCCGTGTTCGTAAGACTCCGGTAACCGGCAGGAGGGCGGGCCGACGCCGGGGGGAGAGCCGGTATCCGGCAGGAGGGCCGGTACGCCGGGGGGAAGAGCCGGTATCCGGCAGGAGGGCGGGTGCGCCGGGGGAAGTGCGCCGGTGCGCTCAGTCCGCCAGTCCCTCCCGTACCCGCCGCGACACCGTGATCGTGTAGAGGTCCAGGATGCCCGGCGGCTCGGCGAGACCGGGTCCGCCGGCCCGGATCCAGGCGGCGATGTCGGCCAGCGCGTCGTCGTCGTTGACCAGCCCCAGCCACACCGGACGGCCACCCGCCGCCCGGCCGGCCGGCGAGGGCTGCACCACCACGACGTTCGCCTGGTCGCAGACGTCCAGGCACTCCGAGGCACGCACCGGCGCCGCACCGTCCAGCGCAGCCCGCAGCCGGGGTATCTGACCGGCGTGGTCCACGCCCGGGATCTTGGCCGCATCGCCGCAGCAGCAGCCGCGGCAGACGGTGACCCGGCAGGGCGCCGCGCCCGCGGTGGCCGGGCGGCCGGCACGCTTGTTGATCATCCGGCCCATGGTACGCGGCCCCGCCCGGCACCACCCCGGGCCCCCGCGGCTTCCCGCCACATTCCGGCCGGTCCCCGGCCGGGGGTAGGAACGCCCGTAACCGGGATAGACATCCGACCATGCCCCTCACCGACTCCCAGCCCGACCCCCAGGTCAACTCCCCAGCCGGCTCCCGGCCCGTCCGCACTGCCACGGACGACATCCCCGGCCCGGCCGGCCTCCCCCTCCTCGGCTCGATGCTCGACCTGCGGCGGGACTCCCTCAGCACGTTCCTGAAGGCGCAGCGCCGACACGGCGACGTGGTCCGCCTGGAGGCCGGGCCGCCCGGTCTGCGCAGCGTGTTCCACGCCGTCTTCGCGCCCGAGGGCGTCCAGCAGATACTCGCCTCGCAGGCCGCCAACTTCCGCAAGGACCACCCGCTGTACGAGGAGGTCCGGCAGGCGTTCGGCAACGGCCTGCTCACCAGCCAGGACGCCGACTACCTCCGGCAACGCCGGCTGGTGCAGCCGCTGTTCACCAAGCGCCGGGTGGACGGGTACGCCTCGGCCGTGACCGGCGAGGCCGCCACCGTCGTCGACCGCTGGCGGACCGCACGGGACGCCACCGTCGACCTGGTCCCCGAGATGAACCGGCTCGCGCTGCGCACCGTCGCCCGGATCCTGTTCGGCCTGGACGCGGAGGAGGCGGTGGCCGCCATCCACCGCTGCGCCCCGGTCATCAACGCCTACGTCGTCCAGCGCGCCTACGTGCCGGTGAAGATCCCGCGGCAGTGGCCGACCCCGGGCAATCTGCGGGCGCGGGCCGCCGTCGACGAACTCGACGCGCTGTGCGACCGGATCATCGCCGAGCGCCGCGCGGCGACCGGAGCGGCGGACGGACCGGACGCCGCCGGGGGCGACGATCTGCTCTCGCTCCTCGCCGCGGCCGGCAACGCCGAGGACGGTTCGCTGGACGCCACCGAGGTGCGCGAACAGGTGCTGATCTTCCTGCTGGCCGGGCACGAGACCACCGCGACCTCGCTGGCCTTCACCCTGCACCTGCTCGCCCGGCATCCGGAGGAACAGGCCCGGGTCCGCGCGGAGATCGACCGCGTCCTGGCGGACCGCACCCCCGCCGCCGCCGACCTGGACCGGCTGCCGTGCCTGACGCAGGCGCTCAAGGAATCCATGCGGCTGTACCCGGCGGCACCGGTCGTCAGCCGGCGGGCCGTGGAAGCCACCGAGATCTGCGGCTT
Source organism: Streptomyces sp. NPDC021749 (assembly GCF_040640655.1). NCBI lineage: Bacteria > Bacillati > Actinomycetota > Actinomycetes > Kitasatosporales > Streptomycetaceae > Streptomyces > Streptomyces sp. NPDC021749. The sequence continues at coordinate 92,371 of NZ_JBFACE010000024.1, read as the reverse complement.
CCGCATCCCGGCCGGTGCGGACGTGGTGGTCGCGCCCTGGGTCACCCACCGCGACCCGGCGCTGTGGCCGGACCCGGAACGCTTCGATCCCGGCCGGTTCGCACCCGAGCGGGAGGCGGACCGGCACCGGTACTCCTGGTTCCCGTTCGGCGGCGGCCCGCGCGCCTGCATCGGGCAGCACTTCTCCATGCTGGAGTCGGTGCTCGCGCTGGCGACCCTCCTGCGCGCGTACGAACTCGACGCCGTGGACGAGGAGGTGCCGGTCGCCGCCGGCATCACCCTGCAGCCCACCGGCCCCGCCCGGGTACGGCTGCGCCCGCGCGTGGGGGCGGGGGAGTAGGGCAGGGGGGCCGGGGACGCAGGCGCGAAGCACCCTCCCCGGCAAACGCAACGAAAAATGCGTTTGCCTTTCCGTGGCGTCCCCCGTACCGTCTTCCTCGGCCCCATTGCCGCCGATTGGAGAAGGCCGTTGCTCGTCTGAGGTCCTTGAGACACCGCGCTCACGCATACGTTCCGACGTACCGCGTGGCGCCGTCCGTGACCTCGGCGTGCCGACCGGCGTACCCCGGCGCACCCGGCCCTCCGGCGTCCCCCCGCGGTGTCTCCCGCGCAGTTCCCCGCACACCTTCCGCGCACCCAGGAGACCCGTATGTCCCAGACCCCCGCATCCCGCGCCGCCTCCGCCGCGTCCCTCGTCTGCTCCGGCCTCGCCTTCAGCTGGCCCGACGGCAGCGCCGTCTTCGAGGACTTCCAGCTCGCCGTCGGCCCCGGCCGCACCGGCCTGATCGGCCTCAACGGGTCAGGAAAGTCAACGCTGTTGAAGCTCCTCGCGGGCGAGCTGACCCCGACCGCCGGCAGCGTCCGGACCGCCGGCGAGCTCGGCTACCTCCCGCAGCACGCCCCCCTCGACACCGCGCTCCGCGTCGACCAGGCACTCGGCATCGCCGCCACCCGCGCCGCCCTGCACGCCATCGAGAACGGCGACCCGAGCGAGGAGCACTTCACCGCCATCGGCGACGACTGGGACGTCGAGGAGCGGGCCCGCGCCACCCTCGACCAGCTCGGCCTGACCGGCATCGACCTCGACCGCACCATCGGCGAGATCTCCGGCGGGGAATCCGTCCTGCTCCGGCTGGCCGCCCTGCTGCTGCGCCGGCCGGACGTCCTGCTGCTCGACGAGCCCACCAACAACCTCGACCGGGCCGCCCGCGAGCGCCTGTACACCGCGGTGGGCGGCTGGTCCGGCGTGCTCCTCGTGGTCAGCCACGACCGGGAACTCCTCGGCCTGGTCGACCGGATCGCCGATCTCCGCGGCGGTGAGGTCCACTGGTACGGCGGCAACTTCACCGACTACGAACGCGCCCTGGCCGCCGAGCAGGAGGCGGCCGAACGGATGGTCCGGGTCGCCGAGGCCGACGTCCAGCGCCAAAAACGCGAACTGAGCGACGCCCACGTCAAGTTGGCCCGCCGGGTCCGCTACGGCAACAAGATGAGCGCCAACAAGCGCGAACCCAAGATCGTCATGAACGAACGCAAGAGGGAGGCCCAGGTCTCCGCCGGAAAACACCGCATCCTGCACACCGAACGCCTCAAGGAAGCCCGGGAACGCCTCGACGAGGCCGTCGAAGCGGTCCGGGACGACGACGAGATCCGCATCGACCTGCCGCACACCGCCGTCCCGCCGGGCCGCGGCGTGCTCACCCTGCGCGAGGTGCGGACCCGCTACGGCGCCCGCGCCGACCTGGACGTGCACGGTCCCGAACGCATCGCCCTCACCGGCCGCAACGGCTCCGGCAAGACCACCCTCCTGCGCACCCTCGCCGGCCAGATCCCACCGGAGTCCGGCACCGCCGAGGTCCACGTCCCGCACCGCTTCCTCCCCCAGCGACTGGAGGTCCTGGACAACGACCTGACCATCGTCGAGAACGTCGCCCGCTTCGCCCCGGACGCCACCAACAACCGCATCCGGGCCCGGCTCGCGCGCTTCCTCTTCAAGGGCGCCCGGGCCGACCAGCAGGCCGGCACGCTCTCCGGCGGAGAACGCTTCCGCGCCTCGCTCGCCGCGCTGATGCTGGCCGAACCCGCCCCGCAGCTGCTGCTGCTCGACGAGCCGACCAACAACCTCGACATGGCCTCGGTCCGCCGGCTGGTCACCGCCCTGGAGTCCTACGAGGGCGCGCTCGTGGTCGTCAGCCACGACCTGACGTTCCTCCGGGAACTGGGCATCACCCGCTGGCTCGCCCTGGAGGACGGCGAACTCACCGATACCGCACCGCTGTAGGGCCGCGGCGGCGGTGGGCGGCGGCCGGTCCTCTCGGGTACATCCGTTGCCGCCGCCCCCGACCGGCGGACCCGGCTCCCGCTCCACGCCGGCTCCGCGGACGCCGACCTGCGCGCCGACGAACAGCTCCTGGAAGCCGCCGAGCGCCCGGTGGCGGCCGTCGCCGACCAGCCGCTAGCCGGCCAACTCCCGTGACGAGGCGGACCGCACGAACAACGCCAGGCTCTCCCCGCACTGCGAATGCAGCGGTGCGGGCAGGGCATCCGGCGGGCACCACCTCAGCGCATCGAACTTGTGCGGCTCACCGATCGCCACCTCGTCCGGCGCCACCCGCACCGCGAAGACCACCGCGACCCAGTGCGAGTCCACCGGATCACCGCGCAGCACATTGCGCACCCCGAGCTGCTCGATGCCGAGCGGCCGGGTGCCGTACTCCTCGTGGACCTCCCGCGCCACCGCGGTCTCGAAGGTCTCGCCGAACTCCAGCGCCCCGGCGCCGCAGTCCCACGTCCCCGGCTCGTCCCGGGCCCCGGCGCTCCGCCGCGCCAGCAGCACCCGCCCCGCACCGTCGTGGCACACGAACACGCACGACACCACCGGCCGTCGCACCGCACCGTCTCCTTCCCTCACGTCGTCCCTCCTCGACCCCCGCCGGTGCCGTCCGCCCTCAGAAGTGCCGCAGCAGCTCGTTGAACGCCGACAGCCGCAGCACCTTCGTATCGCCCGGGTCGAGCTCGTCGTGCTCCAGCACCCAGGTGTGGTCGTTCGGGATGAACACCGCGTTCAGGCCGGCCGAACGCGCCGGCAGGATGTCGGACTTGGGGGAGTTGCCGATCATCCAGGTCTTGTCCGGCACCAGGTCGTAGGCGCGCTTCAGCCGCTCGTACGTGGCCACGTCCTTCTCCGCCACGATGTGCACCCCGCGGAAGTGCCCGGTCAGCCCCGAGGCCGCCACCTTCCGCTCCTGCTCCTCGGCGTCGCCCTTGGTCAGCAGGAGCAGCTCGTGCCGCCGCGCCAGCTCCGCCAGCGTCTCCGCGACTCCGGGAATCAGCTCCACCCGGTCCCCGGTGAAGGCGGCCGCCCACCCGGCGATCCGCGCCGACTCCTCGGCCGTCGCGGCCCGTCCGCGCAGCCGTGCCACGCACTCGCCCAGGCTGTGCAGGAAGACCTTGCTGCCGTACCCGAGGGTCGGTGCGTTCGCGGCCTCGATCCCGTCGAGCACCGCCCGCACCGCCTTCCGGTCGAGCCCCGGGCGCACCATCCACTCCAGGAACTCGTCGATGACCCGCTCGAAGATCACGTTGTTCTCCCACAACGTGTCGTCCGCGTCAAAGATCAGCATTCGCCGGCCAGCCCTTCACCCCAGTGCACCAACCCCCGCACCCTACGGACGCCGGGCGCCCGTCCGCACCGCAAATTCCGCGGCGGACGTCAGCCGGCCGCCGGCCCCGGCCACGCCGCCAGCCGCAGCCCGCTCTCGAACCGCCGCTCCCGCCCGTCCACCGGGTCCGTGAACTCCAGCGCCTTCGCCAGCAGCTGCAACGGCGCCCCGAAGTCCTCGGCGGCCGCACCGCCGGCCTCCGCCGCCCCCGCCGCGTCACCGGGCCCCGGATACAGCGGATCATGGAGGATCGGCAGCCCCAGACCGTTCATGTGCACCCGCAGCTGATGCGTCCGCCCGGTCGCCGGCAGCAGCCGGTAGCGCCCGAGCCCGCCCCGCCACTCGACCAGCTCGATCCGGCTCTCCGCGTTCGCCGCCCCGGGCACCTCCCGCGCCGCAGGCACCCCGCGCTCCTTGACGATCCGGCTGCGCACGGTCACCGGCAGCGCCACGCCCTCGTCGTACCGCGCCACCGCCTCGTACTCCTTGCGCACCCGGCGCCCGCCGAACAGCCCCTGGTACGCCCCGCGGTCCTCGGGCCGTACGACGAACAGCACCAGCCCCGCCGTCAGCCGGTCCAGCCGGTGCGCGGGCTGCAGCGCCGGCAGCCCGAGCTCGCGCCGCAGCCGGGCCAGCGCGGTCTCGGTGATGTGCTGTCCGCGCGGCGTGGTGGCCAGGAAGTGCGGTTTGTCGGCGATCACGATCCGCTCGTCCCGGTGCACGACCCGCACCTCGAACGGCACCCGCACCTCCGGCGCGAAGTCCCGGTGGAACCACACGTACCGCCCCGCCCGGTAGGGCTCGCCCCCGGTCAGCGCCCCCTCGATCCCCACGAACCGGCCGGCGTCCAGCATCTCCACCACCCGCCCGGCCCCGATCGCCCCACCGAACCGCGCCACGAGGTGCTCCCCGACCGTGCCCCACGCCCCGTCGGGATCGGCCGGCAGCCGTACCCGCACCGGATCGATCCCGTCACGCTGCGGCAACGGGGCGGGCGGCACGGGGGAGCGGCGTCTCACGGGATCTCCGGGCAGGCGGAACGGCGAGGTGAGCGACATCGAAAACGATCAACGTCGAAGTGGTGAAGGTCGAAGTGATGGAGGTCGGAGTGATGAAGGTCGGAAAACAGCGAGGCCCGCTCGGCCGGAGCCGAGCGGGCGTCGATATTGAAGAGTGTCCGAGGGGGGACTTGAACCCCCACGCCCGATAAAGGGCACTAGCACCTCAAGCTAGCGCGTCTGCCATTCCGCCACCCGGACCAGGTGTCTGCCGGTGCGGCCTGGGCCGTTCCGACGTGGAAAACAATAGCAAACGTTCGGGGGTGGTCGATCACCCGTACAGGGAGCCGGGGGCGGGCCCGTGACCAGCGGATGTCGGGAGTATTGCGGCCTTGGGCGGAGCGCGGCCCGGGTGGAGGATGGCGGTGGACCCCCGCCGCGGGCCGGGCGCCTCGGGGCGCGCGACGCGGCCGCGAACCAAGAGGAGGCAGCGTGATCGAGTCACAGCCGGGCCGTACGGTGACCGGTGAGGACGAGGTCGTCGACCTGTGCCGGGACCTGATCAGGATCGACACCAGCAACTACGGCGACCACTCGGGCCCGGGCGAGCGGGCCGCCGCCGAGTACGTCGCGGAGAAGCTCGCCGAGGTCGGCCTGGAGCCGCGGATCTTCGAGTCGCACAAGGGGCGCGCGTCGACCGTCGCCCGCATCGAGGGTGAGGACCGCTCCCGGCCCGCGCTGCTCATCCACGGGCACACCGACGTCGTGCCGGCCAACGCCGCCGACTGGACCCACCACCCGTTCTCCGGGGAGATCGCGGACGGGTGCGTCTGGGGGCGCGGCGCGGTCGACATGAAGGACATGGACGCGATGACGCTGGCCGTCGTCCGGGACCGGCTGCGCACCGGCCGGAAGCCGCCGCGGGACATCGTGCTGGCGTTCCTCGCGGACGAGGAGGCGGGCGGCACCTACGGCGCGCGGTACCTCGTCGACCACCATCCGGAGCTCTTCGAGGGGGTGACCGAGGCGATCAGCGAGGTCGGCGGCTTCTCCTTCACGGTCAACGAGCAGCTGCGGCTGTACCTGATCGAGACGGCCCAGAAGGGCATGCACTGGATGAAGCTCACCGTGGACGGTTCGGCCGGCCACGGCTCGATGATCCACAAGGACAATGCGATCACCGAACTGTCCGAGGCGGTCGGCCGGTTGGGGCGGCACGAGTTCCCGGTACGGGTCACCAAGACGCTGCGGGTCTTCCTGGACGAGCTCGGCGACGCACTGGGCACCGAGCTCGACCCGGAGGACATGGACGGCACGCTGGCGAAGCTCGGCGGCATCGCCAAGCTGATCGGCGCCTCGCTCCGGAACACCGCCAATCCCACCCAGCTGGGCGCCGGATACAAGGTCAACGTGATCCCGGGACAGGCCACCGCGCACATCGACGGGCGCTTCCTGCCGGGCCACGAGGAGGAGTTCCTGGCCGACCTGGACCGGATCCTCGGCCCGCGGGTCAAGCGCGAGGACGTGCACGCGGACAAGGCGCTGGAGACCACCTTCGACGGGGCGCTGGTCGAGGCGATGCAGTCGGCGCTGCAGGCCGAGGACCCGATCGCGCGCGCGGTGCCGTACATGCTCTCCGCCGGTACGGACGCCAAGTCGTTCGACGACCTGGGAATCCGGGGGTTCGGCTTTGCCCCGCTGAAGCTGCCGCCGGAACTGGACTTCGCCGGAATGTTCCACGGCGTGGACGAGCGGGTTCCGGTGGACGGACTGAAGTTCGGGGTGCGGGTGCTCGACCGGTTCATCGAACAGAGCTGAAAACCAACGGAAGTGAGGCCGCCCAAGCGGAAATCGGCGCGGATTTCCTGCCGTTCGCGCCGGTGTCGCCGGAAAGAGTGAACGATTTGATGTGTTCGTAGCTTCAACGTCCTTTTCCTCGTTGCAGGGTGTGCGGTCCGCGGCTGGGACCGCATTGCCTACGAGGAGGAACAATGCTGAAGAAGATCGTCGCTGCTGCGGCGACCACCGGGGGCCTGGTGCTCGCCAGTGCGGGCGTGGCCGCTGCCGACGCGGGCGCCCAGGGCGCTGCCGTGCACTCGCCGGGCATCGCGTCCGGCAATGTCGTCCAGGCGCCGGTGCACGTTCCCGTGAACGCCTGCGGCAACACGGTCTCCGTGGTCGGTCTGCTGAACCCGGTCTTCGGCAACTACTGCGTCTGACAAGTGACTTTCTGACGCCGTTTGACGTTGTACCTGCACCCGTAAGGGTCTGATCCGGGTCGGCTCCGTAATGCGTGGCACGCATTCCGGGGCCTCTGGGTATTTCGGTGGGCGGGCGGTAGATCCCCCGGTCTCCCCGGGGGATCACCGCGCGCACGCAATTCCTGTAAGGCACTAGGCAGGGGAACAAATTTATGAGACAGGTCGCACGAAAGGGCCTGATCACCATGGCGGCGGCCGGCGGTGTACTCGCCGCGGTCGCAGGCTACGCACACGCGGATGCGGGGGCCGCCGGCGGCGCGGCGAACTCGCCAGGCGTGGGATCCGGCAACAATGTCCAAGTACCGCTGCACGTCCCGGTGAACGCCTGTGGCAACACCGTCAACGTCGTCGGGCTGCTGAACCCCGCGTTCGGCAACCGCTGCGCCAACGACGGCGGCGGGCACCACGTGGGCGGCCATCACCAAGGGGGCCACCACCAGGGCGGGCACCCGGGCGGGGGCGGCCACCACGGCGCCGGCGCCGCGGGCGGTACCGCGAACTCGCCCGGTGTGGGATCCGGCAACAACGTCCAGGCGCCGGTCGACGTTCCGGTCAACGCCTGCGGCAACAGCGTCACTGCCGGCGGTCTGCTGAACCCGGTCTTCGGCAACGACTGCGCCAACGACGCGTCGCTTCCGGACCGTCCGCAGCCGGGCCAGCCCGAGCAGCCGGGCAACCCGCACCACCCGGGTCACCCGCACCACCCGGGCAAGCCCCACCACCCCGGTAAGCCGCACCACCCCGGTACCGGTGACCACCCGGGCAAGCCGCAGCACCCGGGCAAGCCGCAGCACCCGGGCAAGCCGCACCACCCGGGCAAGCCGCACCACCCGGGCAAGCCGCAGCACCCGGCGACCCCGCAGCAGGGCGGCGGGCACACCCCCACGGTCGTGCCGGCTCAGCGTCCTGCCGCACCGCAGCTCGCGGAGACCGGCGCCGGCGCGGCCGGTTACGCGGTTCCGGCCGCCGCCGGGATGCTGCTCGGGGGCGCGGTGCTGTACCGCAAGGCGCGTACCGCCCGCCGGTGAACGGCGGCGGTTACGCGGCGATCATGCGGCGATCAGCGCTCCGTGACGAGCGGTAGCTGAACGCACATGAGCGCACCACTGAGCGGGCCCTGCCGAGGCGGGGCCCGCTCTGCTGTCACGTGCCGGTGGCGGTCACCACGTGGCGCGGAGCTGTCGGATGATCCGGCGGCGCAGCCGCACCTTGCGGCTGCCGTCCGGATTCAACCGCAGACGGTCCAACTCCCAGTGTCCGTACTCGGCATGGTCGGTCAGCAGGCGTGTGGTGGCCTTCCGGGAAACGCCCCGTGGCACGTACACATCGCAGAATTCGTATTCCGGCATCGCATCTATTGTGCGGGACCGGCCCCGGTACGGATAGCGTCTGCACTATGTCTGATGCTGCGCAGCCTTCCGCTGCCGAGGTACGTGCCGCCGCCGAGGCGGTCAAAGCCGCGCTGGACCGTCACCTCGACGCGGTCGAACGCCGCTCGGGGCAGGACGACCCGGCTGTTTACGCCGCGTTCGACGAGCTCGCCGCCGCGGCCGAGGTCTATGACGAGCTGCTCTACGACACCTACGACGAGGTCACCCCCTTCGAGATCCCCGGGAGCGACGCGCTGCCCGCGTACGCGGGCCCGGAGGAGCCCAGTGCGCTCAGCGTGCTGATCCGGCGCGACTACACCGTCGCCGAACCGCAGCGGCTGCTGCACCAGGCGCAGCGCATCGCGGATCTCGATCCGGACGCCGCCGACGAGGCGGCGGGGCCCTCCGCCGACGCCGCCGCCGTGGTCGGCACCAGCGTCCATGCGGCGCTGGGAGTGCTCTTCGGGGAGTTCGAACCGGATGAGATCGCCTCCCGGCACAAGGAGTTCGGCTTGGAGGAGGGCGACTCCACGCTGTGGGTGGCGGCCGCCGACGAACCGGCCGAGCCGGGGGAGTGGCTCTCCGCGCCGTTCGACCAGGCGGACCCGCAGCGGGTGGTGTGCCGCTTCGACGTCAGCGCCGTCTTCGACGAGGAACTGGGTGACGACGACATGCTGGAGCCGCTCGACCGCGAGAGGTGACGGCGGAGGCGGCCGCCCCGCTCCGGGCGGCCGCCTCCGCTTCCCGCGTCAGGCCGAGGCGTCTCCTTGCCTTCAGGCCGGTGCGTCCTCGGTGGACGGGACGCTCTGCTGTCCGAGCAGCGTCCGCAGCCGGGTGGTCCGCTCCTTGACGGGCACCTCGGCGACCGCCCGGGCCAGCGCCTGCTCGGCGCCCTGGACGACCGACAGATGCCGCTCACCGCGGCTGAAGGCCGTGTAGACCCAGGCGCGGGTCAGTCCGCCGGCGGCGTCCCCGGGCACCACGACCACCGCAGCCGGCCAGCGCATCCCGGCCGCCTGATGGGCGGTGAGCGCCCAGCCGTGCCGGACCGCGCCGCCGACCCGCTCGCGCGGCACCACGACCGCGGTCCCCGCGCAGTCCAGATGCAGCCCCGCGGCATCGGCGCCGGTGACCGTGCCGGGCAGGGTACGGCCGGGGGCCGGGGCATAGGCCACGCGGTCGCCCGGGTCGAAGCCGCCGAACCGGCCGGGGCCGGGGTTGAGGCGCTCCTTGAGCGCGGCGTTCAGCGCCCGGGTGCCGGCCGCGCCGCCGTGGCCGACCGTGATGACCTGGGTCTCCTCCGCCGGGACGCCCAGCGCCCGGGGCACGGAGTCGGCGACCAGCTGGACCGTGCGGTGCACCGCCTCGCCGGCGTCCCGCGCCGGGACGATCACCACCTCCTTGCCGGGCGCCTCGACCTGGCTCAGCTCACCGATGCCGATGCCGGAGACCAGCTCGCCGACCGGGCCGAAGTCCGGGGTGCGGGAGGCGACCTGGGGGCAGAAACGGGCCGCGAGGACATCGGCGAAGAGGCGGCCGGGGCCGGCGGACCACAGGACGCCGGGGTCCCCGCTGAGCACCAGCCGGGTCCCGTCGGTCAACGACTCGACGAGCAGGGCCGCGGTCTCCAGGTCGAGCTGCGGGGCGTCCAGCACCACCAGCAGATCGAGCGCGAGGGCGCCGTCCGCGTCCCGGCCGGGGCCCTCCTGCCCGGACAGCAGTCCGGCGACCGTCACCGCCGCCGTGCCGGGCTCCGCCGAACCGGTCGTCGGGCCCCCCGCCGCGGCGAACGCGGCGAGGTCCGCGGCCAGCCGGCGGCGGCCGTTCTCGGTGTGGGCGGCGCCGAACGCCCGCAGGCCGAGCGCGCGGGCCGCGGCGAGCAGCGCGGCGGGCTCGGCACGGGCCGCCTCGGCGCCCGTGTGCGCCACCAGGCCGCTGTGCGCGGCGGCACGGATCAGCTCCGCGGCCGACGGCGACGGCGCGGCGGCGGCCGCGGCCTCCCAGGCGGCGGCGGAGGGACGGGCCGTCCCCGGGCCACCGGCTGCTTCCCGGCCCTCCTCGTCGGAGTCGCCGGCCGGGGCCGGGGAGTCGGCGTCCGCGGCGGGGGCCCCGGAGTCGGCGTCCGGAGCGCCGGAGTCGGCGTCCGACGCCTCGGACGCGGCCTCCGGAGCGCTGGTGTCCGGGACCGGCTCGAAGGTGTTGAGCAGCCGCGCCAGGCCGTCGGCGACGCTCTCCTCGGCCATCGCCCAGCGGTCCAGCCCCAGCAGGATCCGGACCGGCCGCTCCTCCTCGTCCTCGTCCGCCGCGGGCCGGGCCCGGCCCGGCTCCTCGATCGCGTCCTGGAAGACCAGGACGGCGCCCTCGGCGATGGCGGTCTGCAGGGCCTCGTCGGGGTCGGGCACCTGGCGCTGTGCGAGCGCGCTCCGCAGTGCGCCGGCCTCCAGCGCGGAATGCCCCGCGACCGCGGCCTGCTCCAGCAGCCAGCCGACCAGCGCCTGGCCGCGGCGCTCGTCGCCCGGCCCGGCGGCGGCGCCGAGCAGCGCCCGCGCGAAGCCGTCGGCCTGCTCGGGCCGCACGCCCGGCACGGCGAGCAGCTGCCAGGGATCCTCGCGCAGGACCTCCGCGGCCCGTTCCCCGAGCACCTCGGCGGTCCGCTCCGCGAGTGCCTCCGGGGCACCGCCCGCCCGGAGCACCTGCCGTACGCCGTCGAGACCGGGTGCGGGAGCCGGGAGAGGTGCGGCGGGTGGGGCAGCGTCCGGGGCGCCTACGGGCGGGGCGGGCGGTCCGGCCGGTGCGGCCGCGCGGTGCGCGGGGGCCGGCTCCCGGGGCGGGCCCGCCGGTCCGCCCCGGGGCGCGGGGCCGCTGGGAGCCTGCGCCGGCTCGGCGGGTGCGGCCGGCCTGGCGGGGCGCGGGGCGTCGTTGAAGAACGACGCGGCCGAGCGCTCGCCGCTCTCCACGGCCCGGACGGCCGCCGCCAGCGCCGCCGCGGTGGCCTTGCCGGCCGTGGGCGCCGCCCCCGGGGCCCCGCTCACCGTCGTGCCCTGGTCCGCCGCCGGCGCGCCCTCGGACGTGGGCGCCTCCGCGGTCCCGGGTGCGGCCTCCTGCCCGGGAGGGGTGTCGCCGGCGGCGCGGTCGGTGCTCACAGCGTGCTCCAGTCGTGATCGGGGTAGTGGTGCACCGGAGCCGACACATCGTCCAGCGCCCGGCGGATCTCGTCAGGAAGACTAAGGGCCTCCACTGACAATGCCGCTCTGAGCTGTTGTGCCGTGCGGGCGCCGAGGATCGGCGCGGTCACTCCCGGCCGGTCCCGGAGCCACGCGAGGGCGACCTGGAGCGGGGTGACGGCCAGTCCGTCGGCGGCGGTCGTGACGGCCTCGACGACCCGGCCCGCCGTCTCGTCGAGATACGGCGCGACGAACGCCGCCAGATGCTCCGAGGCCCCGCGCGAGTCGGCCGGGGTGGCATGGCGGTACTTCCCGGTCAGCACGCCCCTGCCGAGCGGCGAGGACGGCAGGACCCCCATCCCGAGGTCGAGCGCCGCGGGCAGCACCTCCCGCTCGATGCCGCGTTGCAGGAGGGAGTACTCCATCTGGGTGCTCGCCAGGCGGTTGCGCACCCCGGGCGCCGCGAGCTGCCAGGTGGCGGCCTTGGCGAGCTGCCAGCCGGAGAAGTTCGACAGGCCCACATAGCGCGCCCGGCCGCTGGTGACCGCGAGGTCCAGGGCCTGGAGGGTCTCCTCCAACGGCGTGTGCGGGTCGAAGGCATGGAGCTGCCAGAGGTCGACGTACTCGGTGCCCAGCCGTCCCAGGGAGGCGTCCAGGGCGGCGAGGAGATGGCGCCGGGAGCAGTCCACCCGGCGGTCCGCCTCCAGCACGCTGCCGGCCTTCGTCGCGATCACCAGGTCCTCGCGCGGAACCAGCCCCTCCATCAGCCGGCCGAGGAGGTACTCGGCACCGCCGTCGGCGTAGATGTCGGCGGTGTCGACGAGCGTGCCGCCGGCCTCCCAGAAGGTCTTGAGCTGGTCGGCGGCTTCCTGCTCGCCCGTGTCGCGGGCCCAGTTCAGGGTGCCGAGCCCGAGCCGGGACACGCGAAGGCCCGTTCGGCCGAGGTGCCTTTGCTCCATGGGCCCTGAGAGTACGCGCCGGGCGCCGGGAACAGGGGACCGGTGGACGACCCGTCGGTGACGCCCGGCCGGGGTGCGCGCTACAGTCCCCGCAACAGCGACGTTACCGATGGGTAAGGGGAGCGGTATGCGGCTTGGCATCAACCTCGGCTACTGGGGCGCCGGGATGGACTCCGACAATCTCGCGGTGGCGCAGGAGGCCGACCGCCTCGGCTACTCCGTCTGCTGGGCCGCCGAGGCGTACGGCTCCGACGCCGCCACCGTGCTCTCCTGGGTCGCCGCCCAGACCGAGCGGATCGACATCGGCTCGGCCATCTTCCAGATCCCGGCGCGGACGCCCGCCATGACCGCGATGACCGCCGCCACCCTGGACTCGCTCTCCGGCGGCCGGTTCCGGCTCGGCCTCGGCGTCTCCGGCCCGCAGGTCTCCGAGGGCTGGTACGGCGTCAAGTTCGACAAGCCGCTGGCCCGCACCCGCGAGTACGTCGAGATCGTCCGCAAGGCGATGAGCCGCGAGCGGCTGTCCTACGAGGGCGAGCACTGGACGCTGCCGCTGCCCGGCGGCCCGGGCAAGCCGCTGAAGCTCACCGTCCACCCCGAGCGCCCGCACATCCCGCTCTACATCGCCGCGATCGGGCCCAAGAACCTGACGCAGACCGGCGAGATCGCCGACGGCGCGCTGCTGATCTTCCCCGCCGCCGAGAACCTGGAGGAGACCGCGGTCGCCCACCTCCGGGCCGGCCGGGAGAAGGCCGGCAAGAGCCTGGACGGCTTCGACATCTGCCCGACGCTGCCGCTGGCCGTGGGCGCCGACAAGGACGTCAGCGCGCTGGCCGACATGTTCCGCCCGTACACCGCCCTCTACGTCGGCGGCATGGGCAGCCGCAAGCAGAACTTCTACAACCAGGCGGCCCGGCGGATGGGCTACGAGAAGGAGGCCGCCGAGATCCAGGACAAGTACCTGTCCGGTGACAAGGAGGGCGCCGCCGCGGCGATCCCCGAGAAGCTGATCGACCAGACCACGCTGCTCGGTTCCGTGGAGCGGATCGCCGACCGGATGCGGGCCTATGCGGAGGCCGGGGTGACCACGCTGACGCTGGCCCCGGCGGGCTTCGGCCTGGAGGAGCGGCTGGCCTCGCTGCGGGCAGGTACGGAGGCCCTGGAGCGCGCTGGGCTGGCATGAGCGCCGCCGGGCGAACGGACCGGCGGCGCTCAGCGAGAGGCGCCCGGTGAAACGCCCGGTAGCGACCGGCGAAGGGCCCGGCGCCGGGGCGCCTGGACCTCGGGCCTTTCCGAGAGCCTGCGGCCGTGGTGGGGGCTCGGGGGATCTTCCCCGCCACGGCCGTCGCGCTGCACAACGGCGGTACGGGCGGGCGGGTTACGCCCCGCCACCCGGCCGCGCCTCGTCCGAACGGGCGAACGGGGCGCCCCGCCCGGTTGCCGCGCCCGGAATGCCCGCTTTGACTGGTCGAGGGTGTGTCCGTTCGGAGGTGACGCAGATGCTCTCGGCCCGGAGCCTGTTCCAGGAGATCGTCGACGACGACGAGGCCTACCGTCTCTTCTGTTCCATAGCGGCCAGCGGCGAGGCCCAGGGCGGCTGGGAGAACGGGCGGATCGCCGCCCTGCTGCCCGGGTCGCTGCGCGATCTGGCACCCAAGATCGCCCGGCACGGCGCCGACGAGGACAAGCACGGCCGGATCTTCCGGGCCCTGCTGCGCAAGCGCGGACTCACCCCCACCGACGTCCCCGAGGCGACCGACTACACCATGCTCCTGGAACGGCGGGGCATCGGCCTGGCGCACGACAGACTGCGCCGCGACGAGCCGCTCACCGAGCTCGACATCCTCACCTACCTCGCCCACAGCCGGGTCACCGAACAGCGCGCCGCCGACCAGATGGAGACGCTCACCAAGCACTTCGGCGACCACCCCGAGCTGGGCCGGGCGATCCGGATGATCTCGAACGACGAGACCAACCACCTCGCCTACTGCCACGAGGAACTGCTCCGCCTCGCCCGGGCCGGCCACGGGCGGACCATCCAGCGGCTCCTCCACGAGTGCGCCCGCGCCGAGATCGTCGTCTACCGGGACGTCAGCCTGGCCGTGATGGACTACATGGGCCGCATTCTGGGGTGGCCGAGGGCCAAGTCCGCGGCGCTCACCGCCGGGATCGCGGCGGTGTACGGCTATGAGCGGCTGGGCGGCTGGCGGCGGATGGTCAGCCTCCGGATGCCCGAGCGGCGGAACGCGCTGGGCGGCCCGGCCACCTCCGCGCCGGAGTTCGCGTAAGGGCGCCTTCGCCGCGGCTCCCTCAGAGCCAGCCGCGGCGTTTGAACAGCCGGTAGAGCGACACCTCGATGAGGACCATCATCACGAGCACCGCCGGATATCCCCACTGCCACTTCAGCTCCGGCATGTCCGCGAAATTCATGCCGTAGATCCCGGCGATCAGGGTGGGGATGGCCGCCATGGCCGCCCAGGCCGAGATCTTGCGCATATCGTCGTTCTGCCGGACGCCCATCTGCGCCAGATGGGCGGAGAGAATGTCCGAAAGCAGCCGGTCCAGGCCGTCCACCGACTCGTTCGCGCGGGTGAGGTGGTCGCCGACGTCACGGAAGAACGGCCGGGCATGATCGTGCACGAACGGCACCCCGGGGTTCTGCAACCGGGCCATCGGCTCCGCCAGCGGGCCGGTCGCCCGCCGGAACTCCATCACCTCGCGCTTGAACGCGTAGATCTGCGCGGCGGTGTTCCGGGTGTCCCGGCCACGGACCGGAGCGAACACCTCCGCCTCCAACTCCTCCATGTCCAGGGCGAGTTCGGCGGCCACCTCGATGTAGTGGTCGACCACCGCGTCGCTGACCGCGTAGAGCACCGCGCCCGGTCCGTGCCGCAGGATCTCCGGATGCTCCTCCAGCCGGCGCCGCACCGCGGCCAGCGGGCTGGCCTCCCCGTGCCGGACGGTCACCACGAACGAGTCCCCCACGAAGACCATCAGCTCCGACGCGGTCACCGTGTCGGCCCGGTCGTCGTACGTGACCGGCTTCAGCACCACGAACAACGAGTCGTCGTAGACCTCCAGCTTGGGCCGCTGGTGCGCCTTGAGCGCGTCCTCGACGGCCAGCGGGTGCAGCGCGAACTCGCTGGTGACCCGGTCGAACTCCTCCCGCGTCGGCTCGTACATCCCCAGCCACAGGAAAGAGCGGCCCTCCGCCCGCGCCGCCTTCAGGGCACCGGAGAAGTCGGCCGCGCAGTCCGTGCGGCGGCCCTCCCGGTAGATGGCGCAGTCCACGATCACACCTGGCATTCTCGCGCGTCCCCGGCACCCCTGCCAGGACGCCGTACCCGGAACGTAGGGTGGCGGGCATGCCCACGCTGATCCTCGTACGGCACGGCCGCTCCACCGCCAACACCGCCGGAGTGCTCGCCGGACGGGCGCCCGGTGTCGCCCTCGACGAGTACGGCGCGGCCCAGTCCGCCGCGCTCCCCGCGCGGCTGGCCCCGGTGCCGCTCGCCGCCCTCGTCTCCAGCCCCCTGCAGCGCTGCCGGGAGACCATGGCGCCCCTGCTGGCGGCCCGGCCCGGGCTCACCCTGCACATCGAGGACCGGATCAGCGAGTGCGACTACGGCCACTGGTCGGGCCGCAAGCTGGCCGAGCTGACCGACGAGCCGCTGATGGAGGCCGTCCAGCAGCATCCGTCCTCGGCCGCCTTCCCCGGGGGCGAGTCGATGCGGGCCATGCAGGCCCGCGCGGTCGACGCGGTCCGCGACTGGAACGCCCGCGTCGAGCAGACGCACGGCGCCGAGGCCACCTACGCCATGTGCTCGCACGGCGACATCATCAAGTCCCTGGTCGCCGACGCGCTGGGCATGCACCTCGACCTCTTCCAGCGGATCTCGGTCGAGCCCTGCTCCCTCACCGTGATCCGCTACACCCGGCTGCGCCCCTACCTCGTACGCCTCGGGGACACCGGCGACCTCGCCTCGCTGGTGCCCCGGGAGGACGGCGGCAGCCCGGCGGCGGACCGGGACGCGGCCATCGGCGGTGGTGCGGGCGCAGGGTGATCAGTCGGCGCAGTAGGGTGGTGCGACGGCGCTGCCCGCCGCCACTGCGGTCCCGAGGACCCGCAGCGACCCCGCAGTCGAGCAATCGGAGCAGGACGTTGTCCCGTCAGGTGTTCTTCTACGACGTACCGGATCGCTTCGTCGCCGGTACGGTCGGGCTGCCTGGCCGCCGTAGCTTCTACCTCCAGGCCACCGCGGCCGGCCGGACCACCAGCGTCGCCCTGGAGAAGACCCAGGTCGCGGCGCTCGCCGAGCGGATCGACGAGCTGCTGGACGAGGTCGTCCGGCGCAGCGGCGGCAACGCTCCGGTTCCCGCCGTCTCGCCCGCCGAGCTCACCGACACCGCCCCGCTGGAGATGCCCGTCGAGGAGGAGTTCCGGGTCGGCACGATGGCGCTGGCCTGGGACGGCGAGGACGAGCGGATGATCGTCGAGGCCCAGGCGCTGGTCGAGCTCGACGCGGACAGCGAGGAGGACCTCGCCGATGCCGAGGAGCGGCTGCTCCAGGACGACGAGAACGGCCCGCCGATGCTGCGGGTGCGCCTGACCGGGACGATGGCCAGGGCGTTCGCCAAGCGGGCCCTGGAGGTCGTCAACGCCGGCCGCCCGCCGTGCCCGCTGTGCAGCCTGCCGCTCGACCCGGAGGGACACGTATGTCCGCGCCAGAACGGATACCGGCGGGGCGCCTGAGCGCCGTGGAGCCCGCCGTCGAACCGGCCGGGCAACTGCCCGGCCCCACCGGTCCGCAGGACCCGCCGCCAGCCGCGGCGGGGCCCGCCGGAGGGCTGTCGGACGCCTTTCTCGCCGAGGGCGAGCTGACCGTGCGCGGCCGTATCCGGGAGGCGTCCAACGCCGTGCTCTACTGCACGGTCACCCACGGCGGCCGCACCGCCTCGTGCGTCTACAAGCCCGTCGCCGGCGAGCGCCCGCTGTGGGACTTCCCCGACGGCACGCTCGCCCAGCGCGAGGTCGCCGCGTACGAGGTCTCCCGGGCCTGCGGCTGGGACCTCGTCCCGCCGACCGTGCTGCGCGACGGCCCCTACGGCACCGGCATGGTCCAGGAGTGGATCGACCCGCCGGAGAGCAGCGACGAGGTGCCCGAGCTGCTGGCGCTGGTGGAGGACGCCGAGCCCGGGCCCGGCTGGAAGGCCGTGGGCTTCGCGGACCTCGGCGAGGACCGCACCGCGCTGCTGGTGCACGCCGACCATCCGCGGCTGCGGCGGCTCGCGGTCCTCGACGCGGTGATCAACAACGGTGACCGCAAGGGCGGCCATCTGCTGCCCGGCGCCGGTGGCGCGTTCTTCGCCATCGACCACGGCGTGACCTTCCACACCGAGGACAAGCTGCGCACCCTGCTGTGGGGCTGGGCGGGCGAGCCGCTGACCGAGGAGGCCCTGGAGGCGCTGCGGCGGCTCGGGGCGGCGCTGGCGGACTCCGCGCCGCTCGCCGCCCGACTGGCCGAACTCCTCACGGCCGCCGAGATCGACGCGCTGCGGGCGCGGGTGGCCGGGCTGCTGGAGCGCGGCCGGCACCCCGAGCCGGGCGGGGAGTGGCCCGCCATCCCCTGGCCGCCGGTCTGAGCCCCGCCCGGGGCCCCTCCCCGGGCCGCCGGTAGGCATATGCACGTCCGGCCGCGGATCACAAGACCGCCTTTCCGGCCAAGACCCCGGTCCGGTTCGTATGCGGAACATGCATCCGGTTACGCTCAAGGCATGCATGCATGGCCCGCTTCTGAGGTCCCCGCCCTGCCCGGTCAGGGCCGCGACCTGAGGATCCACGACACCGCGACCGGCGGACGGGTGACCCTCGCCCCCGGTCCCGTCGCCCGTATCTACGTCTGCGGCATCACGCCGTACGACGCCACCCACATGGGGCACGCGGCGACCTACAACGCGTTCGACCTGGTTCAGCGCGTGTGGCTCGACACGAAGCGCCAGGTGCACTACGTGCAGAACGTCACCGACGTCGACGATCCGCTGCTGCAGCGGGCCCAGGCCACCGGCGACGACTGGACCGCGCTCGCCGAGCGCGAGACCGCCCTGTTCCGCGAGGACATGACGGCGCTGCGGATGCTGCCGCCGCAGCACTACATAGGCGCCGTCGAGGCGATACCCGGCATCGTCCCGCTCGTGGAACGGCTGCGCGACGCCGGCGCCGCCTACGAACTGGACGGTGACATCTACTTCTCCGTCGCCTCCGACCCGCACTTCGGCGAGGTCTCCGGACTGGACGCCGAGGCGATGCGGCTGCTGTCCGCCGAGCGCGGCGGCGACCCCGAGCGCGAGGGCAAGAAGAACCCGCTCGACCCGATGCTGTGGATGGCCGCCCGCGACGGCGAGCCGAGTTGGGACGGCGCTTCGCTGGGCCGTGGCCGGCCCGGCTGGCACATCGAGTGCGTCGCGATAGCCCTGGACCACCTCGGTATGGGCTTCGACGTCCAGGGCGGCGGCTCCGACCTCGCCTTCCCGCACCACGAGATGGGCGCCTCGCACGCCCAGGCACTCACCGGCGAGCACCCGTTCGCCAAGGCGTACGTGCACGCCGGGATGGTGGCGCTGAACGGCGAGAAGATGTCCAAGTCCAAGGGCAACCTCGTCTTCGTCTCCACGGTGCGGCGCGACGGCACCGACCCGGCGGCGATCCGCCTGGCGCTGCTCGCGCACCACTACCGCGCCGACTGGGAGTGGACCGACGCGGTGCTCGACGAGGCCGTCGAGCGGCTGGCGTGCTGGCGCGCCGCGGTCTCCCGCCCCGACGGCCCGCCCGCCGAGGCCCTCCTGGAGGAGATCCGCACCGCGCTCGCCGACGACCTGGACGCCCCGGCCGCGCTGGCCGCCGTGGACCGCTGGGCCGCCACCCAGCAGGCCGAGGGCGGCACCGACGAGGGCGCTCCGGGCCTCGTCTCCCGCGCCGTCGACGCGCTCCTGGGCGTGGCCCTCTGACGGCCACCGCCTGACCCCCGTCCCCAGGGGCGCCCGTGCCGGCCGGTACGGGCGCCCCTTTTCCGTGCCCGCCCCCGTAGCCGCCCCGTGCCGCGCGACCGGAAATCCAGCAACCCGGCGCAAGAATCCATGGTGGGCCGCCCCGTCGGCGGGCTAGAGCTGTCCGGCATGAGGAAACCAACAGGACTGCGGGCGGCGGTCGTTGCCGCGCTGCTCGGGCTCGTGGTCGCGCTCGCCGGCCCGGCCGGCAGCGCACCGGCCGCCGCCACCGCGCCCGCCCACACCGTCGGGGACGTCACCGGCTTCGAGGCCGACGGGCCCGTCTACCACCTGCACGCGGGCCGGGCCGAGGCCCGCGTCAGTTTCGTGACGGACCGTACCTTCCGCCTCGAACTCGCCCCGGACGGCACCTTCTCCGACCCCACCGGCAAGGACATCGTGCTGCCCCAGGGCGCCCCGCCGGCCACCCACTGGCGCGACACCGGCGACGCCTACGAACTCCGCACGGACCAGGTCACGTTGACGGCGTACAAGTCACCGCTGCGCTTCGAGCTGCGCCGGGCCGACGGCTCGCTGGTCTGGTCCGAGGCCAAGGGGATCGGCTGGGACGACAAGACCACCACCCAGACCCTCACCCGCGGCGCCACCGAGCAGTTCTACGGGGCCGGCATGCAGAACGGCCGCGGCAACACCTCCCACCGCGGCCACACCGTGGAAGTGGGCGTCGACTACAACTGGGACGACGGCGGCCACCCCAATTCCGTTCCCTTCTACCTCTCCACCGCGGGATACGGCGTCTTCCGCAACACCTACGCCCCCAACACCTATGTCTTCGGCGACCCGGTGACGACCACGGCGAAGGAACGGCGCTTCGACGCCTACTACTTCGCCGGGCCGAGCACCAAGGACGTCATCGGCCAGTACACCGCACTGACCGGAAAGCCCTTCCTGCCGCCGGTGTACGGCCTGGAGATCGGCGACTCGGACTGCTATCTGCACAATGCCAACCGCGGCGAGCGGCACACCCTGGATTCCCTGAAGGTCGCCGACGGATATCTGCAGCACGACATGCCCAACGGCTGGATGCTGGTGAACGACGGCTACGGCTGCGGATACGAAAACCTCCCCCAGACCTCCCAGGGGCTCGGCGACCGGAAGATGAAACTCGGGCTGTGGACCGAGGACGGCATCGCCAAACTCGCCGACCAGGTCAAGGCCGGTCAGCGGATCGCCAAGCTCGATGTCGCCTGGGTCGGCGACGGCTACAAATTCGCCCTGGACGGCTGCAAGGACGCCTACAAGGGAATCGAGGACAACAGCGACGCACGGGGATTCACCTGGGCCCCGGAAAGCTGGGCCGGCGCGCAGCGGTGCGGCGTCCAGTGGTCCGGCGACCAGAGCGGCAGCTGGGAGTACATCCGCTGGCAGATACCGACCTACGCCGGCGCGACGATGTCCGGGCTCGCCTACACCACCGGCGACGTGGACGGAATTTTCGGCGGCAGTCCCAAGACGTACGTGCGCGATCTGCAGTGGAAAGCCTTCCTCCCCGCGGTCATGACGATGGACGGCTGGGCCGCCAGCGACAAACAGCCCTTCCGCTACGGGGATCCGTACACGGCCATCAACCGGAAATACCTGAAGCTGAAGGAATCGCTGCTGCCGTACATGTATTCCTACGCGGCCGAGGCAACCCGGACCGGTGTCGGCCCGGTGCGTCCGCTGTCGCTGGAATACCCCGACGACCCGAAGGCCGCCACGGACGCCGCGAAGTACGAATTCCTCTCCGGCGAGGATTTCCTGGTCGCCCCCGTCTACCAGGACACCGGCACCCGCAACGGCATCTACCTGCCCAAAGGCACCTGGATCGACTACTGGTCCGGACGCACCTACCGGGGACCGGTGACCGTCGACGGCTACAGCGCGCCGCTGGACACCCTGCCGCTGTTCGTCAAGGCCGGTGCCGCCGTGCCGATGTGGCCGGGCATCAGGTCGTACCAGGACCGGAGCGCCGGTTCACCGCTCGCCTGGGACGTCTACCCGCAGGGCCGCTCGTCGTTCACGCTCTACGAGGACGACGGGGTGACCCGCGCCCACCGGACGGGAGCCGGCGCCACCCAGCGGGTGGACGTCGCGGCGCCGCGCTCTGGCGCGGGTGACGTACGGATCGGCGTCGGGGCCTCGAAGGGCTCCTTCCACGGCAAGCAGACCAGCCGGCCGTACGCGTTCACCGTGCACACCGGGGACGCACCGCGCGGGGTGGAGCTGGCCGGCCGCCCGCTGAAGCGGCTGCCGTCCGCACGCGCCCTCGAAACGGCCGGCCAGGGCTGGTACTACGACCCGGCCGACCGCGGCGGAGTCGTCCACGTCAAGACCGCCTCCCGCCCCACCGACCGGGCCTTCGGCCTGACGCTCAAGGGCGCCAGCGCGGTCGGCGGCCGGACGCCGGGCGCGGGCGTCACGGTCACCACCCCCGGCGGCCAGGAGGTCACCAAGGGCGCGCCGACGACCCTACGGACCGCGGTGACGGCCGGGACCCGGGACGCCACGGACGTCTCGGTGGCGCTGTCCGCGCCCGAGGGCTGGCGGGTCTCCGCCCCGGTGCACCACGGCCGGCTCGCGGCCGGCGGCACCGCCCGGGACGCGCTGACCGTGACCGCACCCAAGGACGCGAGCAGCGCCGACCCGGTGACCGTCACCGCGACCGTCCGTTACCGGGCCGCCGGGGTACTCCGCACCACCGTGCACCGCTTCGAGGTACGGGCCGTGCCGCCCGCGCCGACCGCCGACACCTGGGCGAGCGACATGGAATGGCTGACCGCCGCCAACGGCTACGGCCCGGCCGAACGGGACCGCAGCAACGGCGAGTCGGGCCCGGCGGACGGCCGTCCGCTCACCCTCGCGGGGAAGGCGTACGCCAAGGGCATCGGTGCGCACGCCAACGCGGACCTGGAGTTCTTCACCGGGGGCCGCTGCACGTCGTTCACCGCGGACGCCGGGATCGACGACGAGATCGCCGACTACGGGGAGGTCGCCTTCTCCGTGGAGGCGGACGGCAAGGTGCTGTGGACCTCGCCGAAGCTGACCGGGAAGTCGGCGCCGGTGGCGGTGGACGTACCGCTCGGCGGCGCCCGGCACGTACGGCTGAAGGTGACCGACACCGACGGCAAGAAGTCCGGTGACCACGGCGACTGGGCGGGGGCGCGCTTCCACTGCGCCCGATGACCGCTCCCGGACACCGGACATGACACCGGGGCGCCGGACCGGCCGTCGAGCCGGACCGGCGCCCCGGTGCGGGTGGATCCGGGTGCGCCCGGGCTCAGTCCCCGCTCTCCTCCGGGCCGTCCTCGTCGGGCCGCCGGGACGCGTCGGACGGGCCGGTGTCCTTCGGCCCGGTGCCGGGCTCGCGCGGCTCCTTGGACGCCGGGCGGGGCGGCCGGGTGCGGCCGCTGGTCGTGTCGCGGAGGTAGGAGCTGTCGCGGCCCTCCGCGAGCCCGCCCTCGGTGGCCACACCGGGACCGGCCTGCGGGTCACGGCGGCGCAGATAGCGCTCGAACTCGCGGGCGATCGCCTCGCCGGACGCCTCCGGCAGATCGGCGGTGTCCCGCGCCTCCTCCAGCGACTGCACGTACTCGGCGACCTCGCTGTCCTCCGCCGCCAGCTGGTCGACGCCCAGCTGCCAGGCGCGTGCGTCCTCGCTCAGCTCGCCCAGCGGGATGCTGATGTCGAGGAGGTCCTCCAGGCGGTTGAGCAGCGCCAGGCTGGCCTTCGGGTTGGGCGGCTGGGAGACGTAGTGCGGCACCGCCGCCCACAGGCTGACCGCCGGCACGCCCGCGTGGGTGCACGCCTCCTGGAGGATCCCCACGATGCCGGTCGGGCCCTCGTAGCGGGACTCCTCCAGGTCCAGCCGGCGGGCCAGATCCGCGTCCGAGGTGACCCCGCTGACCGGGACCGGGCGGGTGTGCGGGGTGTCGCCGAGCAGCGAGCCCAGCACCACCAGCATCTCCACGCCCAACTCATGGGCGAAGCCGAGGATTTCGTTGCAGAACGAGCGCCAGCGCATGCTCGGCTCGATGCCGCGGACCAGGACCAGATCGCGCGCCCGCCCCTTGCCGTTCGCATCGCTGACGCGGACGACGGAGAGCCGGGTGGTGGGCCAGGTGATCTTGCGCACCCCGCCGTCGAGGAAGACGGTGGGACGGTTCACCTGGAAGTCGTAGTAGTCCTCGGCGTCCAGCGCGGCGAAGACCTCGCCCTTCCACTCCCGGTCCAGATGGGCGACCGCGGCGGAGGCGGCGTCGCCGGCGTCGTTCCAGCCTTCGAACGCGGCCACCATGACCGGGTCGATCAGCTCGGGCACCCCCTCCAGCTCGATCACCCAGCGCCTCCTTCCGGCCGGACCGGCCGTCCGGGACGGCGGCCGGCAGCAGTTCCATTGCGTGCGTCACCAAGCCTACGGCTTGTGTGGGCCCGGTCCGCAGCCCCTGTGCACGAACGCGTCCCGAGTCATCCGATCTGTGACCGAGGACAGGCGCCCGGTGGGAGGTCCTTGTTGTCTTTCCCTCCTCAACTTCCGTGCGACTTCCGTGCGACTTCCGGGAGACTTTCGGTACGGGGGTGGGAGGGCGCCTAGCCCCGGGTCTATACATCGGATGGCCCGGAAAGGTCCGATGTTAGGTCTGCTGACAGGAACGATGTTCCTCCGCTACCCCCAGGGGCGTGCGCATGGCAGTGACCGGCACCGTCGCCGAGTTCGAGGTCCACGACGACCATGCGGCCAAACCCGCGGTGGCGACGGGGGAGTGGCAGCCCTGGGCCGACGCGGTCGGCGCGCTCGCCGCCCCGCCGAACGCCAGCTGCAAACTCTCCGGGCTGGTCGCCGCGGCCGACCGGCTCTCCGGGCCGGTCACCGAGGCCGACCGGCTTCCGGGCTGGTCACCGAGGCGACCGGGACGCCTGGCGGCCGCCGCAGATCCTCCGCTACGTCGCCGCAGATCCTCCGCTACGTCCGGCACGTGCTGGACGCCTACGGCCCGGACCGGGTGATGTGCGGCTCCGACCGGCCGGTCTGCACTTCCGCCGCCGGCTTTGCGGGGGCCGTACGGAACGGGGTGCGGGGTCCGTACGGGACGGGCCCCGCGCCGGGGCGCCGCGTCGGCGTCCGGTTCCGCCAGCTTCGCCGGCGTCCGCGCCGACCAGGTGGTCAAGGAGATCGACCAGGGCGGCGGGCAGGGCTGGGCGGTCCGGGCCGACGCGGCCGACGCCGAGCAGGTGTGGGCCTCGGTGGCCGGCGCCGTGGAGCGCTCCGGGCGGCTGGACATCCTGGTGAACAACGCCGGGGTCGGCGTCCTCGGGCCGTTCGAGGGCATTTCCCTGGAGGACGTGGACCGGGTGCTGCGTACCAACGTCCGCGGGCCCTTCCTCGCGGCGCAGGCCGCAGCCGCGCATCTCGGCGAGGGCGGGCGCTACATCACGGGCGCCTCGATCGCGGTGGACGGCGGCTTCGCGGTCTGATCCGGGAGGGGCGACCCGCAGAGGGGGGCGGGCGATCCGCAGACGGGGGGCGACCCGCAGAGGAGGGCGGGCGATCCGCAAAGGGGGGGGGTGACCCGCAGACGAGGCGGGCGATCCGCGGACGGGCGGCGGTCCGCCGAGGGGACCTCCTTGGCCCGCCTGGAACCGGAACTTCCTGGGGCTGTTCGGAACTTCCTGGCCTGGACCCGCCTGGAACCGGAACTTCCTGGGCCTGTACGGAACTTCCTGGCCTGGGCCCGCCCGGAACCTCTGGCGCCCGCTCGGCAGCCCCCGCGCCCGCCCCGGGAATACCCTGCACCCACCCGTCGGTTGAGGCCTCGCAGGGGGCCCTCGTGTCCCCTACGGGATCTGTTCGAGCCGCCTCAGGGTTCCGGACTCCGGCCTCACGGCTCCGGCCTCACGGCTCCGGCCTCACGGCTCCGGCCTCACGGCTCCGGCCTACGGCCTACGGCCTACGGCCTACGGCCTCCCGGCTCCGGCCTCCGGGCCGCGGCGCGTCACAGCGAAGTGCGCAACCACTGTTCCACGCTGGCGATGTGCACCGTCGCCCAGGCCCGCGCCGCCTCCGCGTCCCGGTCGCGCAGTGCGCCGAGGATCGCCCGGTGCTCCGTGAGGGTGCGGGCCACTGCGTCCTTCTGGGTCAGGCCGCGCCAGATCCTGGCCCGGGTGGTCGGCCCGGACAGCCCGTCCAGCAGCGAGCAGAGCACGGAGTTGCCGGACGCCGCGACGATCCCGCGGTGGAACTCCAGGTCCGAGGCGACCAGGTCCTCCACCGACGGGCTCGGGCCCAGGGCGTCCAAGTGGGCCTCCAGGGCGTCGAGTTCGTCCCGGCCGATCCGGCCGGCCGCCATCGCCGTGGCGGCCGGCTCCAGGATCCGGCGGACGGCGAGGAACTCCAGCACCGTGTCGTCGCGGTGGAAGTCCACCACGAAGCTCATCGCCTCCAGCAGCACCTGCGGATCGAGGCTGGTGACGTAGGTGCCGTCGCCCTGGCGGACGTCCAGGATGCGGATGAGGGAGAGCGCCCGCACCGCCTCGCGCAGCGAGTTGCGGGACAGCCCGAGCTCGGCCGCCAGCTCGCTCTCCTTCGGCAGCCGGTCGCCCGGCCGCAGCGCGCCGGAGACGATCATTCCCTTGATCTTCTCGATGGCCTCGTCGGTGACCGCCATGCCGACCTCCCAGACATCCGATGTCTGAGCCATTATGGCCCGGCGAGCCGTCCGCGAGCGCCCCGTACCGCGGTACGACGAAGGGGCGGCCCGGGCCGCCCCTTCGGGGTTCAGCACGTGCTGGGGTGCTGAGGTGCTGAGGCGGCGTCAGCCCTCCAGCATGTCCTTGACCTTGGCCCGGACGTCCTCGGTGTCCAGCCCGCGGATGGTCAGGGTCGTACGGCGGCGCAGCACGTCGTCGACGGTCTCGGCCCACTCGTTGTCCCGGGCGTAGGCGACCTGCGCCCAGATCTCCGGGGCGTCCGGGTGGATCCGCTCGGCCAGTGCCGGGTTCTCGTTCGCCAGCCGGACGATGTCGAAGGACAGCGAACCGTAGTGGGTGGCGAGGTGGCGCGCGGTCTCCGGGGCCATCCGGGGCCCGGGGGTGCCGCCGTCGACGAGCAGCCGGTGGGCGACCGCGTTCGGGTTGGCGATACCGGGCAGCGGGAGCTTCTTCGGCAGCTGCGCGATCGGCTCCATGTCGTCGGCCAGCGGCCGGCCGGGCAGCGCGGCGAGCTTGTTCATCACCGTCCGGCCGATGTGCCGGAAGGTCGTCCACTTGCCGCCGGCCACCGACAGCATGCCGCCGCTGCCTTCGGTGACGACCGTCTCGCGCTTGGCCTTGGAGGTGTCACCGGGGCCGCCCGGCAGCACCCGCAGACCCGCGAAGGAGTACGTGATCAGGTCGCGGGACAGCTGCTGGTCGCGGATGGAGAAGGCGGCCTCGTCCAGGATCTGGGTGACGTCCTTCTCGTTGACCGCGACGTCCGCCGGGTCGCCCTCGTACTCCTCGTCCGTGGTGCCCAGCAGCAGCATGTCCTCCCACGGGAGGGCGAAGGTGATGCGGTACTTGTCGATCGGGGTGGCCAGCGCCGCCTTCCAGGGGGAGGTGCGCTTGAGGACCAGGTGGGCGCCCTTCGACAGCCGGATGGACGGGGCCGCGTTCGGGTCCTCCATCTTGCGCAGGTGGTCCACCCAGGGGCCGGTGGCGTTGAGCACCAGGCGCGCGTTGACCCCGAACTCCCGGCCGTCCGTACGGTCCTTGAGCTCGGCGCCGGTGACCCGGCCCTGGGTGAAGCGCAGACCGGTGACCTCGGCGTGGTTGAGGACCGTGGCGCCGGCCGCGACCGCCGCGCGGACGGTCATCAGCGCCATCCGGGAGTCGTTCATCTGGTCGTCGCCGTACACGGCCACGGCCTTGAGGTTCTCCGTGCGCAGCTCCGGCACGTCGCGCTGCGCCTTGGCCGGGGATATCACGTGGCCGACGCCGTCGCCGAACGCGGACAGCGCGGAGTAGGCGAAGACGCCCGCGCCGAGCTTGGCCGCGCCGTGCGGGCCGCCCTTGTAGACCGGCAGGTAGAAGGTGAGGGGGTTGGAGAGGTGCGGTGCGACCTCGCGGGACACCGCACGCCGCTCGAAGTGGTTCTCCGCCACCAGCTTGACCGCGCCGGTCTGCAGGTAGCGCAGACCGCCGTGCAGCAGCTTGGAGGAGGCGGAGGAGGTGGCGCCGGCGAAGTCACCGGCGTCCACCAGGGCCACCCGCAGTCCGGCCTGTGCGGCGTGCCAGGCGGTGGAGATGCCCAGGATGCCGCCACCGATCACCAGGAGGTCGTAGGTCGCCTTGGAAAGCTGCTCCCGAGTCTCGGCGCGGCTCGGGTTCGAACCGTTGGCCGGGTGCGTCCCGAGGGCCGGGACGCTCTGCAGGGTGCTCATGTTGTGCTCCTCGTCAGCTCTCGTCGTCGAGCCAGCCCATGGTCCGCTCCACGGCCTTGAGCCAGTTCTTGTACTCGCGGTCACGGGTGGCCGCGTCCATGCGGGGGGTCCATTCGGCGGCCCGGCGCCAGTTGGCGCGCAGCTCGTCGGTGCTGGACCAGAAGCCGACGGCCAGTCCGGCCGCGTAGGCAGCGCCGAGGCAGGTGGTCTCGGCGACCATCGGGCGCACCACGGGGGCGTCCAGGAAGTCCGAGATGGTCTGCATCAGCAGGTTGTTGGAGGTCATGCCGCCGTCGACCTTGAGCGCGGTCAGGTCGACGCCGGAGTCCTTGGTCATGGCGTCGGTGATCTCGCGGGTCTGCCAGGCGGTGGCCTCAAGTACGGCGCGGGCGATGTGCGCCTTGGTGACGTAACGGGTCAGGCCCGCGATGACACCGCGCGCGTCGGAGCGCCAGTAGGGGGCGAACAGGCCGGAGAAGGCCGGGACGAAGTACGCGCCGCCGTTGTCCTCGACCGTGCTGGCCAGGGTCTCGATCTCGGCCGCGCTGTTGATCAGGCCCATCTGGTCGCGCATCCACTGGACGAGCGAACCGGTGACGGCGATCGAACCCTCCAGGGCGTAGACCGGCTGCTGGTCGCCGATCCGGTAGCCGACGGTGGTCAGCAGCCCGTTGTAGGAGTTGACCGGCTCGTGGCCGGTGTTCATCAGCATGAAGGTGCCGGTGCCGTAGGTGGACTTGGCCTCGCCCTGGGCGAAGCAGGTCTGGCCGAAGAGCGCGGCCTGCTGGTCGCCGAGTGCCGAGGCGACCGGGACGCCGGCCAGCACACCGCCGGCGGTGTGGCCGTAGACCTCGGCGGACGACTTGATCTCCGGCAGCACGGCCGCCGGGATGTCCATCGATGCCAGGATCTTGTCGTCCCACTCCAGGCTGTGCAGGTTCATCAGCATGGTGCGGGACGCGTTGGTGACGTCGGTGACGTGGTGGCCGCCGTTGACGCCGCCGGTGAGGTTCCAGATGACCCAGGAGTCCATCGTGCCGAAGAGGATCTCGCCGCGCTCGGCGCGCTCGCGCAGGCCCTCGACGTTGTCGAGCAGCCAGCGGATCTTCGGGCCGGCGAAGTAGGAGGCCAGCGGCAGACCGGTCTCGCGGCGGAAGCGGTCCTGGCCGACGTTGCGGCCGAGTTCCTTGCAGAGCGCGTCGGTGCGGGTGTCCTGCCAGACGATGGCGTTGTGGACCGGCTCACCGGTGTTCTTGTCCCAGAGGACGGTGGTCTCGCGCTGGTTGGTGATGCCGATGGCGCGGACGTCGTCGGCGGTGATGCCGGCCTTCTGCACGGCGCCGTCGACGACCTGCTGGACGTTGGTCCAGATCTCGGCGGCGTCGTGCTCGACCCAGCCCGGCTTCGGGAAGATCTGCTCGTGCTCCTTCTGGTCGACCGAGACGATCCGGCCGTCCTTGTCGAAGACGATGCAGCGGCTGGAGGTCGTCCCCTGGTCGATCGCGGCAATGAACGGGCCGTGGCCGTGGGAGGAGGTGCTGTGGGTGTCGCTCATGGTGTGCTCCAAGAAGTCTGTGCGGGCGGCGGGGCGGTCGGGCGGATCAGGCGAACGCCACCTGGTAGATGCCCCCGGCGAGGGCGCCGCCGATCAGCGGGCCGACGACCGGGATCCAGGCGTAACCCCAGTCTGAACCGCCCTTGTTCGGCAGCGGCAGCAGCGCGTGCACGATGCGCGGACCGAGGTCGCGGACCGGGTTGATGGCGTATCCGGTCGGGCCACCGAGCGACAGACCGATGCCGACGACGACCAGCGCGACCAGCAGGGTGCCGATGACGCCGACGCCCTTGCCGTTGTCGCTCAGACCGAGCGTGAGGATCGACAGCACGAGGACGGTGGTGGCGATGATCTCGGTGGCGAGGTTCTGCACGACGTTGCGGATCTCCGGGCCCGTCGAGAAGATGCCCAGGACCGGGCCGGCCTTCGGAGCGGCGGCCTGGTCGACCATGCCCTCCTCGCTCGTGTGGTCCGCCAGCACCTCGGGATCGGTCAGATGCGCACGGAACTGTCCGTAGTACACGACCCAGACCAGTACGGCGCCGATCATGGCGCCGAGCATCTCGCCGGCCAGGTACACCGGCACCTGGTTCCACGCGATGCCGCCCTTGATGGCGAGGCCGATCGTGACCGCCGGGTTGAGGTGCGCGCCGGACTTCGCGGCGATGTAGGCACCCGTGAGGACGGCGAAGCCCCACCCGAAGGTGATGGCCACCCAACCGGCGTTGTGCGCCTTGGAGCGCTTGAACGTGACGGCGGCGCAGACGCCGCCGCCCATCAGAAGCAGTACAGCGGTACCGATGGTTTCGCTGAGGAAGATGTCGGAGCTGGACACCGGCGACTCCTTTGTCCTTCGTCCAGGGGAAGGCGAACCCCGGGTCCCTCCGGTGGTTCGCGCCCTCCGAGAGGGCGGTGGTCGGCCCCGGCAGTGCCCACCATAGCGAATATTGCCGTGTGGTGTTCGACAATGCCGACCGACGAACGGCAGTTTTGTTCAGCGTGAGGACCCCGTCAAGGGGTCCTTGGCCAAAAACTTAGGTGAACTTAAGGTGCAAAAGGGTCAGAATCGCCCTGCGCCAAGATCGCGGGACACCGCGCGTGCACAATCCCGAACGGCAGCGACGATTTCCGGCCGCAGTTCGCCGTCCCGGCAGACCCGCTCCACCGCGCCCGTGATCCCCACCGCGCCCACCGGCATCCGCCGCCGGTCGTGGATCGGCGCGGACACCGACGCCACCCCGTCCCAGGTCTCCTCCACGTCCGCGGCCCAGCCCCGCGCCCGGATCAGGTCCAGCAGCCCCTCGAAGTCCCCGAGACCGGTCACCGTGCGCGGCGTGAACGCCTCCCGGTCCGCCTCCACGACCTCGCTGTGCGCCACCGGGTCGTACGCGCACAGCACCTTGCCCAGCGCTGTGCTGTGCAGCGGGTGCATCGCCCCCACCTCCAGCACCTGCCGGCTGTCGTCCGGCCGGAAGACGTGGTGCACCACCAGCACCCCCTGCTGGTGCAGGACGCCCAGGTAGACCGCCTCGCCGCTGGAACGGGCCAGGTCGTCGGTCCACACCAGGGCGCGGGCGCGCAGCTCGTGCACGTCCAGGTAGCTGTTGCCCAGCCGCAGCAGCTCGGCGCCCAGCTGGTAGCGGCCCGAGACCGCGTCCTGCTCGACGAAGCCCTCCTGCTGGAGCGTGCGCAGGATCCCGTGCGCGGTGCCCTTGGCCAGTCCGAGCGACGAGGAGATGTCGGAGAGGCCCAGCCGCCGCTCCCCTCCCGCGAGCAGCCGCAGCATCGCGGCGGCGCGCTCCAGCGACTGGATGGTGCGTGCCATCGGGCAACCTCCGAAGTGAGCAGTTCGACAATGCTGAACGATATCGGTCCATGCCGACTGAGAGCACGGAACCGGGACTACTGGGCGGGTGCACCGGAGTTTGCCAATGATCACGAACGGCCCACCAGCGGGGGTGGCGCGGTGCTGTCCACGCCGTGGAACGGGGAACACGTGTACCGGACCGGCAGCTACGCTGGCCGGGTGCGCCCCCTGAAGGGGGGTGCAAAGCCGACAGCCGTCGCAACCACGGGAGCATCTCCATGGCCTCGAACACGCCATCGTCCACCCCTACTGCCCGCATCGAATCGCTGCGTGAGGCCCTGGCCTCGCGGGTGGTGGTCGCCGACGGGGCGATGGGCACCATGCTGCAGGCCCAGGACCCGACCATGGAGGACTTCCAGCAGCTGGAGGGCTGCAACGAGATCCTCAACCTCACCCGGCCCGACATCGTCCGCTCGGTGCACGCGGAGTACTTCGCGGTCGGCGTCGACTGCGTCGAGACCAACACGTTCGGCGCAAACCACGCCGCCCTTTCCGAGTACGACATCCCCGAGCGGGTCCACGAGCTGTCCGAGGCCGGCGCCCGGATCGCCCGCGAGGTCGCCGACGAGTTCACCGCCTCGACGGGCCAGCAGCGCTACGTCCTCGGCTCCATCGGCCCCGGCACCAAGCTGCCCACCCTCGGCCACGCCCCCTACGTCACCCTCCGGGACGCCTACCAGCAGAACGCCGAGGGCCTGATCGCGGGTGGCGCGGACGCGCTGCTCGTGGAGACCACCCAGGACCTGCTGCAGACCAAGGCGGCCGTCCTGGGTGCCCGCCGTGCGCTGCAGGCCACGGGTACCGACCTGCCGGTGATCTGCTCGGTCACGGTCGAGACCACCGGCACCATGCTGCTGGGCTCCGAGATCGGTGCCGCGCTGACCGCGCTGGAGCCGCTCGGCATCGACATGATCGGTCTGAACTGCGCCACCGGCCCGGCCGAGATGAGCGAGCACCTGCGCTATCTGGCCCGGCACTCGCGCGTTCCGCTGTCGTGCATGCCCAACGCGGGTCTGCCGGTCCTGGGCAAGGACGGCGCGCACTACCCGCTCACCGCCGGGGAGCTGGCCGACGCCCAGGAGACGTTCGTCGCCGAGTACGGCCTGTCGCTGGTCGGCGGCTGCTGCGGTACCACCCCCGAGCATCTGCGGCAGGTCGTGGAGCGGGTCCGCGGCCTCACGCCGCCCGAGCGCCGGCCGCGCCCGGAGCCGGGTGCCGCCTCGCTCTACCAGAGCGTGCCGTTCCGCCAGGACACCTCGTACCTGGCGATCGGGGAGCGGACCAACGCCAACGGTTCGAAGAAGTTCCGTGAGGCGATGCTGGAGGGCCGCTGGGACGACTGTGTGGAGATGGCCCGCGACCAGATCCGCGAGGGCGCCCACATGCTCGACCTGTGCGTCGACTATGTCGGGCGGGACGGTGTGGCCGACATGCAGGAGCTGGCCGGCCGCTTCGCCACCGCCTCGACCCTGCCGATCGTCCTGGACTCCACCGAGATCGCGGTCATCGAGGCCGGGTTGGAGAAGCTGGGCGGCCGCGCGGTGATCAACTCCGTCAACTACGAGGACGGTGACGGTCCCGAGTCGCGGTTCGCGAAGGTCACCGCGCTCGCCGCCGAGCACGGCGCGGCGCTGATCGCGCTGACCATCGACGAGGAGGGCCAGGCCCGTACCGCCGAGAAGAAGGTGGAGATCGCCGAGCGGCTGATCGCCGATCTGACCGGCAACTGGGGCATCCGTGAGAGCGACATCCTCATCGACTGCCTGACGTTCACCATCTGCACCGGTCAGGAGGAGTCCCGCAAGGATGGCGTCGCGACGATCGAGGCGATCCGCGAGCTGAAGAAGCGCCACCCGGAGGTGCAGACCACGCTGGGCCTGTCGAACATCTCCTTCGGTCTCAATCCGGCCGCCCGCATTCTGCTGAACTCCGTCTTCCTGGACGAGTGCGTCAAGGCGGGCCTGGACTCGGCGATCGTCCACGCGTCGAAGATCCTGCCCATCGCCCGGTTCAGCGAGGAAGAGGTGCAGACGGCCCTCGACCTCATTCACGACCGGCGCGGCGAGGGCTACGACCCGCTGCAGAAGCTGATGGCGCTCTTCGAGGGCGCCACGGCGAAGTCGCTGAAGGCCGGCAAGGCCGAGGAGCTGGCCGCGCTGCCGCTGGAGGAGCGCCTCAAGCGGCGCATCATCGACGGTGAGAAGAACGGCCTGGAGGCCGACCTCGACACCGCCCTGCGGGACCGCCCCGCCCTGGACATCGTCAACGACACCCTGCTGGAGGGCATGAAGGTCGTCGGTGAGCTCTTCGGCTCCGGCCAGATGCAGCTGCCGTTCGTGCTGCAGTCCGCCGAGGTGATGAAGAGCGCGGTGGCCTATCTGGAGCCGCACATGGAGAAGTCCGACGACGAGGGCAAGGGCACCATCGTCCTGGCCACCGTCCGCGGCGACGTCCACGACATCGGCAAGAACCTCGTCGACATCATCCTGTCCAACAACGGCTACAACGTCGTCAACCTCGGCATCAAGCAGCCGGTCTCGGCGATCCTGGAGGCCGCCGAGGAGCACAAGGCCGACGTCATCGGCATGTCCGGCCTCCTGGTCAAGTCCACGGTGATCATGAAGGAGAACCTGGAGGAGCTCAACCAGCGCAAGATGGCGGCCGACTACCCCGTCATCCTCGGCGGCGCCGCCCTGACCCGCGCCTACGTCGAGCAGGACCTGCACGAGATCTACGAGGGCGAGGTCCGCTACGCCCGCGACGCGTTCGAGGGCCTGCGGCTGATGGACGCCCTGATCGCCGTCAAGCGCGGAGTGCCCGGCGCGACCCTCCCCGAGCTCAAGCAGCGCCGGGTCCCCCAGCGCGACACGGCCGTCCTGGAGGTGGAGGAGCCCGAGGGCGCGGTGCGTTCCGACGTTGCCACCGACAACCCCGTGCCCGCCCCGCCGTTCTGGGGCACCCGCGTCGTCAAGGGCATCCAGCTCGCCGACTACGCGTCCTGGCTGGACGAGGGCGCCCTCTTCAAGGGCCAGTGGGGCCTGAAGCAGGCCCGCACCGGTGAGGGCCCGACGTACGAGGAGCTGGTGGAGACCGAGGGCCGCCCCCGCCTGCGCGGCTGGCTCGACAAGCTGCAGACCGAGAACCTCCTCGAAGCGGCGGTCGTGCACGGCTACTTCCCGTGCGTGTCCAAGGGCGAGGATCTGATCCTGCTGCACGAGGACGGCACCGAGCGCACCCGCTTCACCTTCCCGCGCCAGCGCCGCGGCCGCCGGCTGTGCCTGGCGGACTACTTCCGCCCGGAGGAGTCCGGCGAGACCGACGTCGTCGGCCTCCAGGTCGTCACCGTCGGCTCGAAGATCGGCGCCGCCACCGCCGAGCTCTTCGAGGCCAACTCCTACCGCGACTACCTCGAACTGCACGGACTGTCCGTGCAGTTGGCCGAGGCGCTGGCCGAGTACTGGCACGCCCGGGTCCGCGCCGAGCTGGGCTTCGGCGGCGAGGACCCGAGCGACATCGAGGACATGTTCGCGCTCAAGTACCGCGGCGCCCGCTTCTCGCTGGGCTACGGGGCCTGCCCCGACCTGGAGGACCGCGCCAAGATCGCCGACCTGTTGCAGCCGGAGCGGATCGGGGTCCAGCTCTCCGAGGAGTTCCAGCTGCACCCGGAGCAGTCCACGGACGCCATCGTCATCCACCACCCGGAGGCGAAGTACTTCAACGCCAGGTGACGCCGGTGACCCCGGTGACGCGGTGACACCGGTATCGGCGGACCCCGCCCGGTGTGACGCGCTGTGAGCGGGCCGGGGCCGTCCGGAGTACTTCCGGGCGGCCCCGGCCCGCTGTCGTCCCGCCGCCGCCACGCATTCCGGCGCACGTCGTCGTACACTTATCGATCCGGTAGTGGCCGGTCGTATTCCCCAGCCGGGGACGGCGACCGGCCTTTTCGTCCCTTCCGGGACGCGTAACGGAGGTGGATGGATGACCAGCAGCATCCCCGCAGTCGGCACCCGGACGGGCGGCGCCGCGACCCTCCAGGCCGTCTTCCTGGACCTCGACGGCACCCTCGTCGACACCGAGGGGTTCTGGTGGGAGGCGGAGGCGCAGGTGTTCGCCGAGCTCGGCCACGTCCTCGACGACGCCCACCGCGAGGTGGTCGTCGGCGGGCCGATGACCCGCAGCGCCGGGTATCTGATTCAGGCCACCGGCGCCGACATCGGCCTGACCGAGCTCAGCGTGCTCCTGAACGCCGCCTTCCTGGACCTGATCACCCGTGGCGTGCCGCTGATGCCGGGCGCCCACCGGCTGCTGGCCGAACTGGCCGCCCACGAGGTGCCCGCCGCGCTGGTCTCCGCCTCGCACCGCACCGTCATCGACCGGATGCTGGAGTCCCTCGGGCCGGAACACTTCCGGCTGACCCTGGCGGGCGACGACCTGCCCCGCACCAAGCCGCACCCGGACCCGTACATCACGGCCGCCGCGCGGCTCGGCGTGGACCCGGCGCGCTGCGTGGTCATCGAGGACACCCTGACCGGGGTGCGGGCGGGGGAGGCGGCCGGCTGCCCGGTCGTCGCGGTCCCCTCGGTGACGCCGATCCCGTCCGCCCCGGGCCGCAGCGTCGTCCGTTCGCTGGAAGAAGTCGATCTCGTATTTCTCCGGTCGCTCATCACCGAAAGCCGCGGCGCCGTGCACTGAGCGTGTCCCGCCAAATGCCCGGAAGAACTCAGCGGAGCGACCCCCTCATTTTCCGTGACGAAAGGAGCGGGAGATCCTGACTGAATTGATACATCGCCGCAGAGCCGTGAATGCGTGACGTTTCTCACGTGCCGGGGCATCGACAGCGGGCCTGACAGGTGTTCCGCGGGCCCCGTTCGGAGGTTTCTACGGGGGTAAGTGTCCGGATTGGTGGAGCAACGCGCCGATCGTTCCGCCGTCCGGATATCGATCATCCCGCCGACGTTATCCGGAAGCCTTATCCCCTCAACTCCTTTGTGTCCCGGCGCGGCTGGCCGTTCCTACTAATGTCGACGCGAGCAACACCTCTGCGCTGATAAGGAACCTGCCGACGATGAATCGCAAGACCCTGGTGCTGCCGGCGCTGGCCGGTCTCCTTGCCCCCGTCCTCGCAGCCTGTGGCGGCACGGACGGCGCGGGCGATGACGGCGATCCCATCGTGGTGGGCGTCCCCGCACAGATCGAGGCGACGAAGGCCGCGCCGGCCCCGCTCGACCCGGCGCAGGCCTACGACGTCGACGCGTGGAACGTGCTGCGCAGCACCCTGCAGACGCTGATGCGGCTGCCCCGGTCCGGCACCACACCGGTGCCCGACGCGGCCGAGTCCTGCGGGTTCCGCGACACCCAGAACGAGCAGTACCGCTGCACCCTGCGCAGTGGCCTGAAGTTTTCGAACGGTCATGCCCTGACGTCCGAGGACGTCAAGTTCTCCATCGACCGCATGCGGACCATCAACAACAGCAACGGCCCGGTGGCGCTGCTCGACGACATCGACACCGTCGAGGCGCCGGACGCCAGGACCGTGGTCTTCCACCTCACCAAGCCGGACGCCACGTTCTCGCAGAAGCTCGCCACCCCCGCCGCGGCCATCGTCGACAGCCAGGTGTACCCCAAGAGCCGCCTCTACAACGGCTTCAACGTGGTCGGCTCCGGCCCGTACACCCTCAAGACCGAGCGCAGCAACAACCACATCGACAAGGCCGTCTTCACCAAGAACCCCGACTACAAGGGCGGGATGAGCGTGAAGAACGACAAGGTGGAGATGCGGTTCTTCACCAGCTCCGACGCCACCGAGAAGGCCCTGCGCAAGGGTGACGTCGACGTGATGAACCGCGGGCTCGCGTCCGACCAGATCCGCGGTCTGGAGAACGCCCGCGACCAGCACATCGCCCTCCAGGAGATGCCGGGCCAGGAGATCCGCTACCTGACCTTCAACACCAAGGCCCCGGTCGTCTCCAACAAGGCCGTACGCCAGGCGATGGCACAGCTGGTCAACCGCTCCGAGCTGGTGCGCAACGTCTACTCCTACACCAGCGACCCGCTCTACTCGATGGTGCCCACCGGCCTCACCGGCCACATCAACTCGTTCTTCACCAAGTACGGGAACCCCGGTGTCGCCGCCGCCCGGAAGACCCTGCAGCAGGCGAACATCGCCACCCCGGTGAAGTTCACCCTCACCTACACCACGAACCACTACGGTCCCAGCTCCGGCAAGGAAGTCCGGGCGCTGCAGAAGCAGCTCAACGACTCCAAGCTCTTCGACGTCTCCGTCAAGGGCGTCGACAGCTGGCAGCAGTACCGCACCAACGCCCTGGGCGGTAAGTACACCGTCTACCACATGGGTTGGTTCGCCGACATTCCGGACGCCGACAACTACATCGCACCGTTCATCGGCAAGCGGAACTTCCTCGGCAGCCCCTACCGCAACCCCAAGATCGAGTCCCAGCTGATCCCGGCCAGCCGCCAGGAGACCGACCGCAACGCCGCGGGCGCCGACTTCAAGCAGGCCCAGGACATCATCGCCGACGACGTACCGCTGCTCCCGCTGTGGCAGGGCAAGCAGTACGTCGCCGCCCGCGACGACATCACCGGCATCGGCTGGGCCCTCAACTCCGCCTCGGGCCTCCAGATCTGGGAGCTCGGCCGAGGCGTCGCCGACTGACCCCGCGCATCCGCCCGGATGCGCCCCACCGCCGCGGTGTCCCGCCGCGGCCCGACAGGCACCACCCAGAACGTGAGGACCTTTAGTGAGGAAGCGTGACCCGCGGCTGGCCGCCCCGATCCGAGCGGGGCTGGCCACAGCCCTCCTCGCGGTCGCCGGGTGCGGCACCGACGACTCCGCGGCGGCCGGCCACGGCGAGCCGGTCGTGATGGGAATGACGGACAAGGTCGTCGCCACCGACCCGGCAGCCGGCTACGACCCGGGTTCCTGGCTGCTGTTCAACAACGTCTTCCAGTCCCTGCTGAGCTTCCCCAAGGGCGGCACCACCCCCGAGCCGGAGGCCGCCGAGCGCTGCGGCTTCACCGACGCGGACAGCAAGGTCTACCGCTGCACCCTGAAGGACGGCCTCCACTTCAGCAACGGTGACCGGCTGACCTCGAAGGACGTCAAGTTCTCCTTCGACCGCACCAAGCGCATCAAGGACAAGAACGGCCCCGCCGTGATGTTCGCGGCCCTCGACAAGGTCGAGACGCCGGACGCCAAGACCGTGGTCTTCCACCTCAAGACGCCCGACGCGACCTTCCCCATGAAGATCGCCTCCGGTGCCGGTTCCATCGTCGACCACACCGCCTACCCGGCCGACCGGCTGCGCACCGACGGGAAGGCCACCGGCTCCGGCGTCTACACCCTCAAGGAATACGGCCACGACAAGGCCGTCTTCGCGGTCAACGACTCCTACAAGGGCCCCGCCAAGGTCAAGAACTCCGGCATGACCGTGAAGTACTTCAACGAGCCGGGCAAGCTCAAGAAGGCCGTCGAGAGCGGCGACGTCGACCTCGCCTACCGCGGTCTGGCCATGAAGGACATCGCCCACCTGGACAACGCCTCGCTGAACCAGCAGCACGGCACCCAGGTCATACAGGGCGGCAGCGCCGAGGCCATGTACATGGTCTTCAACATGAAGGACCCGGTCGCCAAGCAGGCCGGCGTCCGCAAGGCGATCGCCTACCTCCTGGACCGCTCGACCCTCGTCCGGGACGTCTACCAGCGCACCGCCGAACCGCTCTACTCGGTTGTCCCGGCCGGCATCACCGGCCACAGCACCTCGTTCTTCAACACCTACGGCGACCGCCCGCAGCCCGACAAGGCCAAGGCCGCACTGCGCGCCTCCGGCCTGTCCGGCAAGGTGCCGCTGACCCTGTGGGCCACCCCCGACCGGTTCGGCCCCGGCACCGTCCCGGCGTTCCAGGAGATCGCCCAACAGCTCAACGCGAGCGGCCTGTTCGACGCCAAGGTGCGCTCCGTCCCCACCGACGAGTACGAAAAGGGCGTCGCCGACGGCCGGTTCGGCGTCTACGTCAAGGGCTGGATCCCCGACTACCCGGACCCGGACAACTTCACCCAGCCGTTCTTCGGCAAGGACAGCGTGCTGTCCAACCACTACAACTCGCCCGCCATCACCGGCCGGCTGCTGCCCAAGACGGCCGACGAGCAGAATCGTGCCGCCACCAAGGCCGCCTTCCGCGAGCTGCAGGACATCGTCGCCCGCGACGTGCCGATCATCCCGATCTGGCAGGGCAAGCAGTACGCGGTGGCCCGGAACGGCGTCACCGGCCTGGAATGGACCCTGGACTCCTCGACCGTCTTCCGGTTCTGGGAGATCAGCAAGGCGGCCGACGCCTGACGGACGCCCTGAAGGGCCCACTGCACGACAGCGGGGCCGGTCCGGGAGGATTTCCTCCCCGGACCGGCCCCGCCGCCGTACCCGGCCCCACGAGCGCCGTGACGGCCCTTCTGAGCCGTACGACCCTCTTGAAGCCGCGACGAGCCGCCGCCGCGCGGCTCCTGCGCCTCCCGGCCCGGCTCCTGCGCTCCCCGTGCGGCTCCTGCGCTCCCCGTGCGGCTCCTGCGCTTCCCGCCCGGCTACTGCGCCCCCGGGCGCACCAGACCGCTCTCGTACGCGTACACCGCCGCCTGCACCCGGTCGCGCAGCCCCAGCTTCGTCAGCACATGGCCCACATGCGTCTTGACCGTCGTCTCACTGACGAACAGGTCCGCCGCGATCTCCGCGTTCGACAACCCACGGGCCACCAGCTTGAGCACCTCCACCTCCCGCTCCGTGAGGGTGTGCAGGGTGTCCGGCACCGGCTCCTCACCCGACGGCAGATGCCCGGCGTACTTGTCCAGCAGCCGGCGGGTGATGCTCGGCGCCAGCATCGCCTCGCCCGCCGCCACCACCCGGATCGCCTGCACCAGCTCGTTCGCCGGCGCGTCCTTCAGCAGGAACCCGCTGGCCCCCGCCCGCAGCGCCTCGACGACGTACTCGTCCAGATCGAAGGTCGTCAGCACCAGCACCTTCGCCGGCCCGTCCTTCGCCGGACCGGTGATCTGCCGGGTCGCCTCGACCCCGTCCATCCGGGGCATCCGGATGTCCATCAGCACCACATCGGGCTGCAGCGCGCGCACCTGCTCCAGCGCCTGCAGACCGTCACCGGCCTCACCGACGACGGCCAGGTCCTGCTCCGCCTCCAGAATCATCCGGAATCCCGTACGCAGCAGGGGCTGGTCGTCGACCAGCAGGACGCGGATGGCCACGAGCTCTCCTTCGTTAGATCGGCTCCATTCTGCCCTGCGGCACCCCACCGCCGGTCCGCCGGGCACACGAGCAGCAACCGCGCTTCCCAGACCGACCTCGGACCCGGGCCTACGGCTCGTCGGTCGGCCGCACTGCCGGCGACCGTGCTTTACGGGGCAATCCCCGGACCCCTGGCCTACGGCCCGTCGGCCGCCCGCACCGCCAGCGGATACACCGGGGGAGTGCCGCCGAACTCCGGGCAGTGCGCCCGGTGGTCGCACCAGCCGCACAGTTTCGTCGGCCGCGGCCGCCAGTCGCCGGTCTCCGTCGCCAGCCGGATCGCCTCCCACAGCGCCAGCAACTTCCGCTCCACCGCCCGCAGATCGGCCTCACCCGGGTCGTACGTCAGCACATCGCCGCTGCCCAGATAGACCAGCTGCAGCCGCCGCGGCACCACACCCCGCAGCCGCCACACCACCAGCGCGTAGAACTTCATCTGGAACAGCGCGCCCTCGGCGAACTCCGGCCGCGGCGCCTTCCCGGTCTTGTAGTCGACGATCCGCACCTCGCCCGTCGGCGCGACGTCCACCCGGTCGATGAAGCCCCGCAGCCGCAGCCCCGATTCCAGCTCCGTCTCGACGTACAGCTCACGGTCGGCCGGCTCCAGCCGCTGCGGATCCTCCAGCGAGAACCACCGCTCCACCAGTGCCTCGGCCTCCGCCAGCCAGGCCGCCAGCCGTTCGCCCCCCGGGTCGTCCGCGAACAGCTCCGCCAGCTCCGGCCGCTTGGCCAGCAGCCGCTCCCACTCGCCCGGCACCATGGCGCGCGCCCCCGCCGCCGTACGCGCCGCCGCCGGGGCGTCGAAGAGCCGCTCCAGCACCGCATGGACCACCGTCCCCCGGGTCGCCGCCGGGCTCGGCTTCTCCGGCAGCCGGTCGATCACCCGGAAGCGGTAGAGCAACGGGCACTGCATGAAATCGCTCGCCCGCGACGGCGACAGCGCCACCGGCGGCCGGGCCGGCTCCCCGTCCCGCTCCCCGGCGGCCCCGACCCCGGACACCTCCCCGGCGTCCCGCACACCCTGCGTGCCCGTCCCGTCCTGCTCCGTGCTCCATCCCATGGCACAAAACCCTACGGCCCGCCACTGACAAGCGCGGACGGCCCTGCGCCTGCGCCGGACGCGCCCCGCAACGGACCGGCGCCCGCCACTCCGCATACCATCGACGCCGGACCCCTGCGCCCTGCATGATCGGGATATCAGGCCGGGCAGGGGCGAATGCCGTATTCGATGAGGGGACGCCGTGGACGAGAGCGGGAAGCCGCAGGACCCCGAGGAGTCCGTGCGGCCCCAGCCGCCCGAGCCGCCCAAGGACACCGAGGGCCCCAAGGCGCCCCCACCGGGCGGGAAGGGCAGCGGCGGCGGCCTCCTGATGGGCCGTCCCTTCGGCGTACCCGTCTACGTGGCCCCCAGCTGGTTCCTGGTCGCCGCCCTGATCACCTGGGTCTTCGGCGGACAACTGGAACGCGTGCTGCCCGAGCTCGGCGCCGCCCGCTACCTCGTCTCGCTCTTCTTCGCCGTCGCCTTCTACGCCTCGGTCCTCGTTCACGAGCTGGCCCACACCGTCGCCGCGCTCCGCTTCAAGCTCCCCGTACGCCGCATCCAGCTCCAGTTCTTCGGCGGCGTCTCGGAGATCGAGAAGGAGAGCGAGAGCCCCGGCCGGGAATTCGTCCTCGCCTTCGTCGGCCCGCTGCTCTCCCTCCTCCTCGCGGCCGTCTTCTACGCCGGGATGCAGCTGGTCGAACCGGGCACGGTCCCCGGCGTCCTGCTCGCCGGCCTGATGATCTCCAACCTCATCGTCGCGATCTTCAACCTGCTGCCCGGCCTCCCCCTGGACGGCGGCCGGATGCTCCGCGCCGTCGTCTGGAAGATCACCGGCAAGCCGATGAGCGGCACCATCGCCGCCGCCTGGGTCGGCCGCGCCCTGGCCGTCACCGTCCTCATCGGCCTGCCGCTGCTCACCCACACCGGCGCCCTCGGCAACGCCCGCCCCGAGATCGGCGACGCCGACTCCCTCACCGACGCCCTGCTCGCCGCGATCCTCGCCGCCATCATCTGGACCGGCGCCGGCAACAGCCTGCGCATGGCCCGGCTGCGCGCACGCCTCCCCGAGCTCACCGCCCGCACCCTGACCCGGCGCGCGGTGCCCGTCGAGACCGCCACCCCGCTCTCCGAGGCCCTGCGCCGCGCCAACGACGCGGGAGCCCGCGCCCTGGTCGTCGTCGACCCCCAGGGCCGGCCCACCGCCCTCGTCCGCGAGGCCGCCATCGTCGGCGTCCCCGACCACCGCCGCCCCTGGGTCCCCGTCGGCACCCTCGCCCAGGAACTCAAGGACGGTATGCGGGTCTCCGCCGAGCTCGCCGGCGAGGACCTGCTGGAATACCTCCGCGCCACCCCCGCCACCGAATACCTCGTCGTCGAGCGGACCGGTGAGATCTACGGCGTCCTCTCCACCGCCGACGTCGAACGCGCCTTCGTCTCGGCGATGGCGCGCCCCAACTAGGACCCGCCCCGACTGGGACCCGGTCCAGCCAGGAGCCGGCCCGAGCAGGACCCGGTCCAACCAGGAGCCGGTCCAACCAGGAGCCGGCCCAACAAGGAGCGGGTCCAAGCCAGACCCGGCCCCACCAGGGCGCAGCACGCCCGCCCGCTGCGGGCGGACGCCTCACTTGCCCGTGGTCGGCGGCGCCCCCACGGCCCGGTAGGCTGGTCACATGTCCGAACCGACCGGTGCCGCCCGCCGTCGCGGGCCCTTCAAGGTCGGGGACCAGGTCCAGCTCACCGACCCCAAGGGACGCCACTACACCTTCACGCTCGAAGCGGGAAAGAGCTTCCACACCCACAAGGGAGCCTTCCCCCACGACGAGCTGATCGGTGCTCCCGAGGGCAGCGTTGTCCGTACCACCGGGAACGTCGCCTACCTCGCGCTGCGCCCGCTGCTCCCCGACTACGTCCTGTCCATGCCCCGCGGCGCCGCCGTGGTCTACCCCAAGGACGCGGGGCAGATCCTGGCGATGGCCGACATCTTCCCCGGCGCCCGCGTCGTCG
Organism: Streptomyces sp. NPDC021749; assembly: GCF_040640655.1. Classification (NCBI taxonomy): domain Bacteria; kingdom Bacillati; phylum Actinomycetota; class Actinomycetes; order Kitasatosporales; family Streptomycetaceae; genus Streptomyces; species Streptomyces sp. NPDC021749. Next base: position 48,720 of record NZ_JBFACE010000024.1, on the reverse strand, counting down.
AGGCGGGTGTGGGCTCCGGCTCGCTCAGCAGCTTCCTGCTGCGCGCCATCGGCGACGACGGCATGCTGCACTCCTACGAGCGCCGCGCCGACTTCGCCGAGATCGCCACGCAGAACGTCGAGCGCTACTTCGGCGGCCCGCACCCGGCGTGGACGCTCACCGTCGGTGACCTCCAGGACAACCTCTCCGACACCGACGTCGACCGCGTCATCCTGGACATGCTCGCCCCTTGGGAGTGCCTGGAGGCCGTGTCCAAGGCCCTGGTGCCCGGCGGCATCCTCTGCGCCTACGTGGCGACCACCACGCAGCTGGCCCGCACCGTCGAGGCGATCCGCGAGCACGGCACCTTCAACGAGCCGTCGGCCTGGGAAACCATGGTCCGCACCTGGCACGTCGAGGGCCTCGCCGTCCGCCCCGACCACCGCATGATCGGCCACACCGGCTTCTTGCTCACCGCCCGCCGCCTGGCCGACGGTGTCGAGCCCCCGCTCCGCCGCCGCCGCCCTGCCAAGGGCGCGTACGGCGAGGACTACACGGGACCGGGCGGCCGCGAGAAGGCAGCGGGCAAGGACCAGAACGCGGCCGACCGCGACTGACCGCCGCCGGCACCGCCGAGCACGTCCACACACCGTCACCGGCCGCCCGCAAACGGCCACCGAACCCCTGGGCGCCGCCGCCGAGTTCCCCACCAGAACCCGCCGGCGGCGCCCGGCCGTTCCCACCCGGAATGGCCGATGAGTCCCGCTCCCTCCCCACCGCCACGGCCACCCCGTGCGCCTCTCGCCGACCGCCCTCCCAGGCAACCGACCACGCCCGCGGCCCACGGCCCGCACCGGCCGCCGACTGCCCCTCCGCACCCGCCCCCTCCGTTCACCGGGCAGGGGCCCGCGCGACCCCTCAGGGATTCCCCCTCCGGCAACTCCTGCGGAACCCCTGCAGAACCCCGACGGAACCCCTACGGGAAACCCGGAAAACTCCGGTCCAGCTGGTTCCTTGCCGCCCTGTCCTGTGGAACGATGTGGGCCCTCCCACCGGCACAGCACTTCACAGGAGTTACCCCGCGTGCAGCCCATGGCAGGCCAGGACCTCTTGCACACCCAGCCGCGCCCCATGCACTGGCTCGCCACCGCCACCGCCCTCTCGGCGGTCCTCGCGGCCGCGTCCTTCGTCCAGCCCCCCGACGCCACGGCCACCACCTCGCACGGCACCAACGCCGGCCGGCACTCCTCCGCCGCCCCCGATCCCGGCAAGGTCACGTTCCCGGTCACCTGCGGCCCCAACCGCCCCGAGGTGGTCAAGAAGGCGTCCGGTGACCTCGACGCCGACGGCACGACCGAGACGGTCGCCGTGGTCCGCTGCCACAGCGACACCGGCACCCCGCCCAGCGGCGTCTACGTCCTCGCCCACCCCACCGACCCGCAGGACGCCCCGCGCATCGTGGCGACCCTCGTCGCCCCCGCCCAGCAGCTCAGCATCCGGTCCCTGGCGGTGAAGGACGGCGTGATCTCGGCGGCGCTGCTGGGCTACTCCGACCTGAACGTGCCGCGCTGCTGCCCCGACGTGCACAAGAGCGTCAAATGGCAATGGCGGGACGGGAAGTTCATCCAGAGCGATCTGCCCGCCGCGACGAGCACCACCGGTGTCTGAGCCGCTACAGCAGGTATGCGGAGGGAGCTTTCCGCTCCCTCCGGTTCACCCAGCGTCGGTTACTCGGCGTCCGGGCCGTAGACCTCGACGCGGTCGCTGACCCGGCGCACGTGGATGCAGTCCCCGGGGCACTCCTTCGCCGAGTCCCGGACGTCGGCGAGCAGCTTCAGCGGGACGGGCGTTGTGGCGCCCTTCTCCTGGAGCAGCTCGTCATCGGCGCTCTTCACGTAGGCCAGACCGTCGATGTCCAGCTCGAAGACCTCCGGCGCGTACTGCGCACAGATGCCGTCCCCGGTGCAGAGATCCTGGTCGATCCAGACTTCCAGCTCTGGGGCTTCGTCCTGCGCGGTCATCTCGCCTGCCGTTCCTGCGTACGTGAACCGTTTTTGTCTAAGTGGCGCCAGCCCTGACGGGTGTTGACCGACTCGACGATACAACCGCTCGCTTTCCGATGTTGATGGGTGGGTATTCCCTTGGCGGGAGGACGTGCGCAAGGGTGAAGATCGGACACACCCCGACAGTCTTTTCGATCTAGGGGTTTCAACCTGCACCGGCCCAGGTAGGGTCAGGAAGCGTCCAGCTCCTTGGAGGAGGTGAGGACCGTGGCAGCCCACGACGACGACATCAACCGCGGCATCCGGCCGGGGCGGGGGTCTGAAGATCCCGCCGGCCAGGTTGCCTATCTCGAGCAGGAGATCGCCGTCCTGCGACGCAAGCTCGCCGACTCTCCGCGTCACACGAGGATTCTCGAAGAGCGGATCGTCGAGCTGCAGACCAACCTGGCCGGCGTCTCGGCGCAGAACGAGCGTCTCGCCAATACGCTCCGCGAGGCCCGTGACCAGATCGTCGCCCTCAAGGAAGAGGTCGACCGGCTCGCACAGCCGCCGGCCGGCTTCGGTGTCTTCCTGCAGGCGAACGAGGACGGCACGGTCGACATTTTCACCGGAGGCAGAAAACTCCGGGTCAATGTCAGCCCGAGCGTGGAGACCGAGGACCTCAGGCGCGGCCAGGAGGTCATGCTCAACGAAGCGCTCAATGTGGTCGAGGCCATGGAGTTCGAGAGCGCCGGCGACATCGTCACCCTCAAGGAAATCCTTGAGGACGGCGTGCGCGCCCTGGTCATCGGGCACACCGACGAGGAACGGGTGGTGAGGCTCGCCGAGCCGCTGCTGGACACCACCATCCGCCCCGGCGACGCCCTGCTTCTCGAACCGCGCTCCGGCTACGTCTACGAAGTCATCCCGAAGAGCGAGGTCGAGGAACTCGTCCTCGAAGAGGTCCCGGACATCGACTACACCAAGATCGGCGGTCTGGGCGGCCAGATCGAGCAGATCCGGGACGCGGTCGAGCTTCCGTACCTCTACCCCGACCTCTTCAAGGAGCACGAACTCCGCCCGCCCAAGGGCGTGTTGCTCTACGGCCCGCCCGGCTGCGGCAAGACGCTCATCGCCAAGGCGGTCGCCAACTCCCTTGCCAAGAAGGTCGCCGAGGTGACCGGGCAGCCCGCGGGGAAGAGCTTCTTCCTCAACATCAAGGGCCCCGAGCTGCTCAACAAATACGTCGGTGAGACGGAGCGGCACATCCGGCTGGTCTTCCAGCGCGCCCGGGAAAAGGCGAGCGAGGGCACGCCCGTCATCGTCTTCTTCGACGAGATGGACTCGCTCTTCCGCACCCGCGGCTCCGGCGTCAGCTCGGACGTGGAGAACACCATCGTTCCGCAGCTGCTCTCGGAGATCGACGGCGTCGAGGGCCTGGAGAACGTGATCGTGATCGGTGCCTCCAATCGCGAGGACATGATCGACCCGGCGATTCTGCGGCCCGGCCGTCTCGACGTGAAAATCAAGATCGAGCGCCCGGACGCGGAGGCCGCCAAGGACATCTTCTCGAAGTACCTCACAGAAAACCTCCCGCTGCACTCCGACGACCTCGCCGAGCACGGCGACTCGCGCAAGGCGGCGGTCAGCGGGATGATCCAGTCGGTCGTCGAGCAGATGTACGCGGAATCCGAGGAAAACCGCTTCCTGGAGGTCACCTACGCCAATGGTGACAAGGAAGTCCTCTACTTCAAGGACTTCAACTCCGGTGCGATGATCGAAAACATCGTAGGACGCGCAAAGAAGATGGCCATCAAGGCCTTCCTCGAACACAATCAGAAGGGTCTGCGGGTCTCCCACCTCCTCCAGGCTTGCGTGGACGAGTTCAAGGAGAACGAGGACCTGCCCAACACCACGAATCCGGACGACTGGGCCCGGATCTCCGGAAAGAAGGGCGAGCGGATCGTATACATCCGCACTCTGGTCACCGGAAAACAAGGCGCCGACACCGGTCGCTCCATCGACACGGTGGCGAATACCGGCCAATACCTGTAACACCGCTCTCCGGCTGCGGATGTCCTGCACGGGGCGTCCGCAGCCGGACGCATTTCCGGGGAAGCCGCAGCCGCCCCATTTCAGAGCGATGGAACAGGGAAAACCGGACTGGAGCAATGACTGTAATGATCTCCCCAGCGCCGCAAAGGCGTTCTAGGCTCTTCGGTACCGCTGCGTCACGCTGTGCGGGCGTGGGGCACGCACGCGGAACGGAAGCGCAGCGGTACTTGAGCGCCGACCCCGACCGGGGGCGCCGCCGGGCAAGGAGGGCCGCATGACCGTACGGCGAGTAATGGGAATCGAGACGGAGTACGGGATCTCCGTCCCCGGCCACCCGAACGCCAATGCCATGCTCACCTCATCCCAGGTCGTCAACGCCTACGCGGCCGCGATGCACCGGGCACGCCGTGCCCGCTGGGATTTCGAGGAGGAGAACCCGCTGCGGGACGCCCGCGGCTTCGACCTCGCACGTGAGAACGCCGACTCCAGCCAGCTCACGGACGAGGACATCGGCCTGGCCAATGTCATCCTCACGAACGGCGCCAGGCTGTACGTCGACCACGCACACCCCGAATACAGTGCCCCCGAGGTCACCAACCCCCGCGACGCCGTCCTGTGGGACAAGGCCGGCGAACGGATCATGGCCGAGGCCGCCGAGCGGGCCGCCCAGGTACCCGGCGCCCAGCCCATCCACCTCTACAAGAACAACACCGACAACAAGGGCGCCTCCTACGGCACGCACGAGAACTACCTGATGAAACGGGAGACCCCGTTCTCGGACATCGTGCGCCACCTGACCCCGTTCTTCGTCTCCCGCCAGGTCGTCACCGGCGCCGGACGGGTCGGTATCGGCCAGGACGGCCACGAGCACGGCTTCCAGCTCAGCCAGCGCGCCGACTACTTCGAGGTGGAGGTGGGCCTGGAGACGACCCTCAAGCGGCCCATCATCAACACCCGCGACGAGCCGCACGCCGATGCCGAGAAATACCGCCGGCTGCACGTGATCATCGGCGACGCGAACCTCTCCGAGATCTCGACGTACCTCAAGCTGGGCACCACCGCCCTGGTCCTGTCCATGATCGAGGACGGGTTCATCGCCGTCGACCTGGCCGTCGAACAGCCCGTCCGCACCCTCCACCAGGTCTCGCACGACCCCACACTGCAGCGCCTGATCACGCTCCGCAGCGGCCGCACGCTCACCGCCGTCCAGCTCCAGATGGAGTACTTCGAGCTGGCCCGCAAATACGTGGAGGACCGTTACGGAGCGGATGCGGACGAGCAGACCAAGGACGTCCTGACCAGGTGGGAGGACGTGCTGGGCCGCCTGGAGAACGACCCGATGAGCCTCTCGGGCGAGCTGGACTGGGTGGCCAAGCGGGAGCTCATGGAGGGCTACCGCCGCCGCGACGGCCTGGACTGGGACGCCGCCCGGCTGCACCTCATCGACCTGCAGTACGCCGACGTACGGCCCGAGAAGGGCCTGTACAACCGTCTGGCGGCCCGCGGCAAGATGAAGCGGCTGCTGGACGACCCCGAGGTGCAGAGGGCCCAGCAGAAGCCTCCGGAGGACACCAGGGCCTATTTCCGGGGCCGCTGCCTGGACCAGTACGCCGACGACGTCGCGGCCGCCTCGTGGGACTCGGTCATCTTCGACCTGCCCGGCCGCGACTCCCTGCAGCGGGTCCCCACCCTGGAGCCGCTGCGCGGTACCCGTAAGCACGTCAAGGAGCTGCTCGACCGCTGCCGGACCGCGGAGGAGCTGGTGAGGACGCTGTCCGGCCGCTGAGGTGCGACAGGTGCACGACAGAATCCGCGGCGATCGCTCGCCGATTCACGGCTGAAATCGTCGCGGTACGGGAATCATCGAGGTGACTCCCGGGCGTTGCAGCAACAGCAGGGCCGATGTCGGACCCTGCTTGTAGGGTCGGATCTTGAAGGTCACATCGAGCGGGGCAAACCGAGCGGGGTGAGGGATATGGCGACCAAGGACAGCGGCGGCGGACAGGCCAAGGCCACCCGTTCCACCGAGGAGGTCGAGGAGCAGGCGCAGGACGCGCAGGTCTCCGAGGACCTCAAGGAACGGCAGGAGAAGCTGAGCGACGACGTGGACTCCGTCCTGGACGAGATCGACGACGTTCTGGAAGAGAATGCCGAGGACTTCGTGCGGTCCTTCGTGCAAAAGGGCGGAGAGTAGACCACCTTAGCCTTCGAATGAAAGGTGGCAGGGTGGGCGAGCGACGGACGAACACAGTGTGAAGCGCTGCGCGCGGTGCGGCCGGGCCGGACCGCGCGCAGGCTTCGCCCCGGTCCCGGTCCGCGCAGGCCGATCAGCATGTGGATCACGCCCACGGGCCGGGTAAGGTCCGGGGCGTACCGTGCTTCAACTGCAACTCGGCACTCGGCAAGTTGAGGATGACCCGGGCGTACTCCGCAGGGCCATCGCATATCCGGAAGGAAACGTGTGGAAGCCAACATTCAAAGCACCGGGCGTCTACCAGCTGCCTTCCTGACGCCTGGATCCTCGTCGTTCATGGACTTCCTCGGTGCGCACGCACCCGGTCTGCTGCCGGGCAACCGCCCCTTGCCGCCGGTGCAGGGGGCCATCGAGGCGCCGCACGGCACGACGATCGTGGCCGCGACGTTCCCCGGGGGCGTGGTGCTGGCCGGCGACCGGCGGGCGACGATGGGCAATGTCATTGCGCAGCGTGACATCGAGAAGGTCTTCCCGGCCGACGAGTACAGCGCGGTCGGTATTGCCGGCACCGCCGGTCTCGCCGTCGAAATGGTCAAGCTCTTCCAGCTGGAGCTGGAGCACTTCGAGAAGGTCGAAGGCGCCCAACTCTCCCTGGAGGGCAAGGCGAACCGCCTGTCGACCATGATCCGCAGCAATCTCGGCATGGCGATGCAGGGGCTGGCCGTGGTGCCGCTCTTCGCCGGTTACGACCTCGACCGCGAGAAGGGCCGGATCTTCTCGTACGACGTCACCGGCGGCCGCTCGGAGGAGCAGGGCTTCGCCGCGACCGGCTCCGGCTCGGTCTTCGCCCGCAGCGCGCTGAAGAAGCTCTTCCAGGAGGACTTCACGGAGAGTCAGGCCGCCACCGCGGTCGTCCAGGCGCTGTACGACGCGGCGGACGACGACTCGGCGACCGGCGGGCCCGACATGGCGCGGCGGATCTACCCGATCGTCACGGTGATCACCGAGGAGGGCTTCCGGAGGCTGTCCGGCGAGGAGGTCGCGGAGATCGTCCGCGCCATTCACGAGCACCGCCTCGAACAGCCCGACGGCCCGCGGGCCGCGCTGCTCTGACGGGACGGACGTTCCGCAATGCCGCCACTGAGAGAGCTTTTGACAGGAAGGGACGGATAGCCGGTGTCGACGCCGTTCTATGTCTCACCCCAGCAGGCCATGGCCGACCGCGCCGAATACGCCCGCAAGGGCATCGCGCGCGGCCGCAGCGTCGTGGTGCTGCAGTACACCGACGGCGTGGTTTTCGTCGCCGAGAATCCCTCCCGCGCCCTGCACAAGGTCAGCGAGATCTATGACCGGATCGCCTTTGCGGCGGTCGGGAAATACAACGAGTTCGAGAATCTGCGGATCGGCGGTGTGCGCTATGCCGATCTGCGGGGTTACACCTACGACCGCGAGGACGTGACCGCACGCGGCCTGGCCAATGTCTACGCCCAGACCCTCGGCACGATTTTCTCCAGCGCCGCCGAGAAGCCGTACGAGGTGGAACTGATCGTCGCCGAGGTGGGCAGCGCCCCCGAGGACGACCAGATCTACCGGCTGCCGCACGACGGCTCGATCGTCGACGAGCACGGCTCGGTGGCGGTCGGTGGCAATGCGGACCAGATCAGCAGCTATCTGGACCAGCGGCACCGTGACGGCATGACGCTGTCCGAGGCGCTGAAGCTGGCCGTGGAGTCCCTGTCGCGGGACAACAACGGCGGCGAGCGCCGGCTGACCGCGGAGCAGCTCGAAGTGGCGACGCTGGACCGTACGCGACCGCAGCAGCGCAAGTTCAAGCGGATCCTGGGCCGCCAGTTGGCCCGCCTCCTGGAGGAGAGCGGTCCGGCGGGCGCCGAGGAGCCGGCGGCGGACGCGGATGCCGGTGCCGGGGAGTCCGGGGCCGCATCGGAGGGCGCCGGCGGCAAGGGCGCCAAGGGCGGCGACGCCAAGGACAAGGACGTCAAGAACAAGGACGTCAAGGACGTCAAGGGCAAGGACGGTCCGGACGGCGAACCGCTGCTGTAAGGACGGTTCCCGGGCCCCGCTGCCCGGTGTGCGCGCCCCGGTGGGTCACTGCCCGCCGGGGCGCGCCGCGTTGCCGGGGCCGGCCGGCGGCGGGGCGGTGGAGCCGCGGGTGACCAGGTCGACCGGCAGGGTGGGCTCCTGCGCGGGGCGGCCGTCGAGCACGGCCATCAGGGCGCGCATCCCGGCCTCGCCGAACTCCTCCGCGGGCAGCCGTACGGTGGTCAGCTCGGGCTCCACGGCGACCGCGAGGGCGAGGTCGTCGAAGCCGGTCACCGAGACGTCCTCGGGGACGCGCAGGCCGAGGCGGCGGACGGCCTTGCAGGCGCCGGCGGCGATGATGTCGTCGTCGCAGAGCAGGGCGGTGGGGCGGGGGCCGGGGCCGGTCAGCGCGGCGTGTGCGGCCCGCAGACCGGCGTCGACGCCGAGGGCGGCGGGCTGCCGGCGCAGCAGCGTCCCGGGGACGGCGGCGAGGGCCTCGCTGACGGCGCGGGCGCGTACCTCGAAGGTCCAGGAGCGGACGTCGGCGGCGAGGTGCGTGATACGGCGGTGCCCGAGCGCGGTCAGATGGCCCGTCAACTGCCGTGCGCCGGAGGCGATGTCGAGATTGACGGTGGCGGTCGCGCGGTCGTCGTCGGGGTCGCTGTCGAGCATGACCAGGGGCAGGTCGGCGGCGCGCAGGGCAGTGAGCGCCTCGGCGGCCATGGAGGAGGCGATCACTCCGTCCAGCGTGGCCGCGGCCGAGTCGAAGGGGTCGCGGGCCGGGCCGATGCCCTCGGGGGAGGGGTAGAGGACGACGCCGAAGCCGTGGTCGGCGGCGATCCGGGCGGCTCCGGTGTAGACCCGGGCGAAGAACTCGGTGGTGAGGGCGGGGACGACGAGGAGGACGGTACGGGTGCGGCCCATGCGCAGGCTGCGGGCGGCGAGGTTGGGGCGGTAGCCCAGCTCCCGGGCGGCCGCGCGGACCGCCTCGGCCTTCCCGGGGGAGACCCGGCCGCGCCATTTGTCACCGAGGACGAGCGAGACGGCGGCCTGGGAGACGCCGGCGGCCCGGGCCACATCGCGGCTGGTGGTGCGGGCGGCGCCCGGGCGCCGCCCGGGTGTCGTGGCCTCGTGGCTGGTCACGGGGTGTTTCGCTCCTCGCTCGGGCCGCTGCGGGGTGGACCGCGGGTTGCCGCCATGGTACGTATAACGGTGGACGTTATACGTAACACGGCCGTCCGGCCGGACCGGACAGGAAGGGGCGGGGATGGCCGCGGGCTATGCGGAACTGCTCAGGACCCGGCATGCGGCCCGGCTGCTGGCCGGGACGCTGGTCGGCCGGCTGCCGAACGCCACCGCCGCGCTGGCGGTGGTGCTCTTCGTGCGGTCCGAGGGCGGCAGCTACGCCCTGGCCGGCGCGCTCTCGGCGGTCTACGGCGTCTGCAACGCGATCGGCCAGCCGCTGCTCGGCCGGGCCGTGGACCTCTACGGGCAGCCGCGGGTGATGCTGCCCGCCTCGGTGCTCTCCGCCCTCGGCATGGCGCTGCTGGCGGCCGTCGGCCTGGACGTGCCCTGGCTCGCCTGCGCGGCCATGGTGATCGCCGGTTTCTTCACCCCGCCCCTGGAGGGCGGCCTGCGGGCGCTGTGGCCGGGAGTGCTCAAGCGCCCGGACCGGGTGCACGCCGCCTACGCGCTGGACGCGGTGGCGCAGGAAGTCATGTTCGCGGTGGGTCCGTTGCTGGTGACGCTGTGCGTGTCGGCGTGGTCGGCGGGGGCCGCGCTGCTGGTGATCAACGCGGTGGGGGTGCTCGGGGCGCTCTCGGTCGTCGTCTCGCCGCCGTCCCGGCAGTGGCGCAGCGCGCCCCGTGAGGCGCACTGGCTGGGAGCCCTGCGGTCGGCCGGGATGCTGGTGCTGATCGGGGCGTTCTTCTTCGTGGGCCTGGCACTGGGGTCGATCGCGGTCGCGGCGGTGGCGTACGCGGACGAGCACGGCGGCGGGGCGGTCTCCAGCTGGCTGCTCTCCGCGCTGGGTGCCGGGGCGCTGGCCGGCGGGCTGGTCTACGGTGCGCGGGAGTGGCCGGGGCGCCCGGAGAACCGGCTTCGGCTGCTGATCGGCCTGCTCGCGCTGGGGTATCTGCCGCTGGTGCTGGTCCCCGGCGTGGCCGGGATGACGGCACTGACCGGCGTCGCCGGGGTGTTCCTGGCGCCGGCGCTGGCCTGTGCGTTCGTGGTGGTGGACCGGCATGCGCCCAAGGGCACGGTCACCGAGGCGTTTTCGTGGCTGGTGACGACCTTCGGGGTGGGGTCGGCGGTGGGCATGTCGGTGGCGGGCCCGGCCGTGGAGGGCGGCGGTGCGCAGGCCGGCTTCGCGGTGGCGGGGGCGGGCGGGCTCGCCGCACTGCTCGTCCTTTTGTCGACGAAGCGATTTCTCGGGGAGCCCGGGCGGCGTACGGCGGGTGCGGCCCCGGCGGAAAATGATCGAAACGGGGCCGTCGAACCCGGTTTCAGAGCAGGCCGTCAGGCGTAATGTTCAGTCATGGACCGCCGCATTTTCGGGCTGGAGAACGAGTACGGCGTCACGTGCACGTTCAGGGGACAGCGCCGACTGTCGCCTGACGAAGTGGCGCGGTACCTCTTCCGCCGTGTCGTGTCATGGGGCCGCAGCAGCAATGTCTTCCTGCGGAACGGCGCCCGCCTGTACTTGGACGTGGGCTCGCACCCGGAATACGCAACTCCCGAGTGCGACAACGTGACCGAGCTGGTCACCCACGACAAGGCCGGTGAGCGCATTCTCGAAGGCCTGCTCGTCGACGCCGAGCGCCGCCTGCATGAGGAGGGAATCGCGGGCGACGTCTATCTGTTCAAGAACAACACCGATTCGGCGGGAAACTCCTACGGGTGCCACGAGAATTACCTCGTCGCCCGCCACGGCGAGTTCTCCCGGCTCGCGGACATCCTCATTCCGTTCCTGGTCACCCGCCAGCTGCTGTGCGGCGCGGGCAAGGTCCTGCAGACGCCGCGGGGCGCCGTCTACTGCGTCAGCCAGCGCGCGGAGCACATCTGGGAGGGCGTCTCCTCGGCGACCACCCGCTCCCGCCCGATCATCAACACCCGTGACGAACCGCATGCCGACGCCGAGCGCTACCGCCGGCTGCACGTCATCGTCGGCGACTCGAACATGTCCGAGACCACGATGATGCTCAAGGTGGGCGCCACGGACCTCGTGCTGCGGATGATCGAGGCGGGCACGGTCATGCGCGATCTGACGCTGGAGAACCCGATCCGGGCGATCCGCGAGGTCAGCCACGACACCACCGGTCAGCGCAAGGTCCGGCTGGCCAGCGGCCGGGAGGCCTCGGCGCTGGAGGTCCAGCAGGAGTACTACGAAAAGGCGGTGGATTTCTGCGACCGCCGCGGAATCCGCACCGGCCTCGTGGAACGCGTTCTGGAACTGTGGGGACGCGCCCTGGAGGCGATCCGGGACCAGGAGCTGGACCGTATCGCGACCGAGATCGACTGGGTGATGAAGCATCAGCTGATCGAGCGGTACCGCACGAAGAACAACATCACGATGTCCCACCCACGAGTGGCGCAGATAGACCTCGCGTATCACGACATTCACCGCCGCCGAGGGCTTTACTACCTCCTGGAGCGGAAGGGGCAAGCGGCGCGGATCTGCAACGACTTGAAGATCTTCGAGGGCAAGTCGGTGCCGCCGCAGACGACTCGGGCCCGGCTGCGCGGTGACTTCATCCGCCGCGCGCAGGAACAGCGCCGGGATTTCACCGTCGACTGGGTGCACCTCAAGCTCAATGACCAGGCGCAGCGCACGGTCCTGTGCAAGGACCCGTTCCGTTCGGTGGACGACCGGGTGGAGAAGCTGATCGCCGGGATGTGACCCGCGGGGAATGCGGAGATGTGCCGGGAGCCGAGGGCTCCCGGCACATTGCCGTGTTGTGCCGGGAAGGGGCCACGGGAACAGGTCGTAGAGTGGCGGGCATTGCCCACCACCCCACGAGCCCGAGTTGGACTGATGCTGAATCTCTCCGGGGCACGGACCCCGCACCCCCGCTCCTTTCCCCAGCACGCCCGCCGCGCCGCCGCCGCTGCGCTGACCGTGCCCCTCCTGCTGATCACCGCCGCCTGCGGGTCCGACGACGGCAAGGGCTCGTCGGGCGAAGCCGTCGTGAAGGTCACGGGCAAGCCGGGGGCGCAGCCCAAGATCACGGTGCCCAAGGGCGCCAAGCCGTCCGACACGGCCGTCACCAAGACCCTCGTCCAGGGGAAGGGCGCGACCGTCAAGAAGGGTGACCTGGTCCGCCTCGACTTCGCCGCGCAGACGATGAAGGGCCAGAACCTCGGCAGCAGCTGGGCGCCGCAGCCCGGCGCCAAGAAGGGCGCGCCGCGCACCCAGGTCGTCAGCGAGGTCACCGACCAGATGACGCAGCAGATGCTGCCGCCGAAGGTGATGTCGGCGGTCGCCGGGCAGAAGGTCGGCAGCCGGTTCGAGGTCGAGGGCACCGCCAAGGCGCTGATCGGCGCGGGCCTGAACCCGCAGTCCGGGATCAAGCCGGGGGACGGCCTGGTGTGGGTCGTCGACGTGGTCGGCGCGAAGAAGGTCGACAAGAAGGCGAAGGCCGAGGGCAAGCAGGCGGACGCCGAGAGCGGGATGCCGGAGGTGACCGCGGCGGACGAGAAGGCCGCGAAGATCACCATCCCGAAGGGGGAGAAGGCGCCCAAGGGCCTGGAGCAGCAGGTCCTGATCAAGGGCAAGGGCCCGGAGGTGAAGGCCGGAGACGGGCTGATCGCGCAGTACACCGGTGTGAAGTGGGAGGACGGCAAGAAGTTCGACTCCTCCTGGGACCACGGGGGCGCGACGGCGTTCCAGATCGGCACCGGGCAGGTCGTCCAGGGCTGGGACAAGGCGCTGGTCGGCAAGCACGTCGGTGACCGGGTGGAGATCGTCATTCCGCCGAAGCTGGGCTACGGCGCGAGCCCGCAGCACGAGCTGGCCAAGAACACCCTGGTCTTCTCGGTGGACATCGTCGGCACCGTCTGACCAGCGGCGACGTCAAGATCTGCCAGACTGGCTCGGTAATCGTAAAGATTCGCAAGTAGGAGCACATCAGTGAGCATCGACAAGCCCGAGATCGACTTTCCTGAGGGCCCGGCTCCCACCGAGCTCGAGATCGTGGACCTGACGGAGGGCGACGGGCCGGTCGCCAAGGCCGGGGACACCGTCTCCGTCCACTACGTCGGCGTGTCCTTCAGCACCGGCGAGGAGTTCGACGCCAGCTGGAACCGCGGCAAGCCGCTGCAGTTCCAGCTCGGCGCCGGCCAGGTCATCGCCGGTTGGGACCAGGGCGTCCAGGGCATGAAGGTCGGCGGCCGCCGCCGGCTGACCATCCCGCCGCACCTGGCGTACGGCGCGCACGGCGCCGGGGGCGGCCGGATCGCCCCCAACGAGACCCTGATCTTCGTCTGCGACCTGGTCTCCGTCTGACCCCGCCGCCGCTCCCGACCGGGACGGCCGCCGACGCACCCGAGGGCCCGCGCCACCCGTGGCACGGGCCCTCGGCCGTGGGCCTCGGCTTTTGCCTTGACCACCCCGAGCGGTACGGTCAACGATCGGGAGTACAACGAGAAAGGGCGTCGATGGCGATTGCCAAGGCCGAGCGGCTGATGAATCTGGCGCTGTGCCTGTTGGGGACGCGACGCCCGCTGACCAAGCGCGAGCTCCGCTCGTCCATCGAGGCCTACCGCGAGGCCTTCGGGGCCGGGAACGGCACCGCGAGCGGCGACGAGGCCTTCAACCGGATGTTCGAGCGGGACAAGGACGACCTGCGCGAGCTCGGCCTGGTCATCGAGACCGTCGAGGGCATCGACGGCGAGGTCGGCTACCTCGCCCGCCGCGACAGCAACCGGCTGCCCCCGATCACCCTGGACGCCGAGGAGGCCGCCGCCCTCGGGCTGGCCGCCAAGGTCTGGCAGCAGGCCCGGCTGGCCGGTGCCGCCAGCGGTGCGCTGCAGAAGCTGCGGGCGGCCGGGATGCCGCTGGCCGGGGACGGCGAGGACTACGACGCCGGGCAGCCGCACAGTGCGCTCGAACCCCGCATCCCCGCCCACGAGGCCGCCTTCGAACCGCTGATGCTGGCCTGCCGCGACCGCCGCCCGGTCGTCTTCGACTACCGCAAGTCCAACGCCGCCCGCCCCGAGCAGCGCCAGGTCGAGCCGTGGATCCTGGAGTGCTGGCGCGGCCACTGGTACGTCGCCGGCTGGGACCGCGAGCGCCGGGCCGAACGCGTCTTCCGGCTCTCCCGGATCACCGGCAAGGTCCGTTCCCGGCAAGGGAAGTTCACCGCGCCGGTGCCCGACCACGTCACCGTCCGCGAGACCGTCGAGAGCTGGGCCGGGGAGACCGCCACCGGCACCGCCCGGATCAAGCTCCGCGCCGAGCACGGCTATCCGCTGCGGGCCCGCGCGCTGACCGTCCGGGACCTGGGCGACGGCTGGGACGAGCTGGAGATCCCCAACGGCCACGGACTCGACGCCTGGCTGGTGGAGTTCGGACCCGACGTGGTCGTACTGGAACCCGCGGAACTGCGCGCCGACGTCATCGACCGGCTGCGCGCCGTGGCCAAGGGCTGAGAGGGACGGGAAGCTTCACTCATGGCCACGAACGCGATCGACCAGACCCGCCGGATGCTGTCGCTGGTGACGTATCTGCGTGAGCGCCCCGGCGCCCGCGTCGGCGACGTCGCGCGCGCCTTCGGCATCACCGAGGACGAGCTGATCGCCGACCTCGACGTGCTGCCCATGTGCGGTACGAGCTTCCGCGGCGGCGACCTGCTGGACATCGACACCGACGGGGACCGCATCTGGTGGCACAACCCCGACGACGTCGCCGAACCGCTGCGGCTGGCCGCCGACGAGGCCACCGCCCTGCTGGTCGCGGCCCGCGCGGTCGCCACCCTCCCCGGTCTGCGCGAGGGTGACCGGCAGGCGCTGCTGCGGGCCACCGCCAAGCTGGAGGCGGCGGCCGGTGAGGCGGCCGGCGCCAGCTCCCGGCTCTCGGTGACCTTCGAGTCCGAGGGCGGGGTGTTCGCCGACGTCGACCGGGCGATCGCCGAACGGCGCCGGCTGTGGCTGCGCTACTACTCCCCGGCCCGCGACGAGCTGACCGAGCGCGAGGTGGACCCGATCCGGCTGTTCGCCGTCGGGCACACCTATATGGAGGCCTGGTGCCGGCTCTCGGAGGCCCGGCGCACCTTCCGGCTCGACCGGGTCGCCGAGATCAAGCTGCTGGACGCGCCCGCCGACCCGCCGCCGGTCGAGCTGCGCGACCTGTCCGAGGGCCTGGTGCAGCCGGCCGCCGAGGACCCCGAGGTGTCCGTCGAGGTCGGGCCGGGCGGCCGCTGGGTCGCCGAGTACTACCCGCACGACAGCGCCGAGGAACTGCCCGACGGCGGGCTGCGCATCACCCTGCGCACCCCCGACCCCGCCTCGCTGCGGAGGCTGGCGCTGCGGCTGGGCCGGGACGGCCGGATCGTGGCGCCGCAGGCGCTGGCGGACAGTGCCCGGCGCGCCGCGGAGCAGGCGCTCGCGGCGTACGGCGAGTGAGCGGCCGCCCGGCCACCGCGCGGGACGCCGTGGGGACGGGGCCGTGGCCAGTAGGAGGAGGCAGCGAGGGATGACGACCACCATGGCGACCGGGACGGCATCCGCCGTCCCGGCGGACGCGAGCGCTCCGGTGCTGTTCAAGGCGGCCTGCCCGGACTGCCGGGGCCGCTTCGAGCTGGCCTCGGACGCCTTCCGGCTGGCCATCGGCGGCAGCCGCCGCACCACCTTCTACTCCTTCACCTGCCCGGACTGCCGGCGCGCGGTGCGCCGGCCGGCCGGCGAGCGGATCGTCGAGCTGCTGACCGGCGGCGGGGTGCGCACGCTGCGGCTGCACTCGGGCTGACCGATAGGCTCGCCCCATGCTCTGGCCCATGATCGCCATCGCCCTCGGCTTCCTCGGGATCGCCGTACTGGGCGTGCTCGCCGTCCGTGTCTTCATCGAGGTGCGCCGGCTGGCCCGCCAGGTCGGCACGGCGTCGGAGCGGATCCAGCGGGCCGCCCAGGACCTGGAACGGGCGGCGGTGCCGCTGGCCTCCCGGATGTACGAGACCGGCCGGGACCGGGTCCGGGACTGACCCGGGGCCGGGGCCGGCGCCCGGACGTCGCCCGGGACGGCGGCACCCTGCTGCACGGCAGGGCGGAGAGGTAGGCTTCCCCCGCGGTTCGAAGAGCGCGGCGGTCGTGGCAATCCGGAGGTTGCACGGGGATTGCCGGACGTTCACCACCGAACGTTACGATCGATCGAGCACCAGGACGCCAGTCCGACCCCATCGGCAGGCACCACAGCAGACGCCGCCCCGGCGAGAAGGTAGTCGCACATGCTCAGCAACCTGAGGGCCCCCGAGATCATCCTGATCCTCGTCGTTATCGTGCTGCTGTTCGGCGCGAAGAAGCTCCCGGACATGGCGCGCTCGCTCGGCAAGTCCGCGCGGATCCTCAAGAGCGAGGCCAAGGCGATGAAGAAGGACGGCGAGGCGGACGGTGCCGCGGCCACCTCGTCCGAGGCGTCCACCGACGCCGCGCAGCAGGCGCCCCGTACGATCCAGGCCGCCCCGGGCGACGTGAGCAGCTCGCGCCCGGTCGCCGAGCCGAACCACACGACCAAGCAGGGCTGACCCGCACCGCCCCCCGACGGACGATCCAGCCGTACCGAACCGGTCGGCAACGGCTGATGCACGAGACGAGGAAGTGGGTTGCTCAAGTCTGCCCGCAAGCAGGAGAAGGACCCCGAGGGACGGATGCCCCTCGCGGCGCATCTGCGTGAGCTGCGCAACCGACTGCTGAAGTCGGTGCTGGCGATCGGTGTGGTCACCGTCGTCGCGATGTGGCAGTACGACGCCATCGCCCACTTCATCACGGGTCCGGTCATCGACGCGGTCGGCTGCGGGCGCGGCAGCGTGACCGCTCCGCGGACGCATCCGTGTGCCGAGGTCACCGCCAACGGTCTGCTGGCACCGTTCACCATCCTGCTCAAGCTGTCCCTCACGGTGGGCGTCGTCGGCGCCAGCCCGATCTGGCTCTACCAGCTCTGGGCCTTCCTCGCACCGGGCCTGCACAAGCACGAGAAGAAGTACGCGCTGAGCTTCGTCGGCGCCGGCGTACCGCTCTTCCTGGCCGGTGCCTACCTCGCCTACGCGGTGCTGCCGACCACGGCAGGCGCCCTGGTCGGGCTGACTCCGGACGACTGGGCCAACCTCTTCCCGGCCGACGAGTTCTTCGACATCGTCACGCGCATGATCGTGGTCTTCGGTCTCGCCTTCGAGCTTCCGCTGCTGCTGGTGCTGCTCAACTTCGGCGGGGTGGTCACCGGGCGACGGATCATGAGCTGGTGGCGGTTTATGGTCCTCGGCATCACGATCTTCGCGGCCATCGCCACCCCGACCGGTGACCCGCTGACCATGAGCCTGCTGGCCGCCCCGATCGTGGTGCTGTACTTCGGCGCTGCCGGCATCTGCCTCTTCAACGACCGCCGCCGCCGGCTGGGCAACCCGGACGCGGGGCTGAGCGACGACGAGGCGTCCCGGCTGGATCTGACGCCGTCGGACGTCGGGGAGATCGAGTCGGTGTCCTCGGGGCGGATGCTGCCGGAGCAGGCGAGCGGCGAACCGGGCGACGGCGCCGGGCCACGACGCGGCGGCTACGACGACGTGACGTGAGGTGACGACCCCTCACATGCCGTGACGGCCCCGGACTCGTGCGAGCCGGGGCCGTTTCGTATGCCGGGAACGTTCCCCGCCGGGCCCCCGCTCGGTAAAGGCCGCCCATAAAGATCGGGTCGTTGTCAGAGGTGGCCGGTAGGCTCGTAAGCACGATGACCGAGGACATGTCCCCTGCTGAACGCTATGCCGCCGCCAAGCTCCGGGCGGCCGAGCAGGCCACCGCGCTCGCCGGTTTCCGGGAGCTCTACGACTTCGAGCTGGACCCGTTCCAGGTCGATGCCTGCCGGGCTCTGGAGGCCGGTCAGGGCGTGCTGGTCGCCGCCCCCACCGGATCCGGCAAGACGATCGTCGGCGAATTCGCCGTCCACCTGGCCCTGGAGCAGGGCCGAAAATGCTTCTACACCACGCCGATCAAGGCACTGTCCAACCAGAAGTACCAGGACCTGGTCAAGCGGTACGGCGCGGCGAAGGTCGGTCTGCTGACCGGCGACAACAGCGTCAACTCCGAGGCACCGGTGATCGTGATGACCACCGAGGTCCTGCGGAACATGCTCTACGCCGGCTCCCAGTCGCTGATCGGCCTGGCGTACGTGGTCATGGACGAGGTGCACTACCTCTCCGACCGCTTCCGCGGCGCCGTCTGGGAAGAGGTGATCATCCACCTCCCCGAATCGGTGACGCTGGTCTCGCTGTCCGCGACGGTCTCCAACGCCGAGGAGTTCGGTGACTGGTTGGACACCGTGCGTGGCGACACCGCCGTGATCGTCTCCGAGCACCGCCCCGTCCCGCTGTGGCAGCACGTCCTCGCCGGCCGCCGGATATACGACCTCTTCGAGGAGCGGGACGGCGGCAACGGCGGCCGCCGGGAGGTCAATCCCGACCTCGAACGACTCGCGCGGATGGAGAACAGCCGGCCGACCTTCGGCCGGGACAAGCGCCGGGCCCGCACGATGCGGGAGGCGGACCGCGAGCGCGAGCGGCGGCAGCGGGCGCGGATCTGGACGCCGAGCCGGCCCGAGGTCATCGACCGCCTCGACAACGAGGGCCTGCTGCCCGCGATCACGTTCATCTTCAGCCGGGCCGGCTGTGAGGCCGCCGTCCAGCAGTGCCTGTATTCGGGGCTGCGGCTCAACGACGCGGAGGGCCGCGAGCAGGTCCGCCGCATAGTGGAGGCCCGGACGGCCGGGATCCTGGACGACGACCTCCATGTGCTGGGCTACTACGAGTGGCTGGAGGGCCTGGAGCGGGGCATCGCGGCGCACCACGCCGGCATGCTGCCGACCTTCAAGGAGGTCGTCGAGGAACTGTTCGTCAAGGGCCTGGTGAAGGCCGTCTTCGCCACCGAGACCCTCGCGCTGGGCATCAACATGCCCGCCCGTTCGGTGGTGTTGGAAAAGCTGGTGAAGTGGAACGGCGAGCAGCACGCCGACATCACCCCCGGCGAGTACACCCAGTTGACCGGCCGGGCCGGGCGCCGGGGCATCGACATCGAGGGCCATGCGGTGGTGCTGTGGCAGCGCGGGATGAACCCGGCCGCGCTGGCCGGACTCGCCGGCACCCGGACGTACCCGCTGCGGTCGTCGTTCAAGCCGTCGTACAACATGGCGGTCAATCTCGTCTCGCAGTTCGGCCGGCACCGTTCGCGCGAGCTGCTGGAGATGTCGTTCGCGCAGTTCCAGGCCGACAAGTCGGTGGTCGGCATCTCCCGGCAGGTGCAGCGCAACGAGGAGGGTCTGGAGGGCTACCGCGCCTCGATGACCTGCCACCTCGGCGACTTCGAGGAGTACTCGCGGCTGCGGCGGGAGCTGAAGGACCGGGAGACCGAGCTGGCCAAGCAGGGCGCCGCACAGCGCCGGGTGGCCGCCGCGGCGGCCCTGGAGAAGCTGAAGCCGGGCGATGTGATCCATGTGCCGACCGGCAAGTACGCCGGGCTGGCGCTGGTCCTCGACCCCGGGATGCCGTCGGGCCGGACCAACGGGCACCGCGGCTTCGAGTCGCAGGACGGCCCGCGGCCGCTGGTGCTGACCGCCGAACGGCAGGTCAAGCGGCTCGGCTCGATCGACTTCCCGGTGCCGGTGACGGCGCTGGACCGGATGCGGATCCCCAAGTCGTTCAACGCCCGCAGCCCGCAGTCCCGCCGCGATCTGGCGTCCGCACTGCGGACGAAGGCCGGGCACCTCGTCCCGTCGCGCCACCGCAAGCCCCGTGCCGCGGCGGCCGACGACCGCGAGATCTCCCGGCTGCGCACCGAGATCCGCGCGCATCCCTGCCACGGCTGCGCCGAGCGCGAGGACCACGCGCGCTGGGCGGAGCGCTACCACCGCCTCAAGCGGGACACCCGCCAGCTGGAGCGCCGCATCGAGGGCCGGACGAACACCATCGCCCGTACCTTCGACCGGATCTGCGCGCTGCTGACCGAGCTGGGCTACCTCGAAGGCGACGAGGTCACCGACGAGGGCCGCCGGCTCGCCCGGCTGTACGGCGAGCTGGACCTGCTGGCCAGCGAGTGCCTGCGGGACGGCGTCTGGGAGGACCTCGGCCCGGCCGAACTCGCCGCCTGCGCCTCGGCGTTGGTGTACGAGGCCCGGCAGGCGGACGACGCGGTGGCCCCCAAGCTGCCGGCCGGCAAGGCACGCGACGCGCTGGGCGAGATGGTCCACATCTGGGGCCGGCTGGACGCCCTGGAGGAGGACCACCGGATCAACCAGACGGAGGGCGTCGGCCAGCGTGAACCGGACCTCGGCTTCGCCTGGGCCGCCTATCGCTGGGCGGCCGGCTTCGGCCTGGACGAGGTGCTCCGCGAGGCGGACATGCCCGCCGGCGACTTCGTCCGCTGGTGCAAGCAACTGGTCGACATCCTCGGCCAGATCGCGGCCGCGGCCCCGGCCGGCAGCTCGGTGGCGAAGAACGCCCGCCGGGCCATGGACGGTGTGCTGCGCGGGGTGGTCGCGTACTCCTCGGTCGGCTGACGGACCGTAGGGCGGCCCACCGCGCGACGGCCAACCGCATGACGGTCAACCGCATGACGACAGCGGTCCCCTCCCAGGTCGCCGGGTCCCCGTGCGTCAGCGCGGCCAGCCGCCGGGCGGCGTCCACCGTCGCGGTACGGCCGTAACGGGCGAAGTGGACGGCGGAGGGAGCGGCGCGCAGGAGCGAACCGTTCCCCGCGGCGCGGGAGTTGTGCGCGAAGTGGGCGGCGGACGCCCGGTCCCAGGGCAGGCCGCTGCCGAGTACGTCCTCGGTCTGCAACCCGATGTCCTTGGGGTCGGCGGCCGCCCAGCGCCGGAAGCGGCGGAAGACGTCCGGGAGGTCGAGGCCGCCGCACTCCAGGAGCGACTGCGCGGTGAGCACCGCCATCTGCGTGTCGTCGGTGGCCTCACCGCACTCCCAGCCGCCGCCCGCGTGCATCTCGCCGCGCCCGTCGGGAAACCGGGCGGTGTACGCGCCCGGCTCCCCGAACTCGAAGGGGGCGCTCAGGGCGTCTCCCACGGCTGACCCGAGGACGGTCGCTGTCGCGCGGTCGGTCCGGTCCATGGCGGCATTCTTCCGTGGGATGCCGCGCCCGCCGGTCCCGGGTCGTCAGCAGTGCGGTGCGGGGGCCCGGCTTTCCACCCTGTCCCCCTTCTTCCGCCGTACCGTCGCCCGTATCGCGAGGAAGATCAGCACGCCGATCGGGGAGAGGAGCACGGTCAGGAGGAGCAGGGGGCCCATCAGGAGGGGGTGGAGGTGCAGGGTGCGGGCCTCGCGGTACATCCACTGGCCGAGGAAGAGGTCCCAGGCGATCACCTGGGCCCAGATCGCGCCGGCCCCGCCGCCGAGGCGGAGCAGGTCCTGGAAGCCGGCCAGGTCGGGGTGGCTGACGGCCGCCCAGAGCTGCGGGAACACCGGCACGGCCAGGGCGAGGTACACCACCAGGACCGGGACCATGGGGAGCGGCGAGGCGGCGATGCGGTCGGTCCAGCGCCGGCCGGGGGCCAGGATCAGCAGCGCCCAGAAGGGCGCGGCGAGGAGGAAGGCCAGGTCGAAGAGGGTGCTGTGGTCGGTCATGCGGGGGACTCCGTGGTGAGCGTGGGGGAGGGCGAGGGGGCGGCAACGTCGCGGGCCGGGGCTGCGGCAACGTCGCGGGCCGGGGCTGCGGCAAGGTCGTGGGCCGGGGGTATGGGGCGGCGGAGGGATGCGTACGTGGCAAGGGCGGTGGCCGTTGCGAGGGCGGCGAGTGCGGTGAGGGTTGCCGTGTCCGGGTGGACCGGGGCCTGGCCGCGTAGTGCCTGCCAGGTCACCAGGGCCAGCAGCCCGGTGAGGAACGCGGCCGCGACCAGGACCAGCTGCAGCCGCATCCGCGCGTCCCGCAGCCGGGCGACGCGTCCGGCCAGCGCCTCGACCCCGTAGAGGAACAGCGGCAGCGCCTGGAGGGCGTGCATGCCGACGAAGTGCGGGATGCGCAGATCGCCGCCGGTGGTGTTCCAGCCGGTCACCGGCATGGCCGGACCGCCGTCGGGGACGCCGACGCTGTGCGCGCCGACGGCGGTGCGCAGCCCGTCGGCCTGCTGCTCCGGGGTGGGCATCAGCATCAGTCCGCCGAGCAGCAGTCCGGCCAGTGCGATCAGCGCGCCGAGGCGGATCGCCCAGGTGGTGGCCGGATCGCCGAGCCGGGCCCGGAAGAGCAGCACCGCGATGACGAGGGTGCCCGTCCACAGGGCCGCGATGGTGAGCCCCATGGCGATGAACAGGCCCCGGTCCAGCGGGGTTTCGACGTTGAAGTGGCTGCGCCGGCCGCGCAGGGCCTGGCCGGTGATGACGGCCATTTCGATCAGCCCGGAGACCACGACCACATGGGCCGCGCGATCGCCCAGCCGGCCGGGCGAGGGGTGCCGGGAGAGCATCCAGGCCAGCGTCAGCCCGTAGGCGGCGAACGACACCGCGAACTTGAACGGCTTGAACCAGACCGGGGCCCCGAGCACGACCCGGTCATCGACGATCAGGCCGACCGCGGTGACGACCACGAGCGCGGCCATCGCCCAAGGAGAAGGCGAGCAGTGAACGGTATCTGGACATACGGGCCCCCAGGGATATGGCGCAGGTGCATACAGGCAGACAGGTGCACACCGGCAGGCAGGTGCACCAGGCAGGTGCACACCGGCAGCTGTGCAGGTAGGTGTGCTGTGCGGCAGCTCAATGGATAGTGGCGCTTGCCGCTATCTGATAGCTGGACTATCTATGATGGGGGCGGAATTGGCAAGGCCGGACGGGCGGGGTCCGGGAACAGGGCGGCGGGGCGCAGCTCCGGCGCGGGAAAGGGCGGCGGGTGCGGATGCGCATCGGGGAACTGAGTCGGGCGACCGGGGTCGCGGTGCCGACCATCAAGTACTACGTCCGCGAGGGGCTGCTGCCCGCGGGCCGGCTGACCAGCCCCAATCAGGCCCGTTACGACGACGGTCACGTCCGCCGGCTCCGGCTGATCCGGGGGCTGATGGACGTCGGCGGGCTCTCCGTCGCGGCCGTGCGGGACGTGCTGGCCGCCGTCGACTCACCGGAGGAGCCGGTGCACAAGGTCCTCGGCGCGGCGCAGGCGGCGATCGCCCCGCCGCAGGCCGCCGCGCCGGACGGCATCGAGGAGGCGCGGCGCACGGTCGACGGGCTGATCCGCCGGCGCGGCTGGCGGGTCGCCCCGGAGAACCCGTCCGTCGAGGCGCTGGCGATCGCGCTGGCCACCCTCCAGGGCCTCGGCCACGGCGATTTCGAGGAACTCCTCGACGGTTACGCCGACGCCTGTGAGCGGGTGGCCGCCGCCGATCTGGCCTGGGTGGGGCGGAACGCGGAGGTCGACCGCCTGGTGGAGAGCGTGGTGGTGGGGACCGTGGTCGGGGACGCGGTGCTGAGCGCGCTGCGCCGGCTGGCGCATGTGGATGCCTCGGCCCGCAGGTACCAGGGCGGGGAGGCGGTCTGAGGGGTGGACCCGGGGGGCCGGGTGGATCCGAGGGGTGACCGGGGGGCTGGGAGCCAGCGGGCCCGGGGGCCGGCGGGTCCGGGAGTCGGAGGTGGCCGGTGGCGGGGCCCGCCGGTGGAGAGGGGTTGAGGGGTGCTGACGTAGGGTCAGGAGGCGGGTGCGGGGGTGGTGGTCTCCTGCTCCGCCTCGACCTGCTGGTTCCAGTCGCGCTTGGAGGCCTGCCAGCCGTCCTCGTCGTGACCGGAGCGCCAGTAGCCGGAGATGGACAGGTCCTCGCGCGGGATCTGGCGCTCGACGCGGAGCAGCCGGCGCAGTTCCTTCACGAAGCCCGCCTCGCCGTGCACGAACGCCTGGACCCGGCCGGACGGGAATGTCAAGTCCCGTACCGCGGCGACCAGTTGGCGGCCGACCGGGGCCTCGCCGCGGTGCAGCCAGGTGATCTGCGCACCGGCCGGAGCGGTCAGCTCCTGGCGGTCCTCGGCCCCGGGGATCTCGATGAACGCATGC
Organism: Streptomyces sp. NPDC021749; assembly: GCF_040640655.1. NCBI lineage: Bacteria > Bacillati > Actinomycetota > Actinomycetes > Kitasatosporales > Streptomycetaceae > Streptomyces > Streptomyces sp. NPDC021749. The sequence goes on along the minus strand of NZ_JBFACE010000024.1, from coordinate 24,237 downwards.
ACCGTGGCGCCCGCCGGGATCCGTGCCAGGGACGCCGCGATGGCCGGCAGTGCGCTCTCGTCGCCGGCCAGGAGGTGCCAGTCGGCGGCGGGGTCCGGGGCGTAGGCACCGCCGGGGCCGAGCAGGAAGATCTCGTCGCCCGGTCGCGCGGCCGCCGCCCAGGGCCCGGCCAGGCCCTCGTCGCCGTGCACCACGAAGTCCACGGTCAGCTCGCGGCTCTCCGGGTCCCAGGCGCGGACGGTGTACGTACGGGTCCGCGGCCAGCGGTCGCGCGGGAACTCGGCCCGGATCTGCGCCATGTCGAAGGGCTCCGGATAGCGCACGCCGGGGAGCGGGAAGACCAGCTTGACGTAGTGGTCGGAGTACTCGCCCGCGGCGAACTCCGCCAGCCCCTCGCCGTCCAGCACCACCCGGACCATGTGCGGGGTGAGCCGCTCGGTGCGCCGCACCCGGGCGCGGTGCAGTGCGGGCTTCTTGCGGGACGGACGTGTCTCTGCCACGGCAATCTCCCCTGACGCGATGGTGGGGGCGGGTCCGGGGAAGCGGACCCGCCTTGTTAGGTATACCTAACCTAACAGTAGTTCACCGGCGGAGCGTGACGAGCAGTCGCTGCAGGGCGCCGCCGAGCCCCCACCGGGTGGCCAGCGCCTCCAGGCGCTCGGGGTCGGCCGGCTCCGCCGGCAGAGCGAGGTCCGCGTCCGGGACGGGAACGTCGGTGGCCACCTTGATCACCTTCGGGGCGACCGCGACGTACGGGCGGGCCTCCAGCAGACGGGCGCGCTGCGCCGGAGTCACCTTCGAGGCGGGGTCCTCCGCGGCGGCCATGATCCCCGCCAGGTCGCCGTAGGTGGCCAGCAACTTCGCCGCGGTCTTCTCGCCGATGCCCGGGACGCCGGGCAGGCCGTCGCTGGGGTCGCCGCGCAGCAGCGCCAGATCGGCGTAACCCGGGCCGTCCACGCCGTACTTCTCGCGCAGCCACGCCTCGTCGGTGATCTGGAGGGTGCCGACGCCCTTGACGGGGTACAGGACGCGGATGCCGCGCCGGTCGTCGACGAGCTGGTAGAGGTCCCGGTCGCCGGTGACGATGTCCACCGGTCCCGACGCCCGCGCCGCGAGCGTGCCGATGATGTCGTCGGCCTCGTAACCGGCCGCGCCGATCCGGGCGATGCCGAGCGCGTCCAGCACCTCCTCGATGACCGGGACCTGGGGGGAGAGGGTGTCGGGGACCTGCTCCTCGTCGGGCTCGGCGGAACCGGCCGGGGCCTCCTCGGCGACCCGGTGCGCCTTGTAGGAGGGGATCAGATCGACCCGCCACTGGGGCCGCCAGTCGAAGTCCATGCAGGCGGCCAGGTCGTCGGGGTGGTGGTCCTGGACCAGCCGGGCGATGAAGTCGAGCAGACCGCGCACCGCGTTCACCGGCGTGCCGTCCGGGGCCCTGACCGATTCCGGTACCCCGAAATAGGCACGGAAGTACAACGAGGCGGTGTCGAGGAGCATCAGGCGTCGAGTCACACCCCGCATGATGCCGTATGCCCCAATCGTCGCCGCGATGTGATCTGGAACACCGATGTGTTTGCGCCGGATAAAGGCGGGCAGACGCGCAGCCGGAGCGGACCCGGTGGAGATTCAACATTTTCAGCGGTCAACAACGGGCGGATCCCGTCCCGCACCACGACCTGCCGGCGGGGGTGGCAGGTCGTTTCTCGTGCGACAAGAGAGGTATATGTGTCCAGGCTGCAAGCCGAGCACCTGTACAAGGTGTTCGGCAGACGACCCGAGGACGCGGTACGCCGACTCGAAGCCGGCGCGAGCCGGGACGAGTTGCGGGACCAAGGCATCACCGCCGCCGTGATCGACGCGTCGATCGAGGTGGACGAGGGCCAGATCTTCGTCGTCATGGGTCTGTCCGGGTCCGGCAAGTCCACGCTGCTGCGCATGCTCAACGGCCTGCTGGAGCCGACCGCCGGAACCGTGCGGATCGACGGCCAGGACCTCACCTCGCTCAGTGACAGGGAACTGCGCGCGGTCCGCTCCCGGAAGATCTCCATGGTCTTCCAGCACTTCGCGCTCTTCCCGCACCGCAGCGTCCTGGAGAACGCCGCCTACGGGCTGGAGGTCCAGGGCGTGCCGCGCGCCGAGCGTGCGCGGCGGGCCACCGAGGCACTGGAACTCACCGGCCTCAAGGGCTGGGAGAAGTCCTGGCCCGACGAGCTGTCCGGCGGTATGCAGCAGCGCGTGGGCCTGGCCCGGGCGCTGGCCACCGACGCCGATCTGCTGCTGATGGACGAGTCGTTCAGCGCGCTGGACCCGCTGATCCGGCGTGACATGCAGGACCAGCTGCTGGAACTGCAGAAGACCCTCAAGAAGACCATCGTCTTCATCACCCACGACCTCAACGAGGCGATGCGCCTCGGCGACAAGATCGCGGTGATGCGGGACGGCCGGATCGTGCAGACCGGCAGCGCCGAGGACATCCTCGTGCGCCCCGCCAACGACTACGTCGCGTCCTTCATCCAGGACGTGGACCGCAGCCGGGTGCTGACCGCCGGTGCGGTCATGGCCGAGGTCGGCACGGTGCTCGGCGGCAGCACACCGGAGGGCGGCACGCTCGGTACGGCCGCGGAGTTCCGCGCCGCGGCGCCCGCCACCGTGGACGTCGACACCCCGCTGGTGGAGCTGTTCACCCCCTGCTCGGCCAGCAGCGTGCCGGTCGCGGTGACCGACGACAAGGGCGCCGTGATCGGTGCCGTACCGGCCGAGCGGCTGCTCGCCGTGCTCGGCGAGCCCGCCGAACAGGACGCGGAGCGGGCGGCGGTGGCCCCCGGTGTCCCCGCCCAGCCGGTGGTGAAGACCGCCACGGCGGCGGGGACCGCGGTGACGACGACGAAGACCGTCGCGGAGACGGGCGACGACGAGCCCGGGGACGGCGACGCCGAGGGCAAGGTGACCGCCGGTGCCTAGGATCCAGATAGGCAGCTGGGCCAACGACGCCGTCAACTGGCTGCGCGACAACCTCGACTGGCTCTTCACCCTCATCACGAAGGTGCTGAACGGCCTCTACGACGCGATCCACACGGTCCTCGCCGGGCCCGAACCGCTGCTGCTGGCCGGCATCTTCGCGGTGCTCGCCTGGTGGCTGCGCGGACTGCCGGCCGCCCTGCTGACCTTCCTCGGGTTCGCCCTGATCGACTCGGTCGAACAGTGGGGCCCGACCGTCGAATCGCTCTCGCTGGTCCTGGTGGCCTGCCTGATCACCGTCGTGGTCGCGGTGCCGCTGGGCATCTGGGCGGCCCGCAGCCGGGCCGTCGGCGGCACGCTCCGCCCGGTCCTGGACCTGATGCAGACCATGCCGGCGATGGTCTACCTGATCCCCGGCATCCTCTTCTTCGGCCTCGGTGTCGTCCCCGGCATCGTCGCCACCATCGTCTTCTCCATGCCGCCCGCGGTCCGTATGACGGAGCTGGGCATCCGGCAGGTCGACGAGGAACTGGTCGAGGCCGCCGAGGCGTTCGGCACCCACCCGCGGCGCACCCTCTTCCGGGTCCAGCTGCCGCTCGCACTGCCCACGATCATGGCCGGCATCAACCAGGTCATCATGCTCGCGCTGTCCATGGTGGTCATCGCGGGCATGGTCGGCGGCGGCGGTCTCGGCGCGTCGGTCTACAACGCGATCAGCTCGGTCAACGTGGCGCTGGGCGCCGAGGCCGGCCTCGCGGTGGTCATCCTCGCCATGTACCTGGACCGGATGACCGGCGCCCTGAACCAGCGGGTCTCCCCGCTCGGCCGGCGCGCGCTGGCCAAGGCCCAGGCGTCGCTGGGCGGCCTGCGGTTTCTGCAGTGGCGGCCCGCCACGCCCGTGGCCGTGGTCGGCGTGGTCGTGCTCGCGCTGATCGCCGGCGGGATGGGCATGTTCGGCAAGAACGCCGGCCAGGGCGGCGGCAACGGCCGCCCGATCAGCCTCGGTTACGTCAACTGGGACGAGGGCAAGGCCACCACGTACCTCTGGAAGGAGATCCTGGAGGAGCGCGGCTACAAGCCCAAGGTCCAGGCCCTGGAGGCCGGTCCGCTGTTCGCCGGGCAGGCCCGCGGGGACATCGACGTGCAGACCAACGCCTGGCTGCCGACCACCCACGCCTCGTACTGGAAGAAGTACAAGGGCCAGCTGGAGGACCTCGGCGCCTGGTACGACAAGACGTCGCTGGAGATCGCGGTGCCCTCGTACGTCAAGGGCGTCAAGACCCTGGACGACCTCAAGGGCAAGGCCGGCGAGTTCGGCGGAAAAATCACCGGCATCGAGCCCGGCGCCGGCGAGATGAAGATCCTCAAGGACAAGGTCCTCAAGGACTACGGCCTCAGCGGTGAGTACAAGGTGCAGGAGTCCAGCACCGCGTCGATGCTCAGCGAGCTGGACCGCTCGGTCCACCGGAAGAAGCCGATCGCGGTCACGCTCTGGTCGCCGCACTGGGCGTACGACAAGTACCCGCTCACCAAGCTGAAGGACCCCAAGGGATCGTTCGGCTCCGGTGACAGCCTGCACCTGCTGGGCCGCAAGGGCTTCGCCAAGGACGAGCCCGAGGCCGCCAAGTGGATGAAGAACTTCCACCTGGACGAGAAGCAGCTCACCAGCCTGGAGAACGACGTCAAGAACGCCGGCGAGGGCCACGAGCAGGACGGCGTGCGCAGCTGGCTGAAGAAGAACCCGGGCCTGGTCGAGAAGATCGCGCCGTCCGCCCACGCCACCTACGCCAAGGGCAAGGACGCGGGCAAGGCGCCCCACATCGGCTACCCGGCGTGGGACGAGGGCATCGCCACCACGTACCTCTGGAAGAACGTCCTGGAGAAGCGCGGCTACCGGCCGGACATCCGCAACCTCGACATCGGACCGATGTGGACCGGGCTGTCCACCGGCCAGATCGACGTGGAGACGGACGGCTGGCTGCCGGTGGCGCAGAAGCAGTACTGGGACAAGTACAAGAAGGATCTCGTCGACGTCGGACCCTGGTACGACAAGACGTCCCTGGAAATCGCCGTGCCGTCGTACGTCAAGGGCGCGAAAACCCTCGACGACCTGCGCGAGCACAAGGACGAATTCAAGGGCAAGATCATCGGGATCGAGCCCGGCACGGGTGAGATGAAGCGGCTCAAGGACACCGTGGCACCGGCGTACGGGCTCGACGACTTCGAGGTCACCTCGGCCGGTACCAGCGCCATGCTCGCCGAGCTGGACCGCGCCTACCACCAGCACGAGCCGATCGCGGTCGTGCTGTGGTCGCCGCACTGGGCGTACAGCAAGTACCACCTGACCAAGCTCGCCGACCCGAAGGGCACCTGGGGAGCGAACAACCAGATCAAGACGCTGGGCAACAAGAGCTTCCCGAAGAAATTCCCGGAGTTCTACGGCTGGCTGAAGAACTGGAAGATGAGCCCCGAGGAACTCGGCAGCCTGGAGAAGGACATCCAGGACGCCGGCAAGGGAAATGAGAACAAGGGCGTCGAGAAGTGGATCGGCGACCACCCCGGAATTGTGGACAAGATGGCGCCGGTGAAGTAGGCGGGTCTTTTCCGCAAGGCCGCAGCGGGCCCCGTTCCCCGGCAGTCGCCGGGCGGCGGGGCCCGCGACGTGTCCGGTTCACCTGACCGGCGGCGGATGCGTCGCGTACCCCGGTGCCGGATGGTTCGCTGGGGACGTGAACCCTGCGCACATCGCCGCCGCCGCACTGATCGGCGCCGCCGGTCTGGGCGCCGTCGCGCCGGCCGCCGCGGCCGAGGTCGACCCGAACCCGCTGGTGGCCGGGCAGCGGGTGCGGATCAGTGACGAGCAGGAGTGCGGCGCGGTGCACGGCGCCCGGGCCGCCTCGAAGCTCTTCGGGCCGGTGCGGCTGCGACCGGGCGCGGACGGCCTGACCGGTCACGCGAGGGTCGCCGACGGCGCGGCCCCGGGACGCTACCGGGTGACCATCGAATGCACGCCGGGCGGCGAACGGTTCACCGAGCTGGTGACCGTACGGGCCGGGCGGGTGGAGGGGCTGACGGCGACCCAGGCGGCGGGCGGTCTGGCCCTGCTGGTGCTCGCGGGCGGCGCGGCGTACCTGCTGCGGCGCAGCGTCCGCCGTTAGCCGGGGAACCCGGGGCGCGCCCATCCGGTCGCCGCCTAGCCTGGGCGCATGACCCGTCGTGTGGTGTCCCTCGTGCCCTCCCTCACCGAAGCCGTGGCCGTCAGCGCGCCCGGGCTGCTGGTCGGGGCGACCGACTGGTGCAGCCGTCCGGCGGACCTCGACGTGGTGCGGATCGGCGGCACGAAGAACCCCGACACCGCCCGGATCGCCGCACTGGCGCCCGACCTGGTGCTCGCCAACGAGGAGGAGAACCGCCCGGCCGACCTGGCCGCCCTGCGCGCCGCCGGGCTGGACGTCCTGGTCACCGAGGTACGGACGCTGCCGCAGGGGTTCCGGGAGCTGCACCGGGTGCTGGTCGCCGGCTGCGGGCTGGCCCGGCCCGAGTGGCTGGACGCCGCCGAGGCCGCCTGGCGGGACCTGGCCCGCCCGGTGGGGGAGCGGACCGCGGTGGTGCCCATCTGGCGACGGCCGTGGATGGTGCTGGGCCGGGACACCTTCGCCGGCGACCTCCTGGGCCGCCTCGGCGTGCGGAACGTCTACGCCGGCCACCCCGACCGCTATCCGCGGATCGCCCTCGACGCGCTCCACGCCGCCGGCGCCGACCTCGTCGTCCTGCCCGACGAGCCCTACCGCTTCACCGCCGACGACGGACCCGAGGCGTTCCCCGGGCTGCCCGCCGCGCTGGTCAGCGGGCGCGATCTCACCTGGTACGGACCGTCGTTGGTGACCGCCCCGGCCGCCCTGGCCGGGGCACTGGCCGGGGCGCGCTGAGCCGTCCGGCGGTGCGGCTCACCGGGCCGGCGGGGGCACGAGCAGCCGGCCGCGGGCCAGACCGCTCGCGGTGCGGGCGGCGGTCACCGCGACCGCGGCCACCAGGAGGACGTACAGCGCCACGGCCAGCCAGGTGAGGGCGGTCAGCCCGGTGTGCCGGGCCAGGCCCGCCGCCCCGGTGACGCACGTGCCGAGCGGGAAGGTGAAGCCCCACCAGGTCATCGCGAACGGCATGCCGTTGCGGACGGCACGGACCACCAGCGCCGTCGCGAGCGCCAGCCACAGCAGGGCGAACCCGGTCACCGGGACCCCGTACAGGACCGCGAAGGCGCCCATCGCGTGGGCGGTCGATGCGTCGACGACACCCGGCGCCACGTCCGCCAGGTTGCCGGTCGCGGTGGTGGACTGGCCGAGCGGGCCGAGGACCAGGAACAGCGTGGGGGTCAGGGCGAGCGGCAGCGGCCCGTGGTGGATCAGCCGGGACACCACCAGCGGCAGCACCAGCAGCGTCGCCAGCAGCGACATCCCGAACAGCGCGTAGCAGGCCACCAGCAGCGCCTGCTGCCACTGGCCGGGCGGCAGATGGGGGAGCAGGCCCGGGCCGAGCGCCGCCGAGACCATCGGCGCGACCAGCGGCAGCAGCCAGACCGGGGTGGCACTGCCCGGCTCGATGCGGTGGCGGGTCACCATCAGGTACGGGATCGCGGCGGCACCCACCAGCCCGACGAGGGTGCCCAGGGTCCACAGCACGGCGTCGGCGGCGAACGCGGCCGGTTCACCGATGACGTCCCGGCCGACCGCCAGCGTGCCGCCGCCCACCGCCAGCAGGGCCATCGACAGGCATCCGTAGAACGGCGCCACGGCCGGGTCCAGCAGCTGCCGGCGGGCCTGGTCGGCGTGGCGGAGCCAGTGGACGGTGCGGGCGGCCAGCAGGGTGACCAGCAGCAGGCCCGACAACGCCCAGACGAGCTGGTAGGCGGTGCGCAGCCCCGGGGCGGCGAGCGGCAGGGCGGCGCCGGCGGTGGCGACGATCGCGGTGCCCATCACGGCGGCGTACCAGTTCGGGCCGAGATGGCGGAGCGGGCCCGAGGGGCGGGGCGGGGCGGCGGGGCGGGAAGGTGCGTGCGCAAGGGTTGCCATGGAAGAAGCGTCGGGGGTCGCTGCCGCCGCCACCAGGGACGTCGTGTCTATGAGGGCATAAGCTGGGGTTATGAGCAGGGGGACTGATGAGTGACGCCAAGGCGGTCGGTGCCGGGGCCGGGACGGGTGAGGTGCCGCCCGTCCCGCTGGCGCACCGGGTGCCGGACCTCGGCGCGCTGGAGCTGCTGCTCGCGGTCGCCCGGCTGGGGAGCCTGGGGCGGGCCGCCCGCGCCTGCGGCATCAGCCAGCCCGCGGCCAGCAGCCGGATCCGGTCGATGGAGCGGCAGTTGGGCGTGGCGCTGGTCGAGCGCTCGCCGCGCGGTTCCCGGCTGACCGAGGCCGGGGCGCTGGTGACGGACTGGGCGCGCCGGATCGTCGAGGCGGCCGAGGCCTTCGACGCCGGGGCACAGGCGCTGCGCGCCCGGCGTGACTCCCGGCTGCGGGTCGCGGCGAGCATGACGATCGCCGAATACCTGCTGCCCGGCTGGCTGATCGCGCTGCGCGCCGCGCTGCCCGGCACCGCGGTGTCCCTGCTGACCGGGAACTCCCGGGTGGTGGCCGAGCGGCTGCTGGCGGGCGAGGCGGATCTGGGGTTCGTCGAGGGGCTGGACGTCCCGGCGGGGCTGGACGGTGCGGTCATCGGGCACGACCGGCTGGTGGTCGTCGCCGCCCCGTCCCATCCGTGGGCCCGGCGGCGCTCCGGACTGACCGCCGCCGAGCTGGCCGCGACCCCGCTGATCCTCCGGGAGCGCGGCTCGGGCACCCGGCAGGTGCTGGACGCGGCGCTCGCCGGGCACGGCGGGCTGGCGGAGCCGCTGCTCGAACTCGCCTCGACCACCGCCCTGAAGGCCGCCGTGGTCAGCGAGGCGGCACCGTCGGTGCTCAGCGAACTGGCGGTCGGCGAGGAGCTGACCGCGCGCCGGCTGGTGGAGGTCCCGGTGCGCGGTCTGCGGCTCGGCCGTGATCTGCGGGCGGTGTGGCCCACCGGGCAGCGGCTCGCCGGCCCGGCCCGTCAACTGCTGGGGCTGACCCGCGGCGCGTCCTGAGCCGGCCGCCGCCGGTCCGGCCCGCACCTGGTGAACAGCGCAAGGTTTCACCCACCGCCGGCGCGCGCCCTGAGCCCGGCCACCCGGGGCGTCCTGGCCGGGGTGGCGGGCGACTTCCCGCGTCGATAATCTGTGCGAACGCTTCATCGATCTTGAGGGGGACATATGAAGCTGAAGCTGACGGCCCCTGCCGTCATCGCCATGGCTGCCCTCGGCACCGCACTGACCAGCGGGATCGCCACGGCCGCCACGCCCGCGACGGCATCCGCCGTCACCGCCACCGCGCGGGCCGCGTGCGTCAACGCGCAGGCGCAGGAGAACGTGCGGATCCGCAAGGAGCGGAAGCTGAACAGCACCGCCGTGGGGCTCTTCACCAAGGGTGCGACCACCTGCATCCTCGGCAAGGCCACGGGGCAGAGCTACAACCTCTGCAAGCGTCCGGGCAACGACTGGTTCAAGATCACGTTCCGGGGCAACACCGGCTGGATCCCCGCCTCCTGCGGGATGCGGGAGCTCTGACCCGGCCGGTCACTCCTCGGGGGACGTCCCGCGTGCCGCCGCCACCAAGGCGTCCATGACACGCGTGTCGTCCCCCGCTTCCGGGTGCCACTGCACCGCCAGCGCGAAGCCCGGCCCGTCCGGCAGCTCCAGTGCCTCCACGGTGCCGTCCGCCGCGTGCGCCGAGACCAGCAGCCCGCGCCCGAGCCGGTCCACGGCCTGGTGGTGGTAGGTCGGCACGGAGACCGGTTCGGGCAGCGCCCGGGCCAGCAGCGTGCCGGGCACCGGCGTGATCTCGTGCTTGTCGAAGACCCCGGGCGGCCCGGCGTGCCCGTCGAGGTGCTGGACGAGCGTGCCGCCCAGCGCCACGTTCAGCAGCTGCATCCCGCGGCAGATCCCCAGCAGCGGCACCCCGGCCGCCAACGCCGCCTCGATCAGGGCCAGTTCCCAGGCGTCCCGGTCGAGCGAGGGCGGCCCGGTGCGCGGGTCGGGCTCCGCGCCGTAGCGCGCCGGCTGCACGTCCGCACCGCCGGCGATCACCAGCCCGTCCAGCCGGGCCACCGCCGCCGCCGCGGTCGCCGGATCGCCCGGCGGCAGCAGTGCGGCCAGCCCGCCCGACCGCTGCACCAGCCGTGGGTACCCGGCGGGCACCAGCGCGGCCGGCAGCGTCCACACCCCCCAGCTGGCCTCCTGCTGGTAGGTGCTGATGCCGATGAGCGGCTGGGACACGACTCCTCCGTTGGGGTGTGGGTGGGTTCCGGCTCGGCCGTCAGAATTCCAGTTCGTGCTCGATGGCGGCCAGCTCCTCCGCCGTGCCCTGGACCTTCGGGCCGGTGAACCACTTGCGGGCCGACACCAGCCACCAGGTGCCGGCGAAGCCGAGGACCAGGAGGACGGCGAGCGGGGTGTAGTTGAAGGTCTCCACCGTGACCGGGCTGGTCGTCGGGAGCATGAAGAGGACGGAGATGACCAGCGTCCAGCCGACGGCGATGACGCCGACGGGCTTGCTCCAGCGGCCGAGGTGCCAGGGCCCGCGCTGGAAGCGGTCGCCCTGCAGCAGGCGGAGGATGACCGGCAGGACGTAGGCGATGTACAGGCCGATCACGGCGATCGAGGTGACGGCCGCGTACGCCGTGGCGTTCCACAGGTACGGCAGGCCCAGCAGGAAGGCGCCGCCGGCGGCCAGCCACACCGCGTTGGTCGGGGTCTTCGTCCGCTTGTTGATGCGGTGCCACAGCCGCGAGCCCGGCAGCGCGCCGTCCCGCGAGAAGGCGTAGATCATGCGCGAGTTGGCGGTGACCGACGACATGCCGCAGAAGAACTGTGCGCCGATGGCGACCACGAGGAGCAGCTTGCCGCCGGTGGCGCCCAGCGCGTCGAGGAAGATCTGCGCCGGGGGCACACCGGTCTTGCTGGCCAGCGCGCCGTCGTAGTCCTGGATGGCGAAGGTGATGCCGACCAGCAGCACCCAGCCGGCGACCAGGGAGACCAGGATCGACATCACGATGCCGCGGGGGCCGGCCTTGGCCGCGTCGTGGGTCTCCTCGGTCATGTGCGCCGAGGCGTCGTAGCCGGTGAAGGTGTACTGCGCGAGCAGCAGTCCCAGCAGTCCGACGTAGAGGCCGGAGTGCCAGCCGGTGTTGTTGGTGAAGTGGGTGAAGACGAAGGAGGCGGACTGGTGCTTCGAGGGCACCACGACCAGGGCGCCCACGATGACCAGCACGCCGAGGATGTGCCACCACACGCTGACGTTGCTCAGGAAAGAGGCCAGCTTCACGCCGAAGGTGTTCAGCAGGCCGTGGACCAGCAGCACGATGCCGAACAGCATGATCGTGTGCGCCGGGGTGGCGGCGAAGCCGAACTGCAGGTCCAGCAGCGCGTTCGTGAAGGAGGCGGCGCCGAAGTCGACCCCCGCGGTCACCGCGACCTGGCCGAGGAAGTTGAACCAGCCGGTGAACCAGGACCACGCCGGGCCGTGCGAGGGGGCCAGCTTCGCCGCCCAGTAGTACAGGCCGCCCGCCGTCGGGTAGCTGGAACAGACCTCGGCCATCGCCAGCCCCACGAACAGCGTCATGAGGCCGACCAGCGGCCAGCCCCAGGTGATCAGGGCGGGGCCGCCCGTGTTCATGCCGAAGCCGTACAGCGTCAGGCAGCCGGAGAGGACCGAGATGATCGTGAACGAAACGGCGAAGTTCGAGAACGCCGACATCGAGCGGGCCAGTTCCTGGGCGTACCCGAGCTCGTGGAGGCGCTGTTCGTCGCTGGACAGCTGAGGGGGTTGTTGGTCCTGATCTGGGTTCGCTGCGTGCTCGTTGATGGACACCACGCCTCCGAGGCCTCGATGATCCGCGGCGGGTGCGGCCGATTCGGCGAACCGCTACCAGCCCCGCAATAAAGGTATGGGGCGATACCTTTGTCTTCCGGTCGGCTGAGCGCAAGACCTCTGCGTAAAAGAATGGTTAACGGCCGCCCGTCGTGCCCGCCCGGGCGCCGGCCGTCACGGCGCCGGGGCGGTCAGGAAGCCGCGCAGCAGGGCCGCGGTCCCGCAGCAGTGCTCCCGCATCACCTCGCGCGCCCCGTCCGCGTCGCCCTCCAGTACGGCCTCCACCAGCGCCGTGTGCTGGGCCTGCGAATGCTCCAGGTTGCGCACCAGCAGCGGGATGCAGTCCAGCAGGTCGTTGACGGTCGCCCGGACGGCGGCGTACTGCGCGGCCAGCGACGGCGAGCCGGACAGCTCGGCGAGGGTGAGGTGGAACAGGGTGTCGCGCCGGCGGTAGTCGGCGAGCGGGGCGTCCTGCGTCGCGGCCAGCGCCTCGCGCATCCGCCCGGCCTGCTCGTCGGTCAGCCCGTGCGCCGCGCACAGCCCGGCCGCGCCCACCTCCAGCACCTCACGGAACCGCAGGGTGTCCTCGACGTCGATCTTCTCGATCCGGCGGCGCAGCTCGGCCTCGCCGTGGTTCTCGGCGCGCACCCGGACGAAGGTGCCGCCGTAGCGGCCGCGCCGGCTCTCCACCAGGCCCTCGTCCTGGAGCACCTTGAGCACCTCGCGCAGGGTGACCCGGCTGATCTGCAGCCGCTCGGCCAACTCCCGTTCCGCGGGCAGCCGTTCGCCCTGCGGGACCAGGCCGAGCCGGACGATCTGGAGTATCTGTTCCAGCGCCTCCTCGAAGCCGTTGCCCGCGCGCACCGGCCGCAGCACCGGCGCCAGCCGGTCGTCCGTCCCGTCCATCGACACCCCTTCCCAATCAATGGTTCGTGTGCCTACCTTATGACCTCCGGATGCAGTGACAGGAGGCAATACCGTGGCAGACCGCACGCCCCCGCTCTCCGTCGAGGAGCTCAGAGCCCTCGTCGATGCCGGGGAGATCGACACTGTCGTCCTCGCCTTCACCGATATGCAAGGCAGGCTCCAGGGCAAGCGGTTCGCGGCCCGATACTTCCTCGACACCGTCCTCGAACACGGCACGGAGGGCTGCAACTACCTCCTCGCCGTCGACGTCGACCTCAACACCGTCGACGGCTACGCGATGTCCTCCTGGGAACGCGGCTACGGCGACTTCGCCATGCACGGCGACACCGGCACCCTGCGCCGCACCCCCTGGAACCCCGGCACCGCCCTGATCACCGCCGACCTGGCCTGGCACGACGGCTCCCCGGTCGCCGCCTCGCCCCGGCAGATCCTGCGCCGCCAGCTCGACCGGCTCGCCGAACGGGGCTGGCGCGCCTTCGCCGGCACCGAGCTGGAGTTCATGCTCTTCAAGGACTCCTACGAGGACGCCTGGTCCCGCGGCTACCGCGCGATGACCCCCGCCAACCAGTGGAACGGCGACTACTCCGTCCTCGGCACCGGCCGGGTCGAGCCCGTGCTGCGGCGCATCCGCAACGAGATGGGCGCCGCCGGGATGACCGTGGAGTCCGCCAAGGGCGAGTGCAACCTCGGCCAGCACGAGATCGTGTTCGTCTACGACGAGGCGCTCACCACCTGCGACCAGCACTCGATCTACAAGACCGGCGCCAAGGAGATCGCCGCCCAGGAGGGCATGGCGCTCACCTTCATGGCCAAGTACGACGAGCGCGAAGGCAACTCCTGCCACATCCACCTGTCGCTGCAGGACGAACAGGGCCACCCGGTCCTCGCCGACGACAGCGGCCCGTACGGCATGTCGCAGACCATGCGGCACTTCCTCGCCGGGCAGCTCGCCGCGATGCGTGACTTCACGCTCTTCTACGCCCCCAACATCAACTCCTACAAACGCTTCCGCCCCGGCTCCTTCGCGCCCACCGCCGTCGCCTGGGGCCCCGACAACCGCACCTGCGCCCTGCGGGTCGTCGGCCACGGCCGCGCCCACCGCCTGGAGAACCGCCTCCCCGGCGGCGACGTCAACCCCTACCTCGCCGTCGCCGCCATGATCGCGGCCGGCCTGTACGGCATCGAACACGAGCTGGAACTCCCCGACGCCACCACCGGCAACGCCTACGCCGGCGACGCCGCGCACGTCCCCACCACCCTGCGCGAGGCCGCCGAGCTGTGGGAACGCAGCCCGATCGCCCGGGAGGCGTTCGGTGACGAGGTCGTCGACCACTACCGCCACATGGCCCGCGTCGAGCAGGACGCCTACGACGCCGCCGTCACCGACTGGGAGCGCTTCCGCTCCTTCGAGCGCATGTAAGGAACCACGCCGTGTCCCATGGTTCGCACGAGCTGAAGATCCTCAACCCAGCCACCGAGGAAGTGGTGGCCACCGTCCCCACCACCTCACCCGAAGAGGTCGACGCCGCGGTCCGCCGGGCCGCGGCCGCCCAGGAAGCCTGGTCCGCGGTGGCCCCCGGCGACCGCGCCCGCCTCCTGCGCCGCTTCGCCGACGTCGTCGACGCCCACATCCCCGAGCTCGCCGGGCTGGAGCTGAAGGAGGCCGGCCACCCCCTGGGCAACGCGCAGTGGGAGGCGGGCAACGTCCGCGATCTGCTGCACTACGCCGCCGGGGGAGTGGAACGGCTGACCGGCACCCAGATCCCGGTCGCCGGCGGCCTCAACATCACCGTCCAGGAACCGCTCGGCGTGGTCGCCGTGATCGCCCCCTGGAACTTCCCGATGCCGATCGCCGCCTGGGGCACCGCCCCCGCCCTCGCGGCCGGCAACGCGGTCCTGCTGAAGCCCGCCGAGACCACCCCGCTCACCGCGCTCCGGCTCGCCGAACTCGCCCTGGAGGCCGGCCTGCCCGAGGACCTCTTCCAGGTCCTGCCCGGCGAGGGCCCGGTCACCGGCACCGCACTCGTCGACCACCCCGGCGTCGCCAAGGTCGTCTTCACCGGCTCCACCGCCACCGGACGGCAGATCGCCGCCCGCTGCGCCGCGCAGACCAAGCGGCTCACCCTCGAACTCGGCGGCAAGAGCCCCAACATCGTCTTCGCCGACGCCGACATCGAGGCCGCCGCGGCCGCCGCCCCCGGCTCCTTCCTCGACAACACCGGCCAGGACTGCTGCGCCCGCAGCCGCATCCTCGTCCAACGCGGCGTCTACGACCGCTTCCTCACGCTGCTGGAGCCCGCGGTCAAGGCGTTCACCGTCGGCGACCCGGCCGACCCGGCCACGCAGATGGGCCCGCTGATCTCCGCCGCCCAGCGCGAGCGCGTACGGTCCTACGTCCCCGAGGACGCCCCGGCCGCCATCCGCGGCGAGGCCCCCGCGGGCAAGGGCTTCTGGTACCCCGCCACCGTCCTGGAGGGCCGCCCCGAGGACCGGACCGCCGTCGAGGAGATCTTCGGCCCGGTCGCGGTCGTCATCCCCTTCGAGGACGAGGCCGACGCGGTCCGGATCGCCAACGCCACCGACTACGGCCTCTCCGGCTCCCTGTGGACCCGCGACGTCGGCCGGGCGCTGCGCGTCTCGCGGGCCGTCGCGGCCGGCAACCTGTCCGTCAACTCCCACAGCAGCGTGCGCTATTGGACCCCCTTCGGCGGGTTCAAGCAGTCCGGCCTCGGGCGCGAGCTCGGCCCGGACGCACTCACCGCCTTCACCGAGACCAAGAACATCTTCATCAGCACCGAGGAGAGCAAGTGACCGACCAGACCGCAGTGTGCCGCCGCCTCGTCGGCCGTACCGCCGTGATCACCGGTGCCGGCAGCGGCATCGGCCTGGCCACCGCCCGCCGACTGGCCTCCGAAGGCGCCAACGTCGTCTGCGCCGACATCGACGAGACCGCCGGCAAGAAGGCGGCCGACGAGGTCGGCGGCCTCTTCGTCAAGGTCGATGTGACCGACTCCGACGAGGTCGAGGCGCTCTACAAGACCGCCTTCGACACCTACGGCTCGGTCGACATCACCTTCAACAACGCCGGCATCTCGCCGCCCGACGACGACTCCATCCTCACCACCGGCCTGGACGCCTGGAAGCGGGTCCAGGAGGTCAACCTCACCTCGGTCTACCTCTGCTGCAAGCACGCCCTGCCCTACATGCAGCGCCAGTTCGCCGAGACCGGGCGCGGCGGCTCCATCATCAACACCGCCTCCTTCGTGGCCGTCATGGGCGCGGCCACCTCCCAGATCAGCTACACCGCCTCCAAGGGCGGCGTGCTGGCGATGTCCCGCGAACTGGGCGTGCAGTTCGCCCGCGAGGGCATCCGGGTCAACGCCCTGTGCCCCGGGCCGGTCAACACCCCGCTGCTCAAGGAGCTGTTCGCCAAGGACCCCGAGCGCGCCGCGCGCCGCCTGGTGCACGTCCCGGTCGGCCGGTTCGCCGAGCCCGAGGAGATCGCGTCCGCGGTCGCCTTCCTCGCCAGCGACGACTCCTCGTTCGTCAACGCCGCCGAGTTCCTGGTCGACGGCGGGATCGCGGGTGCGTACGTCACCCCGGTGTAAACGCTTGTTGTTCACCTCTGCGTCAACGTCATGGTGGCCTGGTGTCTCCCACCACCCGGCCGCCATGCGTTAACGTCCGCCTTCGATCCCTCGTTCGACAGGAGTGCGTTCCATGGTCAACAAGCGTCGCTGGCTGGCAGCCGGTGCGGCCCTCGCGGTCGTGGGAGGCGGCATGGCGGTCGCCCAGACGGCCACGGCGGGTGCCGCCACCCGCCACTGCCCCACCCTGCACGTCTCCAAGGGCTGGTACGGCGACAACCGTGCCAAGCTGCAGAAAATGATTGACGAGCAGGGCAGTTGTGCCGGCTCCGACGGGGCGCGGCCGGTCGCGACCTTCGACTGGGACAACACCGTCGTCAAGAACGACATCTCCGACGCCACGCTGGCCTGGATGCTCAAGCACGACAAGGTGCTGCGCCCCGCCAGTTGGAAGGCCACCAACAAGTGGATGACCGAGGACGCGGCCGCTGCGCTCACCAAGGCCTGCGGCACGTCCGTGCCCGCCGGCCGTCCGCTGCCCACCTCCGAGAACACCGCCTGCACCGACGAGATCCTCGACGTCTACAGCGACGAGAAGACCTCCGGCGGCAAGGAGGCGTTCGCGGGGGAGTGGAACCACCGGCGCACGGTCCCCTCGTACGTCTGGATCACCCAGCTGTTCGCCGGGCACACTCCGCAGGCCCTGACCTCGTACGCCGCCGAGGCGCGCAAGGAGAACCTGGCCGCGCCGATCGGTACGGAGCAGACGGTCGGCACGCACAAGTGGGCCGGATACGTGCGCTACTACGAGCAGCAGCGTGACCTCATCGGCACCCTCAAGAAGGCCGGCTTCGACGTCTACATCGTCTCCGCCTCCGCCGAACCGCTGGTCCGCGCCTGGGCACCCGGCGTCGGCATCGACCGCGACCACATCATCGGCATCCGCAACATCGTCAGCAACGGCAAGCTCACCACCGGCGTCCAGGGCTGCGGTGACGTCAAGGACACCAACGGCGAGGTCCTGACGTACATGGACGGCAAGCGCTGCTGGATCAACCAGGAGATCTTCCACGTCAAGGGCGCCAAGGCCTGGGAGCGGCAGGACCGCGCGCACCGCCCCGCGTTCGCCGCCGGTGACGCCGAGACGGACGTGACGTTCGTCGACGACGCCACCGCCGGCCACCTGGCCATCAACCGCAACAAGACCGAGCTGATGTGCCGGGCGTACGACAACAGCGACCACCGCTGGCTGATCAACCCGATGTTCATCGAGCCGAAGAAGCGCAAGGCCGACGGGTACCCGTGCTCGACCGCCGGCTACGTCCGGCCGGACGGCACGCTCGCGCCGATCCACCGTGCCGACGGCTCGGTGATCCCGGACCAGCAGGACACGGTGTACTGAGCCACCGCCGTACGGGAGGGCCGCACCGGTCACAGGAAGGTGCGGCCCTCCCCGCGGTACGTCGGCACCGTGTCCACCACCCGGTCCCCGTCGATCAGTTGCAGCGCGTCGAACCGCTCGCACAGCTCCCCGGCCTTGGCGTGCCGGAACCACACCTTGTCGCCGATCGCCAGCCCGTCCGCGGCCGCCCCCAGCAGCGGCGTCTGCACCTCACCCGGCCCCTCCTGGGGGTCGTAGCGCAGCCCCGCCGGCAGATACGGCACCGGCAGCCGGTCCGCGCCCGCCACCCCCGACGCCGGATAGCCGCCGCCCAGCACCGTCACCACACCGGGCCCCGGCCGGCGCACCACGGGCAGGGCGAACAGCGCCGCCGGACGCCCGCTGAACGAACGGAAGTTGTCGAACAGCCGCGGCACGTACAGCCCCGAACCCGCCGCGACCTCCGTGACCGCCGCCTCCGCGGCCGTGTGCTGCACGCTGCCGGTCCCGCCGCCGTTGACGAACTCCAGCCGCGGCACCACCGCCCGCACCGCCCGGACGGCCTCCCAGCGCCGCTGCGCCAGCTCCTTGCGCGCCGCCGCCTGCATCATCCGGACCGTGCGCGAGAACACCGGCTTGCCGTCGACGTCGTCGCCCACCCCCGCCACATGCCCCTCGTACGCCATCACCCCCACCAGCCGGAAACCGGGGCGGCGCGCCACCGTCCGTGCCAGCGCGGCCAGTTGGGACGGCTCCCGCAGCGGGGACCGCCGCGCACCGAAGCGCACCTTCCCGCCCGGCAGCCGGTACGAGGTGTCCAGCTCCAGGCACACCCGGACCTCCTCGCCGCCGCGCCCCGCCGGCCGGGCCGCGTCGATCAGCTCCAGCTGCGCCGGATCGTCGACCATCACCGTCACCGCGGCCGCCAGCTTCGGATCGGCGGTCAGCTCGGCGAACCCCGCCCGGTCCGCCGACGGATACGCGAGCAGGACGTCCGCGAAACCCGAGCGCGCCAGCCACAGGGACTCGGCCAGCGTGAAGCTCATGACCCCGGCGAAGCCCTCCCGCGCCAGCACCCGCTCCAGCAGGGCACGGCAGCGCACCGACTTGCTCGCCACCCGGACCGGCTTGCCCTTCGCGCGGCGCACCAGATCGGCCGCGTTGGCGTCGAACGCCCGCAGGTCGACGACGGCCAGCGGCGCGTCGAGAAGGGCGGTGGCCCGGTCATAAGAGGCTTTGTCGCCATATGCATCGGCTCTCAGCTGGGACATGGCCCGAGCCTGCCAGAGCCTCTTACCGCTGGGTAGGGGTGAGATCCCGACAGAGCGGACATGACGGCGGCCGGGGGCACCTCCTGCTCCTAGAGGGCTTGGGGGAGGGTTGGAGCACCGGCGGCGCCAGCCCTTAGAGTGGCCCGACACCGCCACCAGCAGGTCAGCGGCGTGTTGTCCGGATACCAACCCCCCTGCCCCGATTGCGGATCGGGGGCCGGGGGCCACGGCGCAAGGGGGAGCGCGGGTGAGCACCGACGCAGAATTCGTCGATCCCCGGCACGTCCCGCCCATACCCCCGCGGCCGCCCCGGCAGCCCGCGGCGGCCGCGACACCGGGGCCGGACGACGACCCGCACACGGCCGTCCTGCGCCGCCGGTCCCCGGCCGAGCCGTCCGTCCCTCCGCAGGCGCCCCCGGTGGCCCCCGGCGCCCCGCCGCGCCCCGCCACCCCGCCGCCCCCTGCCCGGCCACCGGCCGCCGGCGCCCCCCGGCCACCCCACCCCCAGGCGCCGCCCGCCGGCACGCCGCCGCGCCCGGCCGGGCGTCCGGCCGCGTTCCGCGACACCGCAGCCTTCCACCTGGCCAACAGCCAGAACCTGTGGAACGGCACCCCGGAACCCGCCACCGCCCGCCCGACGGCCACCCCGCCGGGCGACCGGACCGCGCCCCCGCAGCAGCCCTGGCCCCCGACTCCCGGCGCACCGCAGGGGGTTGTGCCCGGCCCGGCGCCCACCCGCCGGTTCCCGGCGGGCCGCCGCCCCGCCGGCCGGGCGCTCGCCGCCGCGGCCTGCCTCGTCCTGGGCATCGGCCTGCTGGGCGGCGCCGCGGCCGGCAGCTGGCTCACCGACGACCCCGCGGACGCCCCGCCCACCGCCGAGGCCACCTTCGCCAGGGGCCGCGACGCCTGGCGCAACACCCCGGTCGACACCCTCTTCCCCCGCTCCGTCGAGGGCCTCGGCGTCGGCCCCGGCGGCGCCGACCGGACCTGGACCCGGATCGCGGTCGCCCCCGACGGCGACTGCACCGGCGCCTACGACCCCGAGCTCGCCCAGGCGCTCGCCCGGGCCGGCTGCGTCCGCCTGCTCCGCGCCACCTACCTCGACGCCACCCGCTCCAGCGTCATCACCGTCGGCGCCCAGACCACCCGGACCGACCGGGCCGGCATGCTCGACCTCAACACCCGCTTCAGCACCCGGAGCCTGGCCGACCGCAGCGATCTGATGCCGGTGCCGTACGCCCCCGAGGGCACCCCCGCCGAGGGCTTCGGGCGCGCCCAGCGGGCCAGTTGGACCGTCCGGGTGCTCACCGACGTCCCGGTGATCGTCTACGCCGTCTCCGGCTTCGCCGACGGCCGCGCCGTCACCGAACCGCAGCCCGTCGAGGCCGCGGTCCGCCCCGGCGCGACCACCGCCCCCGCCGAATCCGGCCTCGGCCACGACGCCAAGGACCTCGCGGACCGCATCGAGAACGACTTCCGCAAGGCCGCCGGCGCCTCCGTCCAGCCCCGGGAGGACACGCCATGACGCAGACCCCGCTGCGCGCGGCCGCCCTCGCCCTGGCCTCCGCCGCGC
Source organism: Streptomyces sp. NPDC021749 (assembly GCF_040640655.1). Lineage (NCBI taxonomy): Bacteria > Bacillati > Actinomycetota > Actinomycetes > Kitasatosporales > Streptomycetaceae > Streptomyces > Streptomyces sp. NPDC021749. Next base: position 3,604 of record NZ_JBFACE010000024.1, on the reverse strand, counting down.
TCACCGTCCTGCCGGTCGTACCCGCCCGGGCCGACGCCATCCGCGCCCAGGAATGGGGCCTGCAGGCCGTCCACGCCCAGCAGGCCTGGCGCACCACCAAGGGCGAGGGCGTCACGGTCGCCGTCCTGGACACCGGCGTCGACGCCAACCACCCCGACCTCCGGGACCAGGTCCTCCCCGAGAAGGACCTGGTCGGCTTCGGCGCCGGCCCGGGCGACGCGGCCTGGGCCCGGCACGGCACCGGCATGGCCAGCGTCATCGCCGGGCACGGCCACGGCGCCGGCCGCCAGGACGGCGTACTCGGCATCGCCCCCGCCGCCAAGATCCTCCCCGTCCGGGTGATCCTGGAGGACAACGACCCGCAGCGCGAGCGCGCCCGCACGGAGAAGGCCGGCGCGCTCGCCGACGGCATCCGCTGGGCCGCCGACCACGGTGCCGACGTCATCAGCATGTCCCTGGGCGACGACAGCGAGTCCGCCCACCCCGAACCGCGCGAGGACGCCGCCATCCAGTACGCCCTCGGCAAGGGCATCCCCGTCGTCGCCTCCGCGGGCAACGGCGGCGAGAAGGGCAACCACGTCTCCTACCCCGCCGCCTACCCGGGCGTGATCGCCACCACCGCCGTCACCCACCAGGGCGACCGGGCCCACTTCTCCACCCGCCACTGGTACGCCACGGTCAGCGCCCCCGGCGAGGACATCCTCATGGCCGGCAACGACGACGGCTACCTCTCCGGCTGGGGCACCAGCCCCGCCGCGGCCTTCACCTCCGGCGCCATCGCCCTGATCCGCTCGGCCCACCCCCATCTGAGCCCCGACCAGATCCGCCGCCTGCTCACCTCGACCGCCCAGGACGCCCCACAGGGCGGCCGCGACGACGACTACGGCGCCGGCCTGATCGACCCCGCCGCCGCCCTCAAGGCCGCAGACGGCCTGCGGCCCGCCCCCCAGAAACCGTCCCCCGCCGCCTACGGCCGGCGCTACTTCGGCCCCGGCCCCACGGAGGACGCCCCCGAAAACACCCCCACCAACTGGCTCCCCTGGGCGGCCGGCGCCGCGGGTGTGGCCCTCCTCGTAGGCGGAGCCCTCCTCTGGCGAACCCGCCGTTGAAACCCGTCCCACCCCGGCCCCCGGCGCCCCCGGAGGCCCGTCACCGCACCCGACGATCCCGGCCCGCCGCAGGCGCCACGGCGGGAAACCCCCACGGCGGGCCGGCCGAGAACGTACGGCGAACGCCCCGATAGGCTCGGGTTCGTGCAGAAGAACATTCCCGACTCGCCCTTCTCCGACGACGACGGGTCCGCCGATCCCGCTCTTGCCGCGGCCCTGGCGGCCTACGACGCCGACCGGTCGGCCGAGCCCCGGGTGCTGGCCGCCCTGGCCGGCGCCCGCCTCCTCGTGCCGGTCGTCGCCCTCCTCGGTGAGGTCGAGACGGGACCCGACGGGCTGCGCCGCGAGAAGACCAGCGATATGGCCGTCCCCACCCTCCAGGCGCCGGACGGCCGCCGTGCCCTCCCCGCGTTCACCGGCACGGAGAGCCTGCACCGCTGGCGCCCGGACGCCCGGCCGGTGGCCGTGCCGCTCCGGCAGGCGCTGCTGGCCGCCTCCCACGAGAAGGCCGACACCGTCGTGATCGACCTGGCGGGCCCGGTCACCTACCAGCTCACCGGGCCCGCGCTGCGGGCCCTCGCCGAGGGCCGGACGACCGCCGACCCGCTCGCCGACCCGGCCGTCACCGAGGCCCTGCGCTCCCTCCTCGCCGCCGAGCCGGCCGTCCTCGCCGCCCGTCTGGCGCCGTCCCGGGAGACCGACGGGACGCTCGCCCTGGGCCTGGCCGCCGACGCCCCCACCGCCGAGGTCGCCCAGCGGCTGGCCCGGGCGCTGGCCTCCGACGAGGTCTTGCGCGCCCGGCTCGTACGGGGCCTGGACCTGGCGCTCCTGCCGCCCGGTGCGGCGGGCACCGGCGAACCGCTCTACCAGCGCTGACGGGCGCCTCTCCCGGGCGGCCGTGCCACGGCCGCCCGGGAGATCGCCGACGGGCGGGTTCGTCTCCCGGGCCGCACAATGCGAGGAGAGCTCAAGATCCACGCGAGGAGGGCCCAGATGGAGAAGACGGAGACCTCTTCGGTCGTGACCCGCACGGTCGAGTCCGAATTCCTCGGCACCCTGCTCCTGGTGTTCTTCGCCGTCGGCTCGGCGGTCCTGGCCGGCGAGTACATCGGCACCTTCGGCATCGCCCTGGCCTTCGGCTTCACCATGCTGGCCCTGGCCTACGCGCTGGGCCCCATCTCGGGCTGCCACCTCAACCCCGCGGTGACCCTGGGCATGCTGCTGTCCCGCCGCATCACCCTCCGTACCGCCGTCGAGTACTGGGTCGCCCAGATCCTCGGCGCCATCGTGGGCGCCGCACTGCTCTTCCTGGTCGCCAAACAGGTCCCCGGTCTGCAGACCCACGCGGCCTTCGGCACGAACGGCTGGGGCGACCGTTCGGCGGTGCACCTCAACCTCGGCGGCGCCTTCGTCCTCGAGATGGTGATGACCTTCCTGTTCGTCTTCGTCTTCCTGGCGGTCACCCACCGGGTCGCCGTGATCGGCTTCGACGGCCTGCCGATCGGCCTGGCGCTGGCCACCGTCCACCTCATCGGCATCCCGCTGGACGGCACCTCCGTGAACCCGGCCCGTTCCATCGGCCCCGCGCTGTTCGCGGGCGGGGCCGCCATCACCCAGCTGTGGCTCTTCATCGTCGCTCCCCTGATCGGCGGTGCGATCGCCGCGGTGGTCCACCAGGTCACCCACCCGCCGCAGGAGCCGGTGCTCGTCGCCGATCAGGTCTCGCCCCCCGAGCCGACCGCGGGCCCCGGCGAACGCGTCTGACCCGGCGGACGCGGCGCATCCGTCCCGCACCACGACGAGCCCCGGCCGCACCGGCCGGGGCTCGTCGTCGTGCGAGGTCGTGCAGAGGGGCCGCCGGACGCGGCCGCGGGGACTAGATGAATGAGTCCAAGGGGTGCCGTTGCGGTCAGTGATCATAGGCGGTCAGTGATCGCTTGACTGGCTGCCCTGTCTTGTCGTTGTGCCAGATCGCAGCCGTGAGCGCGAGGATCCGGCACAAGACCCGGGTCGCCACCCCTGCCGGGCTCTTGCCGCCATGTCGTTCCAGGTCGAGCTGTCCCTTGAAGGTCTGGTTGATCGACTCGATGACCTGCCGCAGTGGCTTGAACAGGTGCGCCCCGGCCCGCTCGGCCTCTCCCTTGCGAGCCGGCCGCAGCAACTCCAGGTGACGCTCCGCAAGATCTCGCTCGAACTCGCGGCCGTAGTAGTTCTTGTCCCCGATGATCGTCTGGCCGGGGTGGGCGGCTACGACCTCGGGTGCGGTGTCGAGCATGTCGCGCAGCGTCTCGCGCTCGTCGGCCTTCGCACCGGTGAGTGCGAACAGGATCGGGAGTCCGCCGAGCGTGCACACCAGGTGCAGTCGCAGCCCCCAGAAATATCGTGAGTGTGACGCGCAGTAGCCGTACTGGGCCCAGCCTGCCAGGTCCGAGCGCTTGGTCGTCTCCCGCGAGCAGCCGCAGCCGACCGGGGTGGAGTCGACCAGCCACACGTCG
>NZ_JBFACE010000023.1:0-128892 GCF_040640655.1 Streptomyces sp. NPDC021749 | reverse complement strand
CAAGCACCAGGCCAGGCACCACAACGTCGGCAAGACGGTCAAACGCGCCGAGTCGATCAAGGAACACCAAGCCCGCCCACGTTAAACGCCAAGCTTAGTGCCTGTTTCCATCCCCGGTTTTGAGTAGCTTTGGGCCCTAGGCTGGCTGGGTGTCCGAGGGCGCCGGGGAGGCCGAGGAACGGGTGTGCAGGGGCTGCGGTGAACAGTTGCGGCCGGAGGCACGGCCCGCTGCCGTGTACTGTTCGGCGGCATGTCGTCCCAGGCAGTGGCGTCGGGACCGCCGGTTGCGCAAGCGGGTGGCCGCGGAATCGACCGGTGATGGCTGGGCCGAGTGCCCCGGTAGTGGTGCCGCTACGGCCCCGGGCCATGTCCAAACACGACGATGGTGGACGGGACTTGGCGACGGTGACGGTCGCGAAGTGGGGACGCCGCGAGCCACCGGCGACCCGTGGGAGCCCTACCAGCTACTTGATCCTGCGGGGAGCTCGTGCACCCCGTCGCGGCGTACTTCAAAGACCTGCAAGCGGTCGGCCGTCCCGCAACAACTCAGCGGAAGCGCCTACCAACATACTTGTGTCTGCGAGAAACAGGCGGCGATGCAGTAGAAGATTATGGTTGATATTTGCGCGCAAGCGGGATGTTCGGCTTCTCGCCTGGTGGTTCCAGAAGTTGGCATGCTCCGTCGCCGGCGGCCCCATAGGAATCGGGATACTCGGGAGGAGCCCTTATCTCACCGAGTTCCATCCTGTGCCCCCAAGATCCCGCACACTCGTCAGGACCCGGACCCTCACCCCATCCCGACTTCGAGCCGAACGGCGACGACAACAGCACACTCGCGCGGAGGGTTAAGCACGCAGGGGCGGCCGGGGGAGCTGCACTAGAGGGAGATGTTGATGGCTATGGCCAGCGTTGAGAAATCGGTGGCGTAGCCGGTGCCGGTGCCTCGATCACTGGCATGATGCATTGCGACAATCTCGTTCGTCGATTTGCCGACTACGACCGCCCCTGAGTCGCCCGACGTTCCCCAGACGCCATCCGGATTGAGGATGGGGTCTGGTACAGCCTCAATGGAAACCTGCCCCATCATCCACCAACGCACGGTTTCGTCGGAATTTCGGATTCGGTAGGTACCGACTGCGCCGGTGACCCGCCCAAGGGTGGGCCCGTTCTTGTAGCCGCGCTTTCGTACAAGGTCCCCTACGCTTGGACCTGTGATTCCGGTAGCCGTACCAATCCCTTCGATCTCGCCCACCTTCGGTGTCCGGCCGTCGACGATTGAGCAGACCGCCGCATCAAAGAAGCCACTGACCCCCGTCATACCAGGGGTCGGGAAGAAGGCTGGGGTGTTCGGTATCAAACAGCGGCGTACGCTTCCGAGCTCGTCGAAATCCGGCGGCGGATCGGTCGACGGCGCGGGTTGATAGATCACGTCCCCGGGCGCGCCGCACACCACATGGCCAGCGGTCAGGACAACCGGCTCTCCGGTCTCGGTGTCCCTGAAGACACAGCCGAGGGTGCCACGGCTGATGGACCCGTCGACGACCGCGGTGCCGAGCTGGTACCCACCGCGAAGAGGTTCGTGCCTGGCCGTGTCCGGCATAAAGGAGTCCATGACTGGATCCCCGGCCACAATGATTGCCGGAAACCCGCCAAAGGTCTCTGGCAGTCCACCAGGCGGGTTCTCCGGGTCTCCGACCAGGATCCGGATCGCAAGCTCATCTGACGAGTCAAGCCCGACGTCCGTCCCGTTCACCCCATCGATGGAGAGCACTTCGGTGTTGCCGTCAGCGAGGGCCTGGGCCATTTCCGGAGGTACGTCCATGTCTCGCCACCTCACATCCTCAGAATCCGTGCCCGGAAAACCCGCGCAGAGTTGCATCCGGGCAACAGTAGGGCGACCAGACGGTGGGAGGGGCTTCTGGCCTTGCCCGTGTGCAGAGTCGGCCGGCTATGGCCCGATTCGGACCCCGAGACGCCGCCGCTCAGCGTCATCACCTCGGGTGGGCGAGTTGCGACACCCGTAAGCGCGCGGGCCACGCAGTTCCTGGGCAGCTCCGGCCCGACTCCGTGAAAGGCCGCCGCACCCATGGTCGAAGCTCCGTAGCTACCGCCCGCCATTCCCCACGAAGACCGGTGCCTGGTGAGCCGTCATATTCCATTGCACCACCAATGGGGCCGGCTGGCGATCCGAAGGCCGCCGCATGCGGTGCTGTGGTCGACCCAAGCCACCACGTTTGAATCCCGAATTGGGTAAACGAGTAGCTCAGGATTGAAAACAGGCCCCTAAGGGGAGTCGAACAGATCCCGTAGGGGATGCACGGGCCCCCTGCTGGGGCCACAACGCGGGGAGTTGGGAAGCTATTCCCGGGACCGGGGAGCTCTTCACTAACGCCCCGCCCCCCAACCTCGGCGCCCCGCCCCCTACCCCCTCCCCGCACCCACCACCATCACCTCCCCGCCCCCTACCCCCTCCCCGCACCCACCACCATCACCTCCGTACCGGCCCCCCGCACCCGCCGGATCTCTTCCGTCGGGAGGCCGTCGTCGACGATGAGGAGGTCGAAGTCGGTCAGGGGGGCGAGGGCGTAGAGGCCGCCCTTGGCGAACTTGGTGTGGTCGGCGACCAGGACGCGGCGGCCAGCGCTCTCCATCATGGCGCGCTTGACCTGCACGGTCTCCGGTGAGGTGTGGTAGCAGCGGCCGTTGGTGACCGCCGTGGTCGACAGGAAGAGCAGATCGGCGCGGAAGGCCCGTACCGCGTCGGCGGTGTACGGGCCCATGAAGGCGTCGTAGGCGGGGAAGTAAGCGCCGCCCAGGGTGATCAGGGAGATCCCGGGTTCCTTGGCCAGGGTGGTGATGGCCGGCAGGGAGTTGGTGATCACGGTCAGCGGGGTGTGCTCGGCAAGCTGGTGGGCCAGCAGCAGACAGGTCGTGCTGTCGTCGAGCAGCACCGTCTGCCCGGGCACCAGAAGCGTCGCGGCGGCCCGCGCCAGCTGCTGCTTGGTCTGCGCCATGGTCGCCATCCGCTCCGCGACGCTGCCGTGGAACTGCGCGGACGGCAGCCCGGTCGCCCCGCCGCGTACCTTGCGCAGCCAGCCCTGCGCCTGCAGTGCGTCCAGATCGCGGTGCGCGGTCATCAGGCTGATGCCGTACTCCTCGGCCAGGTCCGCGGTGCGCACGAAACCGCGCGCGATGACGGTGTCGCGCATCCGGCGGCGCCGTTCCTCCTGGGCCTCGACCCGGTCCATGGCTCCGCTCCCTTTCGTGCCGGCCACCCGGCTGCGTCCCCGCGGCACCCGGCGGGTGAAATTGGCCGCGTTATGTTCGCACGGATTTCACACTGCGCGCGCGACCCGCACGGTGTCCACATGCGGTTCCGCCAGGACGCAACACGGCTGGTCGGGGCGGTGATGCGAAGATTCCGGCGGCCATTGACGGCCCTTTCCGCACGGCGGTTCCATCGCTGCGTCCACCCCCCTTCGCCCTTCTGAGCCGCCGCAGAAAGGGAGATTCGATGACGAACTCTCCGTCGCGTTCACTGATCGCCCGCCTGGGCATACCGCCGACCCTCGCCTGGGGCTATATCGGGCTGCTGCTCTTCATGATCGGAGACGGCGTCGAGTCCGGGTACCTCTCGCCGTACCTCCTGGACCGGCACCTCTCCGAGTCCCGGGTGGCCCTGCTGTTCACCGTCTACGGGATCGCGGCCGGCATCGCCGCCTGGCTCTCCGGAGTGCTCTCCGACCTGTGGGGCCCGCGCCGGGTGATGTGGGCCGGTCTGGGCATCTGGGGCGTCTTCCAGCTCCTTTTCCTCGCCGTCGCGATCCCGCTGGGCAGCTACCCGTTGATGATGCTCGGCTACGGCCTGCGCGGCCTGGGCTATCCGCTGTTCGCGTACGGCTTCCTGGTCTGGATCGCCGGGGTGGCGCCGCGGGCCCGGCTGGGCACCGCCATGGGCTGGTTCTGGTTCGCCTTCACCGGCGGGCTGCCCACCCTCGGCTCGCTCGTCGCCAGCGGCCTCATCCCGCACATCGGCGCCTACGCCACCCTGTGGGCCGCGCTGGCCCTGGTCGCCGTGGGCGGACTGATCGCCCTGCTGCTGGTCCGGGACGACCACGGCGGCAGACGGCCACGCGGGGACGGCCAGGGGCCGGTGGCCACCCTCGTCGGCAGCGTCACGATCCTGTGGCGCAACCCGAGGGTCGGGGCCGGCTCGGTCGTCCGGGTCATCAACACCGCGTCCCAGTTCGGCTTCTTCGTGATCCTGCCGATCCACTTCACCCGGACCGTCGGCTTCACCCTCACCCAGTGGCTGCACCTGCTCAGCGCGATGTTCGCCACCAACATCTTCGCCAACCTGCTGTTCGGCGTGGTCGGGGACCGCTTCGGCTGGCGCCGCACGATCGCCTGGTTCGGCGGCGCCGGCTGCACGCTCAGCACCCTGCTGCTCTTCTACGTCCCGCACGCCGCCGGCGCGAACTTCCCGCTGGCCCTCCTGGTCGCCGCGTTCTACGGCGCTACGCTGGCGGGATATGTACCGCTTTCAGCGCTTGTGCCCACTCTGGAGCCGCGGCACCAGGGCCAGGCGCTGGCCGCGCTGAACCTCGGCGCGGGCGCCAGCACCTTCGTCGGCCCGGCGGTCGTCGCGGTCTTCGTCGGCCCGCTCGGCGTCGAAGGGGTGGTCTGGATCTTCGCGGGAATGTACGCGGTGAGCTGGGCGCTGGCCCACTTCCTGAAGCTGCCGGACGAGCCGGGCACCGCGGACGCCGCGCGGCGGGGCCCCGAGCCCGCCGCCGCCTCCGCCCCGGCATGAGAGGGACGCACTGATGTCCGTACTCACCATCGACGTCGGGACCACGGTGATCAAGTCCGTGGTCTTCGACGACCACGGCACCGAGATCGCCGTCGCCCGCCGCGCCACCGAGGTCCTGCGCCCGCACCCCGGCTGGGCCGAACAGGACATGGACGGCGTCTGGAGCGCGGTCGTCGCCACCGTCCGCACCGTGCTGGACGGCCTGGCCGACCCGGTGTGGCTGGTGTCCTTCACCGCGCAGGGCGACGGTGCCTGGCTCGTCGACGACCGCGGCCGCCCCACCGGCCCCGCCATCCTGTGGTCCGACGGCCGCGCCCGGGACCAGCTGGCCGCCTGGCAGCAGGACGGCGTCCTGGAGGCCGCGTTCCGCCGCAACGGCTCGCTGACCTGCGCCGGCATGCCCAACGCGATCTTCAGCTGGCTCGCCGCCCACGACCCCGACCGCCTGGCCCGCTCGGCCACCTCGCTCACCGCCGCCGGCTGGCTCTTCCTCCGCCTCACCGGCGTCCGCGCCAGCGACGAGTCCGACGCCTCCGCCCCCTTCCTCGACCACGCCACCGGCACCTACGACCCGCAGATCATCGACCTGTTCGGTCTCGGCGCCTACGAACGGCTGCTGCCCACCGTCCTGGCCGAGGACCGGCGGATCGCCGAGCTCACCACCACGGCCGCGGACGAACTCGGGCTGCCCGCCGGCCTCCCGGTCGTGATGTCGCCGTACGACATCGCCGCCACCGCCCGCGGCGTCGGCGTGGTCAACCCCGGCCAGGCCTGCGCCATCCTCGGTACCACCCTGTGCACCGAGATCGTCACCACCGGAATCGACACCACCGGCGAACCGTCCGGCATCCACATCGCCTACCGCGGCCGGGAACGGGTGCTGCGCGCCTTCCCCACCCTCAACGGCGCCGAGGTCCTCGGCTGGGCGGCCCGGCTGCTGCACCTGCCGGGCCCGCCGGAACTGGCCCAGCTCGCCTTCGAGTCGCAGCCGGGGGCGCGCGGCCTGATGTTCCTGCCCTACCTGTCCCCGGCGGGCGAGCGCGCCCCGTTCCTCGACCCGGGCGCCCGCGGCTCGTTCTGGGGCCTGTCCCTGGAACACACCCCCGCCGACCTGGCCCGCGCGGTCTTCGACGGGCTCTCGCTGGTCCTGCGGGACTCGCTCGCCGCCGCCCGTACGGACGTTGAAGAACTGCGGCTGTGCGGCGGCGGCGCCAACAGCGACGCCTGGTGCGCCCTGATCGCCGACGCCACCGGGGTGCCCACCGCCCGCTCCGGCGACACCGAACTCGGCGCCAAGGGCGCCTTCCTCACCGGCCTGGTCCGCACCGGCGCCGAGACCAGCATGCACAGCGCCGCCGCCAAGTACGTCCGTATGCAACGGAGTTGGGAACCCGAGCCGGAGCGCGCGGAGTTCTACGCCGCGCTGTACGAGGACTTCCTGCGCTGGCGCGAGCTGGCCCGCGAGGCCGGCTGGCGCACCACCGCGGCCTGGCACGGCAGCACCACCCACCGCGCCGAGGCCCCCGGCCGCCCGACCGAAGCCCCCGCCCGCCCCGCCGGCACGCCCGACGCCGCCCCTGGAGGCACCCTTGTCTGACCCGCACCACCCCGGCCACGCCCCGGCCGCCGCCCCCGACCCCGACGGCATCCGGCTCGGCCTCGACCTCGGCACCCAGAGCGCCCGCTGCGCCGCCGTCGACGGCACCGGACAGGTCCTCGCCACCGCCGCCCGCCCGCTGACCAGCCGGCGCGACGGCAACCGGCACGAACAGGACCCCGAGGAATGGTGGCAGGCACTCGCCGCGGCCTGCCGGGAGGCACTCGCCGGCCTCGACCCGCGCCGGATCCGCGGTCTGGCGATCGACGGCACCTCGGGCACCGTCCTGCTCGCCGACGCCCACGGCACCCCGCTCACCCCGGGGTTGATGTACGACGACGGGCGGGCAGCCGCCCAAGCCGCCGCCGTCAACACCGCCGGCGCCGCGGTCTGGCAGGAACTCGGGTACCGCAGCATGCAGCCCTCCTGGGCCCTGCCCAAACTCGTCGCGCTGCTGGCGGACGGTCCCGAACCGCCGCCCGGCGCCCGGCTGCTGCACCAGGTCGACCTGATCACCTGGCGGCTGGCCGGCCACCAGGTCGCGAGCGACGCCAGCCACGCCCTCAAGACCGGCTACCACCTCGTCGAGGAACGCTGGCCGGACCGCGTCATGCAGCAACTCGGCGTCCCCGCCGGGCTGTTGCCGCAGGTCGTCCGCCCCGGCACGGTGCTCGGCACGGTCTGCGCCCGGGCCGCCGCGGCCACCGGCATCCCCCAAGGCACCCCGCTCGTCGCCGGGATGACCGACGGCTGCGCCGCACAGATCGGCGCCGGGGCGCTGGCACCCGGCGCCTGGAACTCGGTGCTCGGCACCACCCTCGTCCTCAAGGGCACCAGCCCGCACCTCGTCCGCGACCCGGCCGGCGTCGTCTACTGCCACCGCGGCCCGGACGACACCTGGCTGCCAGGCGGCGCCTCCAGCAGCGGCGCCGGCATCCTCACCCGGCACTTCCCCGGCGAGGACCTCGACGCCCTCACCGCACGGGCCGCCGCCCTGGACCCGGACACCGCGGACGCGGTCGCCTACCCCCTGGTCTCCGCCGGCGGCGAACGCTTCCCCTTCCGCGCACCGGACGCCGAACCCTTCCTCCTCGGCCGACCCGCCACCCGCGCCGAGGAGTTCCACGCCCATCTGCTCGGCGTGGCCTGCCTCGAACGGCTCTGCTTCGACTACCTCGACCACCTCGGCGCACCCGTCGACGGACCGCTCACCCTCACCGGCGGCGGCGCCCGCAACGCCTACTGGTGCCAACTGCGCGCCGACGTCCTCGGCCGTCCGGTACGGCTGCCGCAGCAGTCCGAGGGCGCCGTCGGGATGGCCGTCCTCGCCGCCACCGCCGACGGCACCCGCCTGGCGGACGCGGCCGCCGCGATGGTCCGGACCGACCGCGAGCTCCGCCCGGACCCCGCCCGCACCGCCCGCCACCTCCCCGTCTACCTCCGCTTCGTCGACGAACTTACCCGCCGTGGCTGGCTCGGCCGGACCGTGGCCGACCACGCCCGCAGGAGGGCCGCACCGTGACCCACTTCATCCTCGTACGCCACGGCGAAACCGTCTGGCACGCGGAGAACCGCTACGCCGGCCGCACCGACGTGCCGCTCACCGACCTCGGCCGCGAACAGGCCGCCACCCTCGCCACCTGGGCCACCACCGCCGACCTCACCGGCATCTGGAGCTCCCCGCTCTCCCGCGCCCGGCTGACCGCCACCCCCGCCGCCGCGGCCTGCGGGCTCACCGCACACGTCGACGAACGGCTCTACGAGCTCGACTTCGGCCAGGGCGAGGGCCTGACCCGGGACGAGATGCGCACCCGGTTCCCCGAGCGGGTCGCCGCCTTCCTCGCCGACCCGGTCGCCCACCACCTGCCCGACGGCGAACACCCGCGGCACGCCGCCGAACGCGCCGCCGACTGCCTGGCCGACCTCGCCCGCGCCCACCCCGACGGCCGCATCCTGGTCGTCGCCCACTCCACCCTGCTGCGGATCCTCCTCTGCCACCTGCTGGGCATCCCGCTCGCCGACTACCGGCGGGTCTTCCCCCGGCTCCACAACGGCGCCCTCACCGAGATCCGCCACGGCCAGGGCCGCACCGCGCTGCTGAGCCTCAACGCCCCGGCGCTCGCCCAGGCCCCCGCCCTCCACTGACCACCCGCCCCCCGCCCCAGGAGAAGAAGACCCCATGAGCACCACCGTCCTCGCCGCCGGCAACCACTTCATCCGCCCGGCCCTGTTCGCCGAGGCCGTGCGCGCGGCCGCCGGGGACACCCCGCTGGACATCCGCGAACTCCGCTACGACTGGCCGCACACCCCCTTCGGCCCGGTCGGCGAGGTCATCGAGGCCTCCGGCACCGAGGACGAGATGATCGAGGCGCTGCGCGGCGTCGAGATCTGCGTCACCGAGCACGGCCCGCTCACCGAGCGGATCCTCGCCCACTGCCCCGACCTCAAGCTGTTCTGCACCAGCCGCGGCGGCCCGGTCAACGTCAACCTCGAAGCCGCCACCCGGCACGGCGTCCCGGTCTGCCACGCCCCCGGCCGCAACGCCACCGCCACCGCCGAGCACACCCTCACCCTGATGCTGGCCGCCGCCCGCGGCGTCGGCGACACCCACACCGACCTGCGCCGCGGCGTCTGGCGCGGCGACTACTACGACTACGACCGCTGCGGCATCGAGATCGACGGCGCCACCGTCGGTCTGGTCGGCTACGGCGCCATCGGCAGCCGGGTCGCCAAGGTCCTCGCCGCGATGGGCGCCCACGTCCTGGTCCACGACCCGTACGTCCGCCCCGAGGCGCTGGCCGGCCTCGCCGAGCAGGTCACCCTCGACGAACTGCTCGGCCGCTCCCGCATCGTCTCCCTGCACGCCCGGGTCACCGACGAGACCCGCGGCATGATCGGCCGCGAGCAGATCGCCGCGATGCGCCGCGGCGCGATCCTGGTCAACTGCGCCCGTGGCGCGCTCCTCGACTACGACGCGGTGTGCGACGCCCTGGACGCCGGGCAGCTGGCCGGCGCGGCCTTCGACGTCTTCCCCGAGGAGCCGCTGCCGGCCGGCTCCCGGCTGCTGACCGCCCCCGGCGTGGTGCTCACCCCGCACATCGCGGGCGGCAGCCAGGAGGTCGCGCACAAGGCGGCCCGGATCGTCGCCGAGGAGGTCGGTCGCCACCTGCGCGGCGAGAAGCTGGTGCACTGCGCCAACCCCGAGGTCTTCCAGGGGAGTTGAGGGACCGGCGGATGCGCAACGGCCACCACCCGGGCAGGGGTGGTGGCCGTTGCGCGGAGCTTCCTCGCCGTTCCGGCTCAGCGCCGCCGGACCAGCGGGAACGGCAGCGTCTCGCGGATCGACAGCCCGGTCAGGAACATCACCAGCCGGTCCACGCCGATGCCGAGACCACCGGTCGGCGGCATCGCGTACTCCAGGGCCTGCAGGAAGTCCTCGTCCAGCTCCATCGCCTCCGGGTCACCGCCGGCCGCCAGCAGCGACTGCGCGGTCAGCCGCCGCCGCTGCTCGACCGGGTCGGTCAGCTCCGAGTAGGCGGTGCCCAGTTCGGTGCCGAACGCGACCAGGTCCCAGCGCTCGGCGAGCCGCGGGTCCTTGCGGTGCTGCCGGGTCAGCGGCGAGACGTCGGTGGGGAAGTCCTTGTAGAACGTGGGGAGCTGGGTCTTCTCCTCTACCAGGCGCTCGTACATCTCCAGCACGATGTCGCCGCGGCCCATCTCCGGCTTCACCGGCACCGCCGCGGCATCGCACAGCCGGCGCAGCCGGTCCGCCTCGGTGTCCGCGTCGACCTCCTCGCCGAGCGCCTCGGAGATCGCGCCGTAGACGGTCTTGACCGGCCAGATCCCCGAGATGTCGTGCTCGACGAGCTTGCCGTCGGCGTCCGCCTTGCGGGCGGTGGCGCTGCCGAACGCGGCGATCGCGGCGCCCTGGATCAGCTCCCGGGTCAGGTCGAGCATCACGTCGTAGTCGGCGAACGCCTGGTACGCCTCCAGCATCGTGAACTCGGGGTTGTGCTTGTAGGAGATGCCCTCGTTGCGGAACGTCCGCCCCATCTCGAAGACCTTCTCCATACCGCCCACGCACAGCCGCTTGAGATACAGCTCCGGCGCGATGCGCAGATACAGGTCGAGGTCGTAGGCGTTGATGTGGGTGTGGAACGGGCGGGCGTTGGCGCCGCCGTGGATCTGCTGGAGCATCGGGGTCTCGACCTCCAGGTAGCCGCGGTCGATCAGCCCCTGGCGCAGCGCCTGCACGGCCGTGCTGCGGGCCCGTACGGTCTCCCGGGCGTCCGGCGAGACGACCAGGTCCACATAGCGCTGGCGGACCTTGGCCTCCGGGTCGGACAGTCCGCGCCGCTTGTCCGGCAGCGGCCGCAGGCACTTGGCGGTCAGCCGCCACTGCGTGACGAACACGGTCAGCTCACCGCGGTCGCTCGCGCCGATCTCGCCCTCGGCCTCGACGTGGTCGCCGAGGTCGATGTCCGAACCGAAGCGGTCCAGCAGCTCCTTGCCGGTGCCGTCCCGGGTCAGCGCGATCTGCAGATCGCCGGACCAGTCGCGCAGCTCGGCGAAGAGCACACCGCCGTGGTCACGGGTGCGCAGCACCCGGCCGGCGACGCTGACGGACTTGCCGGTGCGGGTCCCGGCCGCCAGGTCCGGGTACTCGGCGCGGACCTCGCCCAGGGTGTGCGTCCGCTGCACGCCCACCGGGTACGGGTCGGTGCCGTCCGCCCGCAGCCGCTCCAGCTTGCGGTGGCGCACCCGCACCTGCTCGGGCAGCGCGGCCAGCTCCCGCTCGTGCAGCTCCTCCTCGGTGGCCGGCGGCGCCTGGACCAGCCCGAGTTCGTCCAGCGACGGCAGGCCGGCGGTGCTCGCCGGGGCCAGCATCCGCTTCTTGTGGCCCTTGCCCCACAGCTTGCCCAGGCTCGGTACGGCCACGAAGCCCTCGGCGATACCGGAGGCCAGACCGATCCGGGCCAGCGCACCGGCGTCCGCGTAGCACAGGAACCGCGGGTACCACTCGGGGTTGTACTTGGCGTTGGAGCGGTAGAGCGCCTCCAGCTGCCACCACTTGGAGAAGAACAGCAGCAGCCGGCGCCAGAACTTCAGCACCGGGCCGGCGCCGATCCGGGCGCCCTCCTCGAAGGCGGAGCGGAACACCGCGAAGTTCAGCGAGATCCGGCGCACGCCGAACGACCCGGCCTGGGCGCACAGGCGGGCCACCATGAACTCCATGACGCCGTTGGGTGCGGTGCGGTCGCGGCGCATCACGTCCAGGGAGATGCCGTCCGGTCCCCAGGGGACGAAGGACAGCAGCGCGATCATGTTGCCGTCGCCGTCGAACGCCTCGGCCAGCAGGCAGTCCCCGTCCTCGGGGTCGCCGAGCCGGTCCAGCGC
Source organism: Streptomyces sp. NPDC021749 (assembly GCF_040640655.1). NCBI lineage: Bacteria > Bacillati > Actinomycetota > Actinomycetes > Kitasatosporales > Streptomycetaceae > Streptomyces > Streptomyces sp. NPDC021749. The sequence continues at coordinate 117,085 of NZ_JBFACE010000023.1, read as the reverse complement.
CATCGAGAAGCCGCGCTCGGTCTCGGTGTCCCGCCAGGCGTCCGCCCGGTGGATGACCTCCTGCATCTCCTCGTCGGTCAGCGCGGAGTGCCGGCGCACCCGGAACGTCGCGCCGGTCCGCTCGACGCGGTTGACGGCCTGGCGGGTCACCCGCATCTCCCGGCCGTCCAGGTCGAAGTCCTTCACGTGCAGGATCGCCTCGTCGCCGAGCTGGAGCGCGCCCAGCCCGCTGCGGGCGAACGCCTTGGCGCCGCTCTCGCTCGCGCCCATCACGGCCGGCTGCCAGCCGTACCGTCCGGCGACCTCCAGCCAGGCCTCGATCGCCTGCGGCCACGCCTCCCGGTCACCGACCGGGTCACCGCTGGCCAGGCAGACACCGGCCTCGACGCGGTAGGTGACGGCGGCCTTGCCGCTGGGGGAGAAGACCACGGCCTTGTCGCGGCGGGTGGCGAAGTAGCCGAGGGAGTCCTGGCTGCCGTAACGGTCCAGCAGCGCCCGGATCCGGGCCTCCTCGTCACCGTGCAGCGCGGCCTCCATGCGCTGCGAACGGAACAGTGCGGCCGCGGCGTTGAGCAGCGCCAGCGCGCCCAGCAGCCCCAGGACGGTGCTGGTCCAGTGCGGCGGATGGCCCTCGACCAGCCGGCCGCCGACCAGCCCGCCGCAGACCCGGTTCGCCGCCCACAGCAGGCGGTTGCCGCCGCCGGCCTCCAGCGTGCCGGGCGCCAGCGTCACCAGCCCCCAGCCGATCAGCACCGCCGCCGCGAGCCCGCCGATCAGCACGCCGATGGCGCGCAGGAACGCACCGCGCCGGGTGATCGCGTAGAACTCGCGGTGCGAGACCAGCAGCAGCACCAGTGCGCCGGCGCACAGCACCAGCGAGATGGCGAACTCCCAGTAGCCCGCGGCCAGGAACAGCGCATCGGCGAGGGTGACCAGCACCATGTAGGCGACGACGAACCACAGCGCCACGCGTTTGCGCGCGGTCATCGCCGCGCCCAGGAGGAAGAGGAACGCCGCATAGGCGAAGTTGGGCGCCACCGGGATCGTGAGCGTGTCCAGCCAGTAGATCACCGGATGGAGTCCGCGCCGGAGGGGCCCGATCAGCGCCGTCAGGGCGCAGAAGAGCCCCAGCACGCTGAAGATGATGGCGAAGCCGTTCGGGACGCGGCGCCGGAAGCGCCGCCACCCCGTGAGTTGATCCTGGTCCTGCACGGTGCTCATTCCGTCACACTAGGCTCTGAAAGGGGTCAGCTGCTCGACGCGAGGGCACGGTTTCCCGCCCATCGGGAACGGGCTCGGCATTCCAGTCTCCGATCCCGATGGTCGTATCGTCTTTCCCTCGTACGGAGGATGCGGTGACTGTAGCGGGTTCACCCACCCGGACCTTGCCACAATCCCGCGCCGGAGCCGAGTCGGTGCCCGTCCGTCCGTTCCTCAGGCTCAGGTCATGGCTCCTCGCCGTGGTCAGGGCCTCCTTGGCCGCGCCGCGACCGCCCCGGCCGTCCTTCGTGAGGGCGACGACGGAGTACCTGGTGTCCGGCGCGGCCGGCGCACTGGCGGTCCATACGGTTCCGCCGCCGCCGAGTCCGCCGGGCAGCCGCCGTCCCCGGGGGTCGGAGACCGTCACCTCGGTCAGCACCCCGCCCTGGGCGGTCACCCGCAGCCGGTCGCCGGCCTGGACGGTCCGGGCCCCGTCGGCCGCGCCCAGGGTCACCCGCACCGGGCTGCCCTGCGCGCCCGCTGCCGCGCCGCCCCCGCACCCGGTGAGCGACCCGGCGCCGACCACCCCGGCCAGGGCGAGTGCGGCACGCCACGAGCTGCGGCGAGCGGAGGGGCGAAGGGGCATGGGGTGTCCGTCGGGAGTCAGGGAGGGCGGCGATGTCGGCCGCTAAGACGGGCAGCGCCGCGACTCCGTTGCGGGGAGTGAAGTGATCCACGTCACGATCGCCGGGTGTTCTTCCTGGCCGGTGACCCGCAGTGAACACCCGGATGGAGCATCGGGCCTCGAACCGGACATACCCCGAAATACGCCAAACTGGCCACCCCTTGCCGCCCGTTCGGGCGGCGGTTGAGGAGGTGTGCGTCCCATGGCTATTTCCATCTCGGTCGTGCTGCTGCTACTGACCCTGACGGTGATCTTCCTGCGCAGCGGAAAGCTCAAGTTCTCGCACGCCCTCGTGTGCGCACTGCTCGGCTTCTACCTCGCCAGCAGCAGCCTCGCCCCGGACATCCACCAGGGGCTCGCCGGCGCCGCCGATGTGGTGAGCAGCGTGCGCCCGTGACCCTGGCGGCCTACCGGAACCTCGCGGTCGCCACCCTCGGCTTCATGGTCACCTTCTGGGCGTGGAACCTCATCTCCCCGCTCGGCAACGCCTTCAAGAGCAGCCTCGGCCTGACCGACGTGCAGCTGTCGGCCCTGGTGGCGGTGCCGGTGCTGGTCGGCTCCCTCGGGCAGGTCCCGGTCGGCGCGCTCACCGACCGCTATGGCGCCCGGGTGATGTTCCCGCTGGTCTCGACGCTGACCATCGTGCCGGTGCTGCTGCTGATCCCCGCCAAGCACTCCTACGCCGCGATGCTCGGCACCGGTTTCCTGCTCGGCCTGGGCGGCACCGCCTTCGCCATCGGCATCCCGCTCGTCAACGCCTGGTTCCCGCCCCGCAAGCGGGGCCTGGCCCTGGGGATCTTCGGAATGGGCACGGGCGGTGTCGCCCTCTCCGGCTATCTGACCCCGCGGATCCACCACTACGACGAGAACCTGCCCTATCTCGTCGTCGCCGTGGCGCTCGTCCTCTTCGCCGTCGCCGGCGCCCTGATGATCAGCGACCACCCGGCCCGGCCGGTGCCCACGGCCCCGCTCGCCACCCGGCTGGGCCGGGCGGGCCGGCTGCGCGTCACCTGGGAACTGGCCGCGCTGTACGCGATCGGCTTCGGCGGCATCGTCGCGTTCAGCGTCTACCTCCCGACGTACCTGCAGACCTGGTATCACCTCGACGCCGCCGACGCGGGAGCCAAGGCGGCCGGCTTCGCGCTGGTCACGGTGGTCTTCCGGCCGGTCGGCGGCTGGTGCTCGGACCGGGTGCACCCGGCCGTGGTCACCGCCTGGGCGCTCGGCACGGTCGCGGTGCTCGCCGCCGTCCAGGCCTTCGACCCGCCGCTCGATCCGGTCGGCACCGTCGACTTCCTGGTCATGGCGGCCGGCCTCGGCGCGGCCAGCGGCTCGGTCTTCGCGCTGGTCTCCCGGGTGACACCGCAGGCGGGGGTGGGCGGCGTCACCGGCATCGTCGGCGCCACCGGCGGCCTCGGCGGTTTCGTCCCGCCGCTGGTGATGGGCGCCGTCTACAGCGCCAAGGGCAGCTACGCGATCGGCTTCCTGCTGCTCTCCGACCTGGCGCTGGCCGGCTCCGCGTACGCCGTCGGCCGGATGCGCACCGCGGGCGCCGGGGCGCGCCAGGGGGACGCGACCGCCGGGCGGGCATGACCGCCGCAGGGCGGTTGGGGGCCGGCAGGGCGGTTGGGGGCCGGCAGGCCCCGCCGCTCACCCGAAGGAGAAGATCCCGACGCCGTTCGCCACCGGGCGCTCCGCCCCGCCCGACGGGTGGTTGCGCACCACGACCCCGTCGCCGCCGCCGTCGTCGGTGACCAGCGTCGAGGACCCGCCGCCGTCCAGGTTCATCGCCTCCTCGGACCCCAATTCCGCCATCAGGGCGGCAAGTTCACTCACCGTCAGGCCGGTCTGGCCGCGTGCCCCGTCCAGGGCCATCAGGTACAGCACCCGCCCGCCGGGCGCGATCCCCGCGGCGGTCCGCACCGCCACCGCCACGGTGTCCAGCCCGGCCACCGGCAGCCCGTCCCGGACGATCGGGAAACCGCCCACCGCGAACCGCAGCGGCACCGGTCCCTCGCCGGACAGCCGGTAGCCCACCCGCAGCGGTTCGCCGAGGTGCAGCTTGCGCAACTGCCGCGCGCCCTCCTCCCGGCCCACCAGCACCACACTCCCCGCGGCCACCCCGCCGGCGCCCGGAGCGTCCTCCACCGCCGTCACCCGGCCGTACCGGACCGTGACCTCCGCGGTGTCCGTGCTGCACGGTGCCGCCCGCTCGGTGTCCGATCCGCAGACCGCCCGCTCCCGGGACGCCGGGCCCCACTGCGCGGTGTACGCGCCGATGGCGTCCTCCGGCAGCGCGTACTGGTTGAGCCCGCGCAGCGGCAGCGCACCCTCGGGGGTCAGCGCCACGCCGTGCAGGGCGAGCCGGTCCAGCCGTGCCCGGCGGTCGTAGCCCACGCCGAGGACGTCCTCGGTGGTGGCGCCGGGCGGCAGTACGGGACCGAAGCGCTGCCCGTCGGGCACCGCCCCCTTCAGCTGCCGGCCCCCGACCACGGCCGGGCCGACCGGGGCGCCGGTCGCCTCCACGCCCGGATGCTGGGTCTCGGCGATGTGGAAGAAGTCCCCGTTGACGGCCGCCACCGCACCCCGCGCCGCGGCCAGGCGGGACACCGGCGCCCGGGCACCGACCGCCCCCGGGTACAGCAGGTCCACCGACACCCGCGGATCGCCCAGGTCGACCGTCAGCAGATGCCCGTGCACCACACCGCGCGGCAGCGTCATCCGGAATTCGCCGTACGCCACACCGGGTGCCAGCGTCCGGGCCCCGGAGCGGTGCAGGGGGGCGCCCGCGGCGGTGGCCGGGGCCCCGCCCGCCATCCCGCCGCCGGCCAGCACGCCCCACACCGCCAGCACCGTCAGTACCGCGCGAACCCGACCGAATCGCTGCTTCACGATCGCCCCTGACGTCACGTCAACTGCACCGGGTACCGGAGACGTTCACCGCGCCGTGTGCACGCGGCACGCCCGACCATGGACCGCTCACTATGACCTGGAGGCGTCCTGAATCCGTACACCCGCGGAACGGCCGTCGTGTCGCCGGGACGCCGCCCGGCCGGCGGTCCGGCCCGGGCCGGCGTGCGCCGGGTCATCTGCCGTGCCGCCAGGACGCCTCGGTGACCAGCTGCAGATAGCGTGCCCAGTCCCAGAACTCGCCCGGGTCGGTGTGGTCGGAGCCGGGGACCTCGATGTGGCCGATGATGTGCTCGCGGTCCACGGGGATCCCGTAGCGGTCGCAGACGGCGGCGGTGAGCCGGGCGGAGTGCTCGTAGAGCGCGTCGGTGAACCACGTCGGGTCGTCGATCCAGCCCTCGTGCTCGATGCCGATGCTGCGGGTGTTGCAGTCCCAGTTGCCGGCGTGCCAGGCGACGTCGCGCTCCCTGACGCACTGGGCGAGGTGGCCGTCGGCGGAGCGGACGACGTAGTGGGCGGCGGCCTTGTGCCGGGGGTCCTGGAACAGCCGGAGGGCGTCCTTGTAGGTCTCCTGCGTCACATGGATCACGATCATGTCGATCGGGTACTGGTCCGGGCGGTTCGCGGCGGTGAAGTTGGACGTGCTGGCCGGCACCCATTCGACCGGGGGATAGCCGTCGCCGCGGTGCGGTGTACGGCGGCGCGGGCCGGCCAGGGCGGCGGACGCGGTGAGCGGGGCGAGGGCGGCGGACGCGGCGAGGGCGGCGGCGCCGGTGATCAGACGCCGGCGGGCGGGGCGGGGGTGGCGGGGCTCCATGTGGACTCCTGACAAGGACCGGGGGTGGTCGCGTACATGTCACGCACATGCGATGCGTTCATCATGCGCAACCGGACAGGTCCTGCCAAGGGCATGGCCGGGCCGCCAATGGCTCGACCAAAGACAGCAACGACGCAGGTCACGAGCCGGGGACATACCTGATCGGTCGTCACCCGGCTGCCGCGCCCGGACCCTGAAGAGGCCGGCCCGGACGCGGCGGCGGACGGCGGCGCGCCGCCGGTCAGTGACCGATCTCGACGTCCTCCAGGACGCCCAGCGCGTCCGGCACCAGCACGGCCGCCGAGAAGTAGGCGCTGACCAGGTAGTTGATGACCGCCTGGTCGTTGATGCCCATGAAGCGCACGGACAGGCCGGGCCGGTACTCGTCCGGGATGCCGGTCTGGTGCAGCCCGATCACGCCCTGGTTCTCCTCGCCGACCCGCAGCGCCAGGATCGAGCTGGTCTGGTCCCGGGTGACCGGGATCTTGTTGCACGGCAGCAGCGGGATGCCCCGCCAGGCCCGCACCTCCCCGCCCTCGAACGGGACGGTGCTCGGATAGATGCCCCGGGCGTTCCACTCCCGCCCGATGGCGGCGATGGTCCGCGGATGCGCCAGCAGGAACTGCGTCTTGCGGCGCCGGGAGATCAGCTCGTCGAGGTCGTCGGGGGTGGGCGGTCCGGTGCGGGTGTGGATGCGCTGCTTGAGGTCGGCGTTGTGCAGCAGCCCGAACTCGCGGTTGTTGATCATCTCGTGTTCCTGGCGCTCGCGCAGCGCCTCCACGGTCAGCCGCAGCTGCTGGTCCAGCTGGTTCATCGGCCCGTTGTAGAGGTCGGCGACCCGCGAGTGCACCTTCAACACGGTCTGCGCCACGCTGAGTTCGTACTCCCGCGGCGTCAATTCGTAGTCCGCGAAGGTGCCCGGCAGCACCGGCTCGCCGACATGCCCGGCGGCCAGCTCGATCGCCGCCTCACCGTGCTTGTTCTGCGCCGGCACCAGCGCCGAACGGAACGCCTCCAGGTGCGCCCGCAGGGAATCCGAATCGCCTAGCACCGCCTCGAAGTCGCTGCGGTACAGGGTCAGCGCGGTCACCCGGGTCACCGCGCGCACGGAGTGTTCCCACTCGGCGTCCGCGGACAGCAGCGCCGCGGCGCCGATGGCCTCACCGTCGGCCAGCGTGCCCAGGGACGTCTCCTCGCCGTACTTGCCGGCGCCGAGACGGTCCAGTTTGCCGTGCGCGATCAGGATGACCCGGTCGGTCGGGCCGCCCTTGCGGGCCAGCACGTCGCCGGGGGCGAACTCCCGCTGCACGAAGCGGCCGGCCAGAGCCTCCAGGGTCGAGGAGTCGGCATAGCCGCGCAGCGGCGCCAGTTCGCGCAGCTCGGCAGGGATCACCCGGACGTCCGTACCGGTCGAGACGAACTCGATCCGCCCGTCGCCGAGGGTGTGCGTCAGCCGTCGGTTGACGCGGTAGGTGCCGCCGGAGACCTGCGTCCACGGCAGGATGCGCAGCAGCCAGCGGGAGGAGATCCCCTGCATCTGCGGCACGGTCTTGGTCGTGGTCGCCAGATTGCGGGCCGCGGCGGTGCCCAGGCTGGACGGATGCTGCTCGGCCTCGGAGGGCTGCGGGCCGGACGTCGGGTCCACCGATGTGGTCATGGAAGAAGCTCACCTGTTCTGTCGGTGCTGCGCTGTGCTGAGTGCTGCCGGGAGCGTGCGGTGACGCGTACTGCCGTGCTTTTCCTGCGGCGGCCGTTCACTGGCCGATCTGCACGTCCTCCAGCACGCCCAGCGCATCGGGCACGAGAATGGCCGCGGAATAGTAGGCGCTGACGAGATATTTGAGGACCGCCCGGTCGTCGATGCCCATATAACGCACCGAAAGGCCCGGTTCGTATTCATCGGGAATTCCGGTCTGGTGCAGACCGACCACACCCTGCTTTTCCTCACCGGTGCGCAGCAGCAGAATCGAGCTGGTGCGCTCCTTGGTGACCGGAATCTTGTTGCACGGGAAGATCGGCACCCCGCGCCAGGACGGCAGCGAATGCCCCATGAAATCCACCGCGGTCGGATAGAGGCCGCGGGCACTGCATTCCCGGCCGAAGGCGGCGATGGTCTGGGGATGGGCGAGCAGGAAACCCGGGTCCTTCCAGACCGTCGCGAGCAGTTCGTCGAGGTCGTCCGGGGTCGGCGGTCCGGTGCGGGTGTGGATGCGCTGCTTGAGGTCGGCGTTGTGCAGCAGCCCGAACTCGCGGTTGTTGATCATCTCGTGTTCCTGGCGCTCGCGCAGCGCCTGGATCGTGAGCTTCAGCTGCTCCTCGACCTGGTTCATCGGGTCGCTGTAGAGGTCGCCGACCCGGCTGTGCGTGCGCAACACGGTCTGCGCCACGCTGAGTTCGTACTCCCGCGGCGCCGCTTCGTAATCGACGAAGGTGCCGGGCAGGGCCGGCTCGCCGTGGTGCCCGGACGCCACGGACACCGCCGACTCGCCGCTGTCGTTCGTCGGCCGGGCGGCGGACCGGTCGGCCGTCGCCAGGTGCTCGCGCAATCCGGGGGAGCGGTCGATCACCTCCAGGCCCGCCTGGCGCGGCAGCGTCATGACCGTCACCCGGGTCACCGCGCGGTAGCTGAACTCCCAGGTCCCTTCGTCGGCTTCGAACGGGCCGGTGCCGAAATGGTCACCCCCCGCCAGCGCCTCCAGCACCGTCGCGTCGCCGTATTTCGCGGTGCCGATGCGGTCCACCCGGCCGTGCGCGATCAGCACCAGCCGGTCGTCCGGCGTACCGGCCTCGGCGATCAACTCGCCGGGTGCGTATTCGACTTGGGTGAACCGCTCACCGAGCGCCGCCAGCACCTCCTGGTCGGTGAAATCCCGCAGGGCGGGCAGTTCCCGCAGCTCCTCCGGGATGACCGAGACGTCGCCGCCGCTGATGTCGAAGTCGATGCGCCCGTCGCCGACGGTGTGGGTCAGCCGGCGGTTCACCCGGTACGTGCCGCCCGACACCTGCACCCAGGGCAACAACCGCAGCAGCCAGCGGGAAGTGATTCCCTGCATCTGCGGCGTGGTTTTGGTGGTGGTCGCCAAATTCCGTGCGGCGGTGGTACTCAGACTGGAATTCTGGGATTCTTCCGCACTGCTGGGCAGCGATCCGTCGGCAATCGTCACAATGCCACCTGTCTCATGGGAGGGTGCGATGCGGGACTGCTCCGGAACCGATTCACGGCGGTTTCGCGGCAGCTCGCCGAACCGACGGTAGCCGTGTGCTTTTTATCGGCACAATCGCTCAATGGGGTGGCATGGAAATCTCGTTCCATGGAAAGGTTTAGCCGGTTCGGCCCGGGGGAGGGTCAGCCGGGGTGCGGGAAGGGAGGGGGTCGTCGAGGACGGCTTGCAGCGCCGCGTGCGCCGCCCCCAGCAGGGGCCCGTCCGCCCCCAGCCGCGATACCGTCACGGGCGGCCCGCCGGCCCGCGCCGGATCCGCCGCCACGGCCGTCCGCAGCGTCAACTCCCCTTCCAGCGACGGCAGGACCCAGGGCGCGAGACCGGCCAGCGCACCCCCCAGGACGACCTCCCGCGGGTCGAGCAGGTTCACCGCCCCGGCCAGCGCGATGCCGAGCGCCGTTCCCGCCTTTGCCAGAGCCCGTACGGTGGCCGGGTCGCCGTCGGCCGCGCGGCGCGCGAGCAGCGCGATCCGGGCCCCCGGCCCCGCAGGCCCCGCCGCGGCCCGCCCGGAGGCCGCCCCGCTCGCCCGCAGCACGGCCGCTTCCCCCGCGTACTGCTCCAGGCACCCGCGCCCGCCGCAGTCGCACCGGCGGCCGTCCGGATACACCGGCACATGGCCCAGCTCCCCGGCGAACCCCCGCGCGCCGCGCAGCAGTCGGCCGTCCACCACGACCGCCGCCCCGATCCCGGCCTCGGCCGAGACGTGCACGAAGTCCGGTGGCGGTCCCGGCCGCCCGCCGTACGCACCGGCCGGCCCCAGTTCGGCCAGCGCCCCCAGGTTCGCCTCGTTCTCCACGGTCAGCGGCACGGCCGGGGAGCCCGCCGGGGCGGTCACCGGGGTCAGGCCGGGCGCCAGATCCGCCGCCCGCCAGCCCAGGTTGGGCGCGTGCACCACGGTCGTCCCGCCGCGGGCCACCAGCCCCGGCACCGCCACCGCGAGCCCGGCGGGCCGCAGCCCCTCCGCGGCGATCCGCCCGGTCACCTCCGCGAGCAGCTCCCCGAGCCGTTCCAGGACCGGACCGGGCGCGCTGTTCCGGTTCGCCGCGCCGACCGCCGCCCGGGCGCGAATCCGGCCGCGCAGATCGACCGCACACACCGCGAGGTGGTCCACGCCTATCTCCGCCCCGAGCCCCGCCGGGCCGCGGTCGCTGACCACCAGTTCGCTCCCCGGCCGGCCCCGGCCGCGGGGCGCCGACGGCCCGGACTCGGCCAGCAGCCCGGCCCGCAGCAGCTCGTCCACCAGCGGCGCCACGCCCGCCCGGGTCAGCCCGATCCGCGCCGCCACCGCCGGCCGCGACAGCGGCCCGTGCGCCGCCACGGCCCGCAGCACCCGGGCGAGGTTGCGCCGCCGGATGCCGGCCTGGGTGTCGTTGCCGGGCGGGGTCACGGGTCTCCTCGGAGGTGTCGGGTCGGGGCGTCGTCCCCGGTGGCGTTTCCGCCCGTGGGCGACGGGGGCCCGCGGACCGGGGCGGGTGCGGGCCGGGGCTCAGCGCCGCAGCAGCGGCTGCGCGTCGGCGAGGGTCGCCGCCAGGCGGTCCAGGGCGGCGTCGTCCCGCGGCCGGGCCTCCCACTCCGCGCCGCGCGCGGTGCCCCAGCGGCGGGCCACCGCAGCCGGGTCCTCACCCAGCAGCAGCCCGGCCGCCTGCGCCGCCGCGCCCAGCGCGACCAGCTCCTGCGCCTCGGGCACTACCACCGGGCGGCCGGAGAGCCGGCGGACCGTCTCCCGCCAGGCCCGGCCCTTCGCACCGCCGCCGATCAGCAGCAGCGGCGCCCCGGCCGCGGCGTCCGCGTCCAGCACCTGCTCCAGCGCCTGCAGCAGCGCGAACACCGCACCGTCGTAGGCGGCCTGCAGCAGCTGGCCGGCCGTGGTGTCGTGCCGCAGCCCGTGCACCAGTCCCGACGCCCCGGGCAGGTTCGGCGTGCGCTCCCCGTCCAGGAACGGCAGCACCACCACCTCGCCGCCCGGCTCCACGGCCTCCCGGTCGCGGCCCAGCAGCGCCGCCACCCGGTCCACGGCGAGCGTGCAGTTCAGGGTGCAGGCCAGCGGCAGCCAGTCGCCCCGGGCGTCGGCGAAACCGGCGACCGTGCCGGCCGGATCGGCCGGGCGGTGGGTGGAGACCGCGTAGACCGTCCCCGAGGTGCCCAGGCTCAGCACCGGCTGTCCGGGGCGCAGGCCCAGCCCGAGCGCGGCCGCCATGTTGTCGCCGGTGCCCGCGGCCACCAGGGCGCCGCGGGGCAGTGGCAGCTCACCGCCGTGCACCGTGCCGGCGGCCTCGCCCGGCCGGGCCACCCGGGGGAGTGCCTCCGGCGGCAGCCCGATGTGCGCGAGGATCTCGGTGTCGTACGCCCCGGTGGCCGAGGCCCACCAGCCCGTGCCGGAGGCGTCCCCGCGGTCGGTGACCGCCTCGCCGGTCAGCCGCCCGGTGAGGTAGTCGTGCGGCAGGCGCACCGCGGCGGTGGCGGCGGCCGCGGCCGGCTCGGTCTCCCGCAGCCAGGCCCACTTGGCCACCGTGAACGCCGGCCCCGGCACGCTCCCCACCCGGTCCGCCCAGGCCCGGGCGCCGCCCCGCTCGGCGATCAGCCGCTCGCTGTGGCCCGCCGAACGGACGTCGTTCCACAGCAGGGCCGGGCGCACCGGCTCGCCGGCCGCATCCAGTGTGACCAGCCCGTGCTGCTGGCCGGCGACCGACACCGCCGAGACCTGCCGGGCGGCGTCCCCGCACTGCCCCAGCGCCTCGCCCAGCGCCCGCCACCACTGCCGGGGGTCGCTCTCCTTGCCGGGGCCGCCGATCGTGTGCGGTGCCTGCCCGCGCGCGACGACCACACCGGTCTCCGCGTCCACGACCAGCGTCTTCGTGGACTGCGTCGAGCTGTCCACGCCGAGGACGAGCGGTCCCGCTGCCTGTGCGCCCATCGTGCTCTCTCCCTTGGCGGCCGCCGCCACACGGGTGCGCAGCCATCTCGCACGGTCTGCCTCCAGGGGGTTCCCCGGTGTGCCGCCGCATATTAGTTTGGCCGCCGCGGAATTTGTAAAACGCCTTGACGAAATGGCCGAGGGAGATGCGATGCGCTGTCAGCCGGTGCCCGGGGACAAATTCAGCTTCGGTCTGTGGACCGTCGGCTGGCAGGGCCGCGACCCCTTCGGGGACGCCACCCGCCGCGCCCTGGACCCGGTCGAGACCGTCCACCGCCTCGCCGGACTCGGCGCGTACGGCGTCACCTTCCACGACGACGACCTGATCCCGTTCGGCGCCGACGACGACCAGCGCGAGACCGCCGTCAAACGCTTCCGCCAGGCACTGGACGCGACCGGCCTGGTCGTCCCGATGGCGACCACCAACCTCTTCACCCACCCGGTGTTCAAGGACGGCGCCTTCACCGCCAACGACCGCGACGTCCGCCGTTTCGCGCTGCGCAAGACGCTCCGCAACATCGACCTCGCCGCCGCACTGGGCGCCCGCACCTACGTCGCCTGGGGCGGCCGGGAGGGCGCCGAGTCCGGGGCGGCCAAGGACGTCCGCGCCGCCCTCGACCGGCTCAAGGAAGCCTTCGACCTGCTCGCCCAGTACGTCGTCGAGCAGGGCTACGACCTGCGGTTCGCCATCGAGCCCAAGCCCAACGAGCCGCGCGGCGACATCCTGCTGCCCACCGTCGGCCACGCCCTGGCCTTCATCGAGCGCCTCGACCGCCCCGACCTCTTCGGCGTCAACCCCGAGGTCGGCCACGAGCAGATGGCCGGCCTCAACTTCCCGCACGGCATCGCCCAGGCGCTGTGGCAGGGCAAGCTCTTCCACCTCGACCTCAACGGCCAGAGCGGCATCAAGTACGACCAGGACCTGCGCTTCGGCGCCGGCGACCTGCGCGCCGCGTTCTGGCTCGTCGACCTGCTGGAGACGGCCGGCTACGACGGGCCGCGGCACTTCGACTTCAAGCCGCCGCGCACCGAGGACCTCGACGGGGTCTGGGCCTCCGCCGCCGGCTGTATGCGCAACTACCTCATCCTCAAGGAGCGCGCCGCGGCCTTCCGGGCCGACCCGGCCGTCCAGGACGCGCTGCGCGCCGCCCGTCTGCATGAGCTGGCCCGCCCCACCGCCGAGGACGGCCTGGCCGGGCTGCTCGCCGACCCCACCGCCTACGAGACCTTCCGCCCGGAGGACGCCGCCGCCCGCGGGATGGCCTTCGAGCAGCTGGACCAGCTGGCCCTGGACCATCTGCTCGGCGCGTCCTGAACCGGCCCCGCGGCCGGCTCGCCGGAATCAGCCGAAGAGCCTTTGGACGAAGCCGAGTTCGGCGGTCCGCTGGTCGGTGCCGCCGGTTTCGTGGGCGTTGAAGCGCCACACCGTCAGTTCCTTCTCGCCCGTGTAGTGGTGGTACGCGGCGAAGCCGGTGGACGGCGGGACCACGTCGTCGCGCAGTGCGGTCGCGAAGAGCGCCGGGGCGGTGGCCCGGACCGCGAAGTTCAGCCCGTCGAAGTGGTCCAGGGTGTCCAGGGCGGTGCCGACGTGGCCCCGGGCACCGGCGAAGTAGCGGCCGAGCTCGCCGTACGGTCCGGCGTCGGTGATCTCGACCGCGCGGCGGATGTGGGTCAGGAACGGCGCGTCGATCAGCGCCCCGGCGAGCCCCGGGACCAGGCCGGTCATGGCCAGGGCGAGCGCCCCGCCCTGACTGTGTCCGGCGACCACTATCCGCTCCGCGTCCACCTCGTCGTGGCCGCGCGCGGTCTCCACGGCCCGTACGGCATCGGTGAACAGCCGCCGGTAGTAGTAGTCGTCGGGGTCGAGCAGGCCCTGGGTCAGCCGGCCGGGGACGCCCGGGTTGCGGTAGCCGGCCGGGTCGGGGGTGTCACCGGGGCGGTCCGGGCCGCTCTGGCCGCGGGCGTCCATGACCAGGGTGGCGTACCCCGCCGTGGGCCACAGCAGCCAGTCGTGCGGCCGCAGCCGGCCGCCGCCGTAACCGAGGTACTGCACGATGCACGGCAGCGGACCGGCGGCCGCCCGCGGGATCAGGAACCAGCCGCGGATCCGGTGCCCGCCGAAGCCGGAGAACTCCACGTCGTAGGTGCGCAGCAGGGCAAGTCCGGCGTCGAGTGCGGTGAACCGGGCGGCCAGGTCATGGGTGCGGGCCTCGGCGAGGGTGCGCTCCCAGAACGCGTCAAATCCGGGCGGCTCGGGCAACGGGGGGCGATAGGTGCGCAGTTCGTCCAGGGGCAGGTCGGTGAACACGCGAAACCTCCGGGCCGTAGGGTGGCTTGCTGCCTGTCGCCAACGGTGCCCAGCGGACGGACATTTCAGCCCCGAAGTGTTCCAGCTTGGTCACCGCGTCCCGTGAAACCCAGTAAAGAAGCGATCATTTCCGTTATGAGCTTTCCGCCTCCGCCGCCCGGCCAGCCGCACCCCCCGAACCAGCCGCCGCCCGACAACCCGGGCGGTTTCGGACCGCCGGCCGGTGGCTACGGCCCCGCCGGCCAGGGCGGATACGGCTCCGGTGGCTACGGCCCGCCCGCGGGCGGCAACCAGGCCCCCGGCGGCTTCGGCCCGCCCGCGGGCGGCTACGGCCCACCGGGACCGGGCGGCCCGGGCGGTCCCGGCGGCTGGCAGCAGCCGCCCGGCCCGCCCAACGGCGGCGGCAACGGCAAGCTCATCGCCGCCATCATCGGCGGTGGCGCGCTCGTGCTGGCCGCCGTCATCACCGTCATCGTGGTGGCCAACAGCGACGACGGCGGCACCAAGCGCGCCCGGGCGTCGTCCAGTGCGAGCGCCTCCGCCACCCCGTCCGAGAGCGCCTCCGCCACGCCCTCCGACGACCCCTACGCCTCGCCCAGCAGCGACCCCGACAGCACGCCCTCGCCCTCCGCCGGCACGGTGCCCTTCTACCTGCAGAAGGTCGGCGACTGCTACGACCTGGACCCGAGCGGCCGCGGCAACAACACCGAGGCCTCCTGCAACAGCCCGCACGACGCCGAGGTCGTCGCCATGCACCGCCTCGGCGCGGGCCTGACCAGCGTGTCGGACATCCAGGACAAGGCGTCGTCGCTCTGCCGCGACGAGCTGGAGCGCAAGGCGTCCCGGCAGCCCGCCGGCACCGCCGAGGGCACCTACGTGCAGTACCCCAACCTCAAGGGCTACAACCTCGGCATCAAGACCGTCAGCTGCAGCCTGATGGGCAACCGCAGCAACACCCGGAAGCTCACCAAGCCGCTGTCCTGAGCACCGCCTGACCGTCCGGCATCAGTGGCCGAGGCCGGCCGCCAGCTCCGCGATGGCGTCCGGCCCCACCCGGCAGCAGCCGCCGATCAGCCGGGCGCCGTCCGCGACCCAGCCGGCGACCCGGCCGGCGCTGAACTCCGGTATGCCGCACCATGTCCGCGCCTCGGCGTCCCAGCGCTCCCCGCTGTTCGGATACACCACCACCGGCTTGCCGGTGATCCGCGCGGCCAGCGGCACCGCCCGGTCCGCGTCGTCCGGCGCGCAGCAGTTCACCCCCACGGCGATCACCTCCTCCGCCTCCGCCGCGAGGCCGAACGCCTCCGCCAGCGGCTGCCCGGCACGGGTCGTGTCCCCGGCGACGCTGTACGACAGATACGCCGGCACGCCCAGCCCGTGCACCGCCCGCAGCAGCGCCCGGGCCTCGTCGGCGTCCGGCACCGTCTCCAGCGCCAGCACATCGGGCCCGGCCGCCGCCAGCACCTCCAGCCGCGGCCGGTGGAACCGCTCCAGCTCCGCCACCGACAGGCCGTAACGGCCGCGGTACTCGGAACCGTCCGCCAGCATCGCGCCGTACGGACCCGCCGAAGCCGCCACGTACAGCGGCCCGTCGGCACCGCCCGCCCGCGCCCGGCCGGCCGCCTCGCGGGCCAGCGCCACGCTCCGCCCGAGCAGCTCCGCGGCCTCCCCCGCGCCGATGCCGCGCCGCGCGAACCCCTCGAACGTCGCCTGGTAGCTGGAGGTGATCGCGACCTGCGCCCCGGCCTCGTAGTACGCCAGATGCGCCCGCACCACCGCCTCCGGCTCCTCGGCCAGCAGCCGGGCCGACCACAGCCCGTCGCTCAGGTCGTGCCCGGCGGACTCCAATTGGTTGGACAGCCCGCCGTCGAGGACCACCGGCCCCGCGGCGAGGGCGTCGGCGAGCGTCGGGCCGGTGCTGACCATGGTGCGAACCTCCTGGTGTGCTGCCGGGCGGACCGTTTCCCAGCTCCTTCGGATCGTAGCTCCGCCCACTGACAACGCCCCCGGCCTGCGACGACGCCCGCCCCCTCACGGCAAGGCCGCGGGCCCGCTCAGGGCAGCGACGCGAACACGAACGAGAACCGCGCCGGGGCCGCCGTCAACTGGTACTGCGGCAGCACGCCCGGCCCGCACGACTGGCTGCCGATGCCGTGCTGCGCGTGGTCGAGATGCAGCCACAGGTGATCGCCCGGCCGCAGGTCCGGGGTGTGCCCGGCCGCGGTCAGCTCCTCGTCGGACCAGCGGCGGGCGGCGAAGGCGAAGTCCGGGTCCCCCTCGATCCGGAGGCCGGAACCGTCGGCGCGGGTCAGCCGTAGCCAGCGCACCCCGGGCCGGGAACCGTTCTCCTGCGGCCGGACGTAGGGCGTCTGCAACTCCTCCACCGCCAGCGACCAGCGGCCGGTGCGGGCGGCCGCCCGGGTGTCCGGATAGCCCTCCCCGGGCCCGCCGCCGTACCACTCCGCCCGCCCCAGGCTCCCGCACACCGCCATCCGCACCCCCAACCGGGGCAGCGGAACCGGCCAGTCGCCTTCCGGATCGACCGCCAACTCCAGCCGCAGCAGGTCGCGTCGGGCCGTCCAGCGGTAGACCGCGCGCAGCGCGAGCGGGGAGCCGGCCGCGGCCACCCGTGTCCGCACCACCAGCGCGAGGCCGTCCGGTTCGACGGCATCCACACGGTGGTGCATCCGGTGCAGGCCGAGCCGGCGCCATTCGGTGGCCGGCCGCGGCGCGGGCTGCCAGGGTGCGGCCTCGTCGTTGTCGGTCGGCGCCCGCCAGACGTGCAGCCGGGGGCCGCCGATCCGCACCCCGTCCAGATAGCCCAGCGTCCCGGTGGTGGCGTCGAACGTGCCCGGCCCGAGCACGATCACATTGCCCTCGCCGCGGCGCGGGCTGGCGGTGGGCACCGGAGGCACGTACGCCGGGCGCGGTACGGCCGGGAACTGGCCCCAGGCGACCTCGTGCCCGGCCGGCGCCCAGGCGGTGTCCCCGGCCAGCACGGCCCGCACCGTCCACATGGCCTCCCGGCCCTCGTCCCTCTCGTCCGCCATGTCCGGCAGCGCCGTCGCGACCGATCCGCCCGGCGGCGGCGTGGACATCTCCAGCCACCCGCTGCCGCACGGGTTGCCCTCCACCTCGTAACGCCACAGGAAGGAAAGATGCCCGAGCCCCGAGAAGTCGTAGAGATTGGTGATCCGGACCGTCTGCCTGCCGTTGTCACCGTCCGGTCCGGCCTCGATCCGCACCGGCTCGACGACCTTCTTCACCTCGGCCAGCCCCGGCGACGGCGTCCGGTCCGGCAGCACCAGGCCGTCGCACACGAAGTTCCCGTCGTGCAGCTCCTCACCGAAGTCGCCGCCGTAGGCGTGGTACACCTCGCCGTCCGGCGTCCGCTGCCGCAGCCCGTGGTCGATCCACTCCCACACGAAGCCGCCCTGACAGCGCTCGTACGTCTCGAACAGCCGCTGGTACTCGCCGAGTCCGCCGGGCCCGTTGCCCATCGCGTGCGCGTACTCGCAGAGGAGGAACGGGAGTTGACGGCGCCGGGCGTCCAGTGCGGGATCGTCCAGCGGCCCCTCGACGCGCCGCCCGATCCGCGACACCTCGGCGTGATCGGCGTACATCCGGGAGTAGACGTCGGTGTCGGCGCAGCTGCGGTCGCCCTCGTAGTGCAGCGGACGGGACGGGTCGCGCTCGCGCATCCAGGCGGCCATGGCGGACAGCCCGCGGCCGGTCCCGCACTCGTTGCCCAGCGACCACAGCACGATGCCGGGGTGGTTCTTGTCCCGCTCGACCATCCGGCGGGCCCGGTCCAGCAGCGCCGGCTCCCAGCGCGGGTCGTCGGCCGGATTGTCCCGCCAGTCCTGCTGCCCGAACCCGTGCGTCTCCAGATCGCACTCGTCGACGACCCACAGCCCCAGCTCGTCGCAGAGGTCCAGGAACGCCGGGTGCGGCGGATAGTGGCTGGTACGGACCGCGTTGATGTTGTGCTGCTTCATCATCAGCAGGTCCTGGCGCATCACCTCGGGCCCACGGTGCGCCCGTACCGCGGATGGAATTCGTGCCGGTTGACGCCGCGCAGCAGGATCCGGCGGCCGTTGACCTTCAGCAGCCCGTCCTCGACACACACCGTACGGAACCCGATCCGCAGCGGGACGGTCTCCCCGGCGGTGACCAACTCCCCGGCGTACAAGCGGGGTTCCTCCGCCGTCCAGGGCTGCACCGGCACCGTCGCGCTCTCCCCGGTCGCCAGGTCCAGCCCGAGCTCCGGTACGGTCACCCGCCCGGCCGGTGTGCACTCCACGCGCAGGGTGCCCCGGCCCGTACGGTGGTCGAAGCCGGCATGCACGAAGTGGTCGGTGACCGAGCCCTCCGGACGCCGGTGGACCGAGACGTTCCGGAAGATTCCGGGCAGCCACCACTGATCCTGGTCCTCCAGATAGCTGCCGGACGACCACTGGTGGACCCGCACCGCCAGGACGTTGCGGTGCGGCCGCAGCAGCCGCCCCACCTCGAACTCGTGCGGCAGCCGGCTGCCCTTGAAGTGCCCGAGCTCCTGTCCGTTGAGCCACACCCGGGCGCAGGACTCCACCCCGCCGAAATGCAGCACGGCCGGCCCCTCGCCCCAGCCCCCGGGCAGGTCGAAGACATGGCGGTGGTCACCGGTCGGGTTCTCGTCCGGCACCCGCGGCGGATCCACCGGAAAGGGATAGGCGGTGTTGGTGTACAGGGGGGCGCCGAAACCCTGGAGCACCCAGGTACCGGGCACCCTCAGCTCGTGCCACTCCGTATCGTCGAAGTCCGGCCGGGCGAACGCCTCGTCCTCGGCGTCGGCGCGCGGCGAGAGACGGAACCGCCAGGTGCCGTACAGCGAGATCCGGGGCGCGTCCGAGGACGGGTACCAGGCGCGCGGCGGCAGCGCGCCCCGGCCCGGCGAGCGGTCCTCGTAGTACGGGAGACGCTCGTCCGGATACGGGAGCCGGTCGTCCGACGGGCCCGGGGGGCGTGGTACGGGCCCCGCCCGGCCGGACGTCGGCGGCGGCGGGTCGTGCGGCGCATGCGGTGGTGGGGGCGGGGACGTCCCGGTCACTGGTCCTCCTGCTGCGGGCGACGACGTGCCTGGCGTTGGGGGATCGTCCTCAGCGAATCACGCGCGGCGGCACGGCGCAGCCGGATGACCGGATTCGGGCGGCCGGGCGCCGCTGCGCGTGCCCGGCCGCCCGGGGGATCAGCCCTCCGCCGACGCCTCCGCCGACGCCTCGGCCAGCGCCGCCGCCGGGTCGTCCGAGGCCGGGCCGGCCGGCACCCACTGCCCGCTTTCCTTGCGGTACGGCCACCAGCGGCCGTCGCGCCCGTACCGCAGTTGGGCGGCGCCGCCGAGCACCGTCCAGCGGTTGCCGCCGGCCCGCAGCCGGGGCCGGGGCCCGTCGTCGTCCCAGGCGGCCGCGAGCCGGTCGGTCGCCCGGGCCAGCGCCGCCGGATCCGGGGCCCACTCCTCCTCCAGCACCGCCAGCCCCGCCGGGCCGCCCAGCTCCCAGGCCCGTACGGCCCGCGCCAGGCCGCGCGCGTCCCGCCCCGAACCGGCCGCCAGCCGCGCCGATACGGCCCGGTCCGGACCGGCCGCCGCCAGCCGCACCGCGTCCTGACCGGGCGTCAGCCCGGGCGGCATCGGGGTGTCCGCATGCCAGGGGGAGAGCGCCTCCGCCAGCAACCGCTGGGCGCGCGCCGCCGCATCGCCGATCAGGAACTCCAGGGCCGCCACGTCCACCCCCGGGGCGGGCGGGGTGCCGCCGCCGAGCACCGGCGCGGCGCCCGGCCCGTCGACCGGCGGGGGCGGCGCGGGCAGCGGCGGCAGGATGTCGCGTGCCGCGTACGCCTCGGCGGCCGGTAGGCCCGCGCCGGGCCCCGCCACCGGGTCCCCGGCCGTCGCGGGCCCGGCCGCCCGGGCCGCGCTGCGGGCCTGCAACTCCCCGAGCAGCTCCGGCTCGCCGCGGCCGCGCACCAGCAGCAGGACGAACGGGTCCTGGTCCAGCAACCGCGCCACCTGATAGCACAGCGCCGCCGAATGCGCGCAGTGGTCCCACGCCCCGCAGCTGCACTCCGCCTCCAGGTCACCGATGCCCGGGAGCAGTTCGACGCCCGCCGCGGCCGCGTCCTCCACCAGCACCGGCGGCATGTCCCGGTCGAGCAGCGCCGCGATGTGCCCGGCCCGGTCCGCGACGAGGTCCAGGAAGCGGTCCCACGCGGCGTCGTCCAGCTGCTGCAGCAGCACGTCCGACCGGTGCCGGGTGTGGTCCCGGTCCTGGACGACCGCGGTCAGCCGGCCCGGTCGCACCGACACCGCACCGACCGCCCCGGCCCGGGCGTGCCGCCGGCCCAGCTTCAGCTGTTGCCCGTCCAGTGCGGTGTCCTCCAGCGCCTTGAGCCACGCCTGCCCCCACCAGGTGCGGGCGAAGCCCCGGCCGCGGGCGGGCGGCAGGGCGGCGAAGGTCCGCTCGGCGTCCGGACCGTGCCCGTGAGTGTCCTGCCCGTGGGTGCCGTTCCCGTGGGTGCCGTCCCCGTGCGTGCCTGTCCCGTAGGCGCCGCCCCCGTAGGTGCCGTCGCCGTCCTCGCCCCGTCCGGTCATCATTCGCCCCCTCGCAAGGTCACCAGGTCCGCCAGCTCGGCGTCGGTGAGTTCGGTCAGTGCGGCGTCGCCGGCGCCGAGCACCGCGTCCGCCAACTGCTGTTTGCGGGAGAGCAGGTCGGCGATCCGGTCCTCGATCGTGCCCTCCGTGATCATGCGGTGGACCTGCACCGGCCGGGTCTGCCCGATGCGGTACGCGCGGTCGGTGGCCTGCGCCTCGACGGCCGGGTTCCACCAGCGGTCGAAGTGCACGACATGGCCGGCGCGGGTGAGGTTCAGTCCTGTGCCCGCCGCCTTCAACGACAGCAGGAACACCGGGACCTCGCCGTCCTGGAAGCGGCGCACCATCTCCTCCCGGCGGCCCACCGGGGTACCGCCGTGCAGGAGTTGCGACGGTACGCCGCGCGCCGC
Source organism: Streptomyces sp. NPDC021749 (assembly GCF_040640655.1). Lineage (NCBI taxonomy): Bacteria > Bacillati > Actinomycetota > Actinomycetes > Kitasatosporales > Streptomycetaceae > Streptomyces > Streptomyces sp. NPDC021749. Next base: position 95,995 of record NZ_JBFACE010000023.1, on the reverse strand, counting down.
CAGATGCCCCTCCAGCAGCCGCGCCATCCGTACGTACTGGGTGAACACCAGCACGCTCGCCCCCTCGGCGAGGATCGTGTCCAGCAGCTCGTCGAGCAGCTCGACCTTCCCCGAGCGTCCGCCGATGCGCGGCTGCTCCTCCTTGAGGAACTGCGCGGGGTGGTTGCAGATCTGCTTGAGCGAGGTGAGCAGTTTGACCACCAGCCCGCGGCGGGCGAACCCGTCCGTCCCGGCGATCTCGTCGAGCCCCTCGCGCACCACCGCCTCGTACAGCCCGGCCTGCTCCGTGGTCAGCGCCACCGCACGGTCGGTCTCCGTCTTGGGCGGGAGTTCCGGTGCGATGCCCGGATCGGACTTGCGCCGGCGCAGCAGGAACGGCCGCACCAGCCGGGCCAGCCGGTCGGCCGCCGCGCCCGCCTCGGGGGACGCCGCCGGCCCGCCCTCGACGGCCCGCGCATACCGCGTACGGAACCGCCCCAGCGTCCCCAGCAGCCCGGGAGTCGTCCAGTCCAGGATCGCCCACAGCTCGGTCAGGTTGTTCTCCACCGGGGTGCCGGACAGCGCCACCCGGGCCCGGCCCGGAACGGTCCGCAGGGCGCGGGCGGTCACCGAGAACGGGTTCTTGACGTGCTGCGCCTCGTCCGCGACGACCAGCCCCCACGCCACCTCCGCCAGCTTCCCGGCGTCCAGCCGCATCGTCCCGTAGGTGGTGAGGACGAACTCGCCGTCCACCAGGTCCGCCAAACTGCGCTGCCCGGCGTGGAAGCGGCGCACCGGTGTGCCCGGCGCGAACTTCTCGATCTCCCGCTGCCAGTTGCCCATCAGCGACGTCGGGCACACCACCAGCGTCGGGCCGGCCGACGCGGGGTCGGTCTGCCGGTGCAGATGCAGCGCGATGAGGGTGATCGTCTTGCCCAGCCCCATGTCGTCGGCGAGACAGGCGCCCAGCCCCAGCGACGTCATCCGGTGCAGCCAGCCCAGACCGCGCAGCTGATAGTCGCGCAACGTCGCGCGGAGCGCGGGTGGCTGGGCGACGGTGCCGGTGCCGGTGCCCTCCGGGTCCGCGAGCCGGTCGCGCAGCCCGGCCAGCCACCCGGTGGCCTGCACCGCTACCCGGCCGCCGTCGCCGTCCTCGGCGCTCCCGGCGAGCGCGGCACCGAGCGCGTCCAGCGGGGAGACCTTGCGGTCCCGCCGGTCCCGGGCGGCCCGCACGGCCTCCGGGTCGATCAGCACCCACCGGTCGCGCAGCCGCACCAGCGGCCGACCCGCCTCGGCCAGCCGGTCCAGCTCGGCCCGGTCCACCTCCTGGCCGCCCACCGCGAACCGCCAGCTGAAGGAGAGCAGGGCGTCCGCGGACAGCAAGGAGGGCGGCCCGGACTCCCGTCCGTCCACGGGGCCTTCGGGATCGGGCGGCCCCACCACGGCGCGGCTGGTCAGCGAGCGCGCCAGCTGCTTCGGCCAGTGCACCTGCACCCCGGCCGCGGCCAGCGCCCGGGAGGCCGGGCCGAGCAGTTCGGCGACCTCCTCGTCGGCGAGATCCAGCGCGCCGGGCACCGCCGCCGACAGCAGCGGACCGAGCGGCGCCCAGACCTCGGCCGCCCGGCGCAGCGTGCGCAGGGTGTCCATCCGCGCCCGCGGACCGAACGCCTGCCCCGCCGTCGACGCCCCCGCCCACACCTCGGCGGCATCCGCCACCAGGGCAGGATCGGTGAGGCTGTGCACCTGGAGGACCGCGCGGAAGGCCACCTCGCTCTCGGGGGCGGCCGGGGCGGCACCGTCCATCGGAACGTCCACGGCACCGTCCACCGGAACGTCCACGGCTCTGTCCAGGGGAACGCCCACCGCCGCGTCCGCCTCCAGGCCGTGCACCTCCACCCGCAAGGAGATCCGTACGCCCGCGTCATGGCCGGCGGCGACGTCCGCGGCCCAGTCCCGCTGTTCGGGGATGTGCTGCGGCGCGGCCGCCGCGAAGGCCGGCGCCCCGGTGGCCAGCGCCGCGGCGGGGGAGCGCGGCAGACCGTCCGCCACCGCGTCGAGGAACGCCCGTAGGTGCCGCTCCGGCTCGGGCAGCTCCACCGGGTCCGTTCCCGGCAGCGGGGCGGCGTGCGCGTACGGCGGCATCGCGGCGGCGAGTTCCCGCAGCCGCTCGATGTCCGCCGCGTCGAGCGGGCCGATCCGCCAGGCGTCGTAGCCCTCGGGGCTGACGCCCGGCAGCAGCCGGCCGCGGGCGGCCAGCTGGAGCGCGAGGACCGCCGCGGCGCCCCAGAAGGCGGCCGCCGGATGGGTGGTCCGGCCGGCCCGCAACCGGGTGAGGACGGGCACCGCGTCGGCCACCGGCAGCACCAGCGCCGGCACCTCGCCGACCTGGACCCCGCCGTCTTCTTCCGGCAGTGCGACGCCCAGCCGCTCCACCACGGGCCCGCTCCCGTCCGGCGTGCCCCCCTCGGTGGGGGCCGATACCACCGGCTCACCATCGGGACGCCAGAAGGCGATACGGCCGGCCCGGGGTGGGGCCGACGGCAGGAACACCGCCGGACAGCGGGCGAGCCCGGAGAACTGAGCGGGGGTGACCGCACGCGTGAATGTCACGGGATCCCGAACTCCTCAAGTTTGACTACTGGCGCCTGGAGCGCCCGAGGGTACCGGACGCCGGACCCGAACGAGGAACGCGCGCACCTCTGGGCGGCGTCCGGCCGCTCCCGGCAACCCGGGCGGGGCCGGAGGGAACCCGCGGCGCGAAATCGGCGTTCAATGGAGTACGACAGAGCGCGGCACCGGCCGCGGAAGGGGCGTGAAGGATGTCCACACAGGCGAAGGTCGCGATCGGCGGCGTCGCGGTGGGAGTGGTCCTGCTGTGGCTGCTGCCCTTCTGGGCGGCCCTCTTGGTCATGGTCGGGGTCCCGGCCGTCGCATATCTGGCCCTCGACTCCTCCCAGCGCCGCCGCCTCCGCAAGGTCGGCCGCAAACAGCTGGGACGCTGACGCGGGGACGCGGGCACGCGGGCACGCGGGACGCCGTGAGCCGGCATGCCCGCAGCCCGGACCGGCCGGCGGCTCGGCCCGGTGGCCGGCCGGGCGGAAGGGCGCCGGCTCAGACCGGCCGGGCCGCCAGCTCGTCCAGCGAGGAGAGCAGCCCGGGCAGTTCGGGTCCCCGGCCCACCGGATGCACCTCGCCGGGCTCCTCGTCCAGCAGCACGAACGCGATGTCGTCGGTACGGGCCACCATGCTCCAGCCCGGCCCGTCGACCCGCAGCGTGCGCGCCTCACCCGCCGCGAACGACGACCGCACCCGCCCGGGCGGCGGTGGCTCCGCCAGATAGCCGCGGGCCTCCTTCAGCACCCGGCGCACCCCCTCGTGCGCCTCGTCCCCCGGTTCCGCGAACGTCACCTCACCGTCCACCTGCTCACGCCACATCGCCCACTGCAGCGCGATCTCGTCCGCACCCAGCCGCCGTTGGGCCGGCCCCCAGGCCTCCGCGTCCGGCGGGCAGAGCGGCGCCGGCTCACCCTCCTGCCGCTCCGGATCATGCGGCGCCGGCACCCCCGGCGCAGACACGGCGAGCGCCAGCGGCCAGCCCGGAAGCGCCGCGACGATGCTGCTCTCCCCGGGCGAGAGGTCGTACTCCATCCCGCAGTCCCACGCCGCGATGGCACAGGCGACCAGCGAGACGTCCTCGGTCACCACGGTCCAGCGGGCGCCGCCGCCGTCCTGCCCGAGGACCAGTCCGTAGCCCTCGGCGTACGGCTCCAGCCCGAGGCCCGCGCACACCTCGGGGTAGTCGTCGCCGAGCACGCTCGGGAACTGCCCGGGCGTCAGCAGCACCGCCGTCAGCACGAACAACTGGTCGTTGTCGGCGCTCTCGGTCGTGGGCACGCGGACCTCCCCTTCCCCATCCTTTGCGGAGTACGTCGGCGCACCTTAATTGCCCCGTCGGGGCCTTGTCACCACTCCTACGCTGCGCTTATGCCTTCCTACAGTGTCCGGATCACGTGGTGTGCCCGGTCTGCCGGGCCGCCGGGCCCGCTCCTAGACTGGGCGCTCCGGCGAGGGAAGGACGGTTGTCAGGTGCGGCGCTACGACTGGCTGAAGGAGATCCGCAGGCTCGACCCCGAGCGCGACTTCTTGACGATCTACCGCATCATCGCCACCCACGAGTTCCCCTGGGACGTCACCCGGGCCCTGGAACTGGCCCTCTACCGCACGTACGCCGTACCGAGCATCGGCCGGCTGCTCGCCGAGACCGCCGAACTGACCGACCGTACGCAGAAGCGCTACGACGACACCGCCCTCCTCCTGGACGCCATAGTGGAGCACGGCTTCGACGGCGAGGACGGCCGGACGGCCATCCGGCGCATCAACCAGATGCACCGCGGCTACGACATCTCCGACGAGGACATGCGCTATGTCCTGTGCACCTTCGTGGTGATGCCCAAGCGCTGGCTCGACGCCTACGGCTGGCGGCGGCTGACCCCGCACGAACAGCGCGCCGTCGCCGCCTACTACCGCACCCTCGGGCGCCACATGGGCATCCCCGAACTCCCGCAGACCTACGAGGACTTCGAGCAGTACCTCGACGCCTACGAAGCGGCGCACTTCGGCTGGGACGAGGGCGCACGACGGGTCTCCGACGCCACCTTGGACCTGATGGCCGGCTGGTACGGCCCGCTCGCCCCGATGGTGCGCCGCGCGAGCATGGCCCTCCTGGACGACTCGCTGCTGGACGCCTTCCGGTACGACCGGCCCGCCCCGGCCCTGCAGAAGACGGTGCGCGGCGCCCTGAAGCTGCGCGCGAAGGCCGTCCGGCTGCTGCCGCCCCGCCGCACCCCGCACTACGCGCGGCAGAACCCCGAGATCAAGGGCTACCCGAACGGCTACCGGGTGGCCGAACTCGGCACCTTCCCGGCCTCCCGGCGCCTCGGCGGCTGCCCGGTCCCGCACGGGGAGGACCCGGTGACCTCCTGACCCGGCTCCCGCGGGCCGGGGCGCACCTCAATCCTGGCGGACCGCCAACGCCAGATAGCGCGCGTCCCGGTCCTCGTACCGGATCAGCTCCCAGCCGCAGCGGGCCAGCAGAGGCCGGAGATTCGGCTCCGCCCTCAGGTCGTCGGGTGTGACGGCCCGTCCCTTGCGCGCGGCGAGGGCGGCCCGCCCGATGGGATGGAAGAGCGCGAGCCGGCCACCGGGACGCACGACCCTGGCCAGCTCGGTGAACCCCGCCTCCGGATCCGGCAGATGGGAGATGAGCCCGGCGGCGAAGACCGCGTCCAGTGCCCCGTCCGGCAGCGGCAGCCGGGTCACGTCCGCGAGCAGCAGCGGCGCGCAGTGGTCCCGTCCGGCCCGTACCGCGGCCGTCAGCATCTCGGGCGTCAGATCGGCCCCCAGCACCGTCCCCTGCGGCCCCACGGCCTCCCGCAGCGCGGGCAGCGCCCGTCCGGTGCCGCAGCCGGCGTCCAGGACCGTTTCGCCCCCTCGTAGCCCCAGTTCGGCGACAGCGGCGGCATAGGCGGGGCCGTCGTCGGGGAACTTGGTGTCCCAGTCGGCGGCGCGCGGCGCGAAGAACGCCCGCACCTCGTGCGGCCGCTCACCGTGGTGGTCGGTCATCGGTCTCCTCCAGAGGTGTGACGACGGGTGCCGAGCGACGCCGTGCAGGCGTACAGCGCGCCGGCGACGGGAAGGGCCACCACGACGCCGAGGTTCATCGCGCCCAGCGGCCCCCGCGCGGCGTCGTCGGTGAGCAGAAAGCCCACCAGCCCGGCGAGGTGCGGATCGGCGGAGGTGATCAGGCCCAGCCCGACGACGGTGCCCACGACGAGCGAGAACACGGCCGGCCGGCCCAGGGCCGCCACCCGCACCAGGTCGAAACCGGTGCGGCGGCGACGCCACTGCTCCACCAGGAACACCGCCGACCAGGCGGACATCGCCACCCCGATGACGGCCAGGAACGCCTGGAAGGTCGCGAAGAAACTGGGCGAAACGAACAGCACGTACCAGCCGCCGACGGCCATCAGCACGCCGTCCACCACTACGGCGAGATGCCGCCGGATCGGAATGCCCAGGGCCAGCATCGACATGCCCGAGCTGTAGATGTCCATGATCGCCCCGGAGGCGAAGCCCCCGATGGCGGTGAGCAGATAGGGCACCAGGAACCAGGTGGGCAACGCGGCCGCGAGCGCTCCCACCGGGTCGGCGGCCGCCGCCCCGGCCAGCTTCGGATCCCCGGCGTCCAGCACCACCCCGAAGACCAGCAGCACCAGCGGCGGCAGCACCCCGCCGAGCGTGGTCCACCCCGCGATCGCCCGGCCGCTGCTCGCCCGCGGCAGATAACGGCTGTAATCCGCACCGCAGTTGACCCAGCCGAGACCCAGCAGCGTCATCGCGAACACGACGCCCCCGACGAACGTGCCGAAGCTCCCCACCCGGCCGTCCCCGAGTGCGGACAGGTCGATGCGGTCGGCCATCAGCACCAGGTACACCACGGTCAGCACGGTGATCGCGGCCGTCAGGTACTTCTGCACCCGCATGATCAGCGCGTGCCCGTAGATGCCGACGACCACGACCACCACGGCGGTCACCGCAAAGCACAGCGCCTGCGCCGTAGTTGTCGGCGTCCGTGCGTCGGCCCGGGCGAAGACACCGGGTGCGACGCGCGCCAGGATCGCCGCGCCGCCCAGCGAGGACAGCGCCACCAGGACGGTCTCCCAGCCGACGTTGGAGACGTAGCTGAACAGCGTGGGCAGCTTGTTGCCCTGCAGCCCGAAGGAGGCCCGGCCGATGGCCATGGTGGGCGCGCCGGTACGCGCCCCGGCTATCGAGATCAGTCCGACCAGGAGGAACGAGAGCACATAGCCGAGCGCCCCGGAGGCGATCGCCTGCCAGGGACTGAGGCCGAGGCCCATGAGGTAGACGCCGTAGGCGATGCACAACAGGGAGAGCCCGGAAGCGGCCCAGGGCCAGAACAACGACCGGGGCCTGCCGTGCCGCTCGGCGTCCGGCACCGGATCGATACCATGGCGTTCGACGGCACCGGCAAGGACGTCCCCCGCGGCGGACGGTACGGTCCGCTCCTCCGACTGCTGCTGCGTCATACGGCCATGATCCCGCACCGCCCCCGCAGTGGCCGCCCGGTTCGTCTATCACGAATCCGGAGGCCGCCGGGCTTCCTGATCACAAGACTGAGCGGCTTTGGCAAATTCGGGGACAGCCCCATCAGCGGGCGGTACGGTCCTCGCCATGGATTTCGGACGGCGCTCTGCCGCCGAAGGCTCCCCTCGCCGAGCCGTGCATCCGCATTCCCCGTGACGCGCAGGACCCCCATCCCTTAAGGAGACGGCCGATGAACGCCGCACCAGGGGCCCCGGAGGGCGCAGCCCCGGACCCCGGCCCCGAACTGGCCCTGAAGATCTTAGTCGCGGGCGGTTTCGGGGTGGGCAAGACCACCCTGGTGGGCTCGGTCAGCGAGATCCGCCCGCTGCGCACCGAGGAAGGACTCAGCGAGGCGGGGGAGGGGGTGGACGACACCGGGGGAGTGGACACCAAGGCCACCACCACCGTGGCGATGGACTTCGGCCGCATCACCATCCGGGAGGGGCTCTCCCTCTACCTCTTCGGCACCCCGGGACAGGACCGCTTCTGGTTCTTGTGGGACGACCTCTCCGAGGGCGCACTGGGCGCCGTGGTCCTCGCCGACACCCGCCGGCTGCAGGACTGCTTCCCGGCGGTCGACTACTTCGAGCGCCGCGCGATCCCGTTCCTGGTCGCCGTCAACTGCTTCGCGGACGCCCGGTCCTACGGGGCGGACGAGGTGGCCCGTGCGCTGGACCTGGACCGCGGCACCCCGGTCGTCCTCTGTGACGCTCGGGACCGCGACTCCGGCAAGGAGGTGCTGGTCCGGCTCGTCGAGCACGCCGGCCGGCGACACTCCCCCCGGACACCGGCCCCGGTGGGATGACCCGCGGACGGGCGGGGCGCGGACACCGGACGGCCCGCGCCGCGCACCGGGTCAGTCCGCGACCGCCGCGAGGCCGATGACCTTGTCGATCCTGACCCGCACCACCACCTCGCCCGGCACGCCGTTGCGCGCGCCGTATTCCTCCGCGCGGTCCTCGCCCATGTAACGGGCCGCGATCCGGGTCGCCCAGTGGCGTACGTCGGACAGCTCGTCGCTGATCTCCGCCGCACCCTGCACGGTCACGAACGAGAACGGCGGCCGGTCGTCGTCGACGCACAGCGCGAGCCGGCCGTCGCGGGACAGATTGCGGCACTTGACCGTGTCCGCACCGGTGTTGAACACCAACTCGTCACCGTCCACGAGGAACCAGATCGGGGCGATGTGCGGGCTGCCGTCCGCCCGTACGGTCGCGAGTTTTCCGGTCCGGGTGCCCTCGGAGAGGAACCTGCGCCACTCGTCCTTCGTCATCTTGTGTGCCATGCCGACATCCTCTCCGCGGGTCGGTGCGGGCGCCGCGTGGCACGCCGGGCCGCGGGGCCGCTTGCCGAGACGGCGGAGGTGGGACAGGCTGGCACGGCAGTCCGCGGAGGGACCATGGGCTGCCGTCCGGCCAGGACCGCGGCCGGCGACACGGGGAGGAAGCGTCACATGGCATTGAGCAGCGGACTCGACTGGCTGCTGGACGACTTGACCAAGCGGGTGGAGAAGGTACGGCACGCGTTGGTGCTCTCCAACGACGGGCTGGTGACCGGCGCGAGCGAGGGGCTGGGGCGGGAGGACGCCGAGCATCTCGCGGCGGTCGCCTCGGGACTGCACAGCCTCGCGAAGGGATCGGCGCTGCACTTCCGCGGCGGGCAGGTCCGGCAGACCATGGTCGAGTTCGACGACGGGGTGCTGTTCGTGACGGCGGCGGGGGACGGCAGTTGCCTGTGCGTGCTGGCCGGCGCGGACGCCGACCTGGGGCAGATCGCCTACGAGATGTCGCTGTTGGTTAATCGCGTCGGTGAGCACCTGGGCGTCGCGGTGCGTCAGCCGGAGAGTTATCCACAGGCCTGAGGCTGAGGTTGACGCACTGTCACCGCCTGCGGCTATGGTCGTGACTGTCAGTGATCGGCACTGACCGACCGAGTTGCGGGGGAACGACATGACAGTGATGTGTGACGGGCAGCAGACCCTCCCGAAGGGCCGAGCCGCCCATGAACTGGAGCTGCGCAGCGGCGAGTTCGAGCTCGCCGTCCAGCTCGGAGAAGTGCGTACGGTGCCGCCCGGCGGCGCCGACCGCCCACCGGGCGCCGGAGTCCTCGGCGGGCGCCGGGTCCCGGCGGAGGAGATCGCCCGGCTCCAGACCGAGCCCGGCTTCCCGGAAGCCCTCCGCGAGCGCATCCGCACGGTCGGCACGACCGAGGCCGCGCGGCTGATGGGCGTCGGACCGGGCCGCGTGCTCCGCCTGACCCGCGCCGGCTGCTTCGCACCCGTCCGGTTCTACGTGAACCGCTACGGCGCCGTGGTCTGGCTCTATCTCGCGGCGGAGGTCACCGCCTTCGCCGACCGCGAACCCGACCTGCTCCGGGGCAACACCCCGGCGGCGATGCGGGTGATGCTCGACAGCGGACAGGACTGGCGGGCCCGCCAGTGGCGCAGCCGCCGGGTCGCGCAGCTCATGCAGCAGACCCGCGACCCCTGGGAGTCGGCCGCGGTGATCGCCGCCGTACTGCCCCCGGAGGAGCTGGCCTCGGTGGTTGGCAACCCTCTGGAGCGGTCCTCGCTGCGCCGGCTCCGGCCGGCCCTGGCGACCGTGATCACCGCCACCCCGGCGGCCCGGGACGCCTACGAACGGGTCCTGACGGCCGACGAGTTCGACGAGGTCCTCTGGTACCGCGTGCACCTCGCCCGAGCTCTCGAAGAGGCCCGCAGAGAAGATCCCGGACGGGTCCGCCGGATGTCCCCCGTGGAGCCGACCGTCCGGCCGGGTCAGTCACCGAGCTTCCGGAACAGCCCCTCCTGGACGACCGAGACCAGCAGCCTGCCCTCCCGGTCGTAGATCCGCCCGCGGGCCAGGCCACGGCCGCCGGTGGCGATCGGGGACTCCTGGTCGTAGAGGAACCACTCGTCCGCTCGGAACGGACGGTGGAACCACATCGCATGGTCCAGCGAGGCCATGTCGAAGCCACGCGGACCCCAGAGCGGCTCGATCGGGATGCGGACCGCGTCCAGCAGCGTCATATCGCTGGCGTAGGTCAGCGCGCAGGTGTGGACGAGCGGATCGTCGCCCAGCGGCCCGACCGCCCGCATCCACACCGCGCTGCGCGGCTCCGCGTCCTCGATCTCGTCCGGCGTCCAGCGCAGCCGGTCGACATACCGGATGTCGAACGGCTGTCTGCGGGCCATTCGCTCCAGCGCCTCGGGCAGCCCGCCCAGATGCTCACGGACCTCCTCCACGACCGTCGGGAGGTCCTCCGGGTCGGGCACCGCACGGCGCATCGGCAATTGATGTTCGAAGCCGGGCTCCGGCTTGTGGAAGGAGGCGGTCAGATTGAAGATCGTGCGTCCCTCTTGGACCGCGACCACCCGGCGCGTGGTGAAGGAACGTCCGTCACGCACCCGCTCGACCTGGTACACGATCGGCACCCCCGGCCGGCCCGGGCGCAGGAAATACGCATGGAGCGAGTGCACCGGGCGGTCACCGTCGGTGGTCCGCCCGGCGGCGACCAGCGCCTGCCCGGCGACCTGTCCGCCGAAGACCCGCTGGAGGCTCTCCTGCGGACTGCGGCCGCGGAAGATGTTCACCTCGATCCGTTCGAGATCCAGCAGGTCGACGAGCCTCTCCGCAGGATTGGTCATGACCGATGGCCCTCCCTCGCATGCCCCGGCGGCCTCGGGCGAAGCCGTCGCCTCACAACTGACCCACCTCCGTGACCCGCACGACCGCACGCCCCTCCTCGTCCGAGGCGGCCAGATCCACCTCCGCGGAGATGCCCCAGTCGTGATCGCCGTTCGGGTCGGCGAAAGTCTGCCGCACCTTCCACAGCCCGTGCTCGGCGTCCTCCTCGATCTGCAGGAGTTTCGGGCCGCGCGCATCCGGGCCGGTGCCCAGCTCCTCGTACTCCTCCCAGTAGGCGTCCATCGCCTCGCCCCAGGCGTCCGCGTCCCAGCCGGACTCGGCGTCCATCTCGCCGAGTTCCTCCACCTTGTCCAGCGCAGCCAGCTCCACGCGACGGAACATCGCATTGCGCACCAGCACCCGGAAGGCCCGCGCGTTGGCCGTGACCGGCCGGACCTGATCCGCCCGCTCCTGGGCCTGCTCCGCCGTCTCCTCCTCCGGGTTGGCCAGCTGCTCCCACTCGTCCAGCAGGCTGGAGTCCACCTGCCGCACCATCTCGCCCAGCCAGGCGATGATGTCCTGGAAGTCCTCCGACTTCAGATCGTCCGGCACGGTGTGGTCCAGCGCCTTGAAAGCACTCGCGAGGTACCGCAGCACGATGCCCTCGGTGCGCGCCAGCTCGTAGAAGGAGGTGAACTCCGTGAAGGTCATGGCGCGTTCGTACATGTCGCGGATGACCGACTTCGGCGACAGCGGGTGGTCGCCCACCCAGGGGTGGCTCTTGCGGTACAGCCCGTAGGCGTGGAAGAGCAGCTCCTCCAGCGGCTTGGGGTACTCGACGTCCATGAGCCGTTCCATGCGCTCTTCGTACTCGACGCCGTCGGCCTTCATCTGGGCCACCGCCTCGCCGCGGGCCTTGTTCTGCTGCGCGGCCAGGATCTGCCGCGGATCGTCCAGCGTGGACTCCACGACCGACACCATGTCCAGCGCGTAGGACGGCGACTCCGGGTCGAGCAGGTCGAAGGCGGCCAGCGCGAACGTCGACAGCGGCTGGTTGAGCGCGAAGTCCTGCTGCAGGTCCACGGTCAGCCGGACGATCCGGCCCTCCGCGTCCGGCTCGTCCAACCGCTCGACGATCCCGCCGTCCAGCAGCGACCGGTAGATCGCGATGGCCCGCCGGATGTGCCGCAGCTGGTTCTTGCGCGGCTCGTGGTTGTCCTCCAGCAGCTTGCGCATCCCCTCGAAGGCATTGCCCGGGCGGGCGATCACCGACAGCAGCATCGCGTGGGTCACCCGGAAACGCGAGGTCAGCGGCTCCGGATCGGACGCGATCAGCTTCTCGAAGGTGTTCTCGCCCCAGTTGACGAAGCCCTCCGGCGCCTTCTTGCGGACCACCTTCCGCCGCTTCTTCGGATCGTCACCCGCTTTCGCCAGTGCCTTCTCGTTCTCCACGACATGCTCGGGCGCCTGCGCCACGACGAAGCCGGCGGTGTCGAAGCCGGCCCGGCCGGCCCGGCCCGCGATCTGGTGGAACTCCCGCGCCCGCAGCGTGCGCACCCGCGACCCGTCGTACTTGGTCAGGGCGGTGAACAGCACCGTCCGGATGGGGACGTTGACGCCGACGCCGAGGGTGTCCGTCCCGCAGATGACCTTCAGCAGACCGGCCTGGGCGAGCTTCTCCACCAGCCGGCGGTATTTCGGCAGCATCCCGGCGTGGTGGACGCCGATGCCGTGGCGCACGTACCGCGACAGGTTCTTGCCGAACTTCGTGGTGAAGCGGAAGTTGCCGATCAGCTCGGCGATCTGGTCCTTCTCCGCCCGGGTGCACATATTGATGCTCATCAGCGCCTGCGCCCGCTCCACGGCGGCGGCCTGCGTGAAGTGCACGATGTAGACGGGGGACTGGCGGGTCTCCAGCAGCTCGGTGAGCGTCTCCGTCAGGGCGGTGGTGCGGTACTCGTACGACAGCGGCACCGGCCGGGTCGCCGAGCGCACCACCGACGTCGGCCGCCCGGTGCGGCGGGTGAGGTCCTCCTCGAACCGCGACATGTCGCCGAGCGTCGCCGACATCAGCACGAACTGCGCCTGCGGCAGTTCGAGCAGCGGAATCTGCCAGGCCCAGCCACGGTCCGGCTCGGCATAGAAATGGAACTCGTCCATCACGACCTGGCCGATGTCGGCGTCCTTCCCGTCCCGAAGCGCTATCGAGGCGAGGACCTCGGCAGTGCAGCAGATGACCGGGGCATCGGCGTTCACCGAGGCATCGCCGGTGAGCATGCCGACGTTCTCGGTACCGAAGAGCTTGCACAGGTCGAAGAACTTCTCCGACACCAGCGCCTTGATCGGGGCGGTGTAGAAGGTGACCTGATCATGGGCGAGGGCGGTGAAGTGCGCGCCGGCCGCCACCATGCTCTTCCCGGAGCCGGTGGGGGTGGACAGGATCACGTTCGCCCCCGAGACCACCTCGATCAGCGCCTCCTCCTGGGCGGGGTAGAGCGAGATCCCCTGCTGCTCGGCCCAGCCCGAAAAGGCTTCGAAGAGGGCATCGGGGTCGGCGTCGTTCGGCAGATGATCGATGAGGGTCACGCCCCCATACTGCCTGTCTTCACCCCGGATCAGGGAACCGGTAACCCATACGGAGATCAACTCAAGGCCCCGGAGACGTTCCGGCCCCACCCCGTCACGTTCCGTGAGGGTCGCCCCTTCCGCTGGAAGGTTCTCCGCCGCCTGTCCTACCGACGGGGCCCGCCTCCGTACGGAGATCATCTGCCGCTACGCTGAGTCGCCGACCCGGCGTCAGCAGCGCGGACGGTGAGCGTGCCGAGCACGCCACACCGACCGGGCACGACGGACGTACCGGGCCGGACGCACAACCGGGCCGGAAGCACAACCGTGCCAGGCGCCCGTGCCGGGCGTGACGTACGGGTCGGGCGGAAGACAGCGGGCCGGGCGTGACGTACGGGTCGGGCGTAAGCACCGGCTGGGCGTGACGTACGGGTCGGGCGTAAGCACGGGCTGGGCGTGAGGCGCGCCGGGCGCGAAGCACGTGCCGGGCACGAGGCGTGAGCCGGACACCGGAACACCGAGCACGGACAACGACAACAAGACGACAACAAGGGGTGGGGAACAACCATGATGGGACCGGCGCACTCGCTCTCCGGGGCGGCGGCCTGGCTGGGGGTGGGCGCGGCGGCCGCAGCCGCAGGACATCCGATGCCCTGGCCGGTGCTCGTCTGCGGGGCCCTGATCTGTGCCGGAGCGGCGCTCGCCCCGGACCTCGACCACAAGTCAGCTACCATCTCGCGGGCCTTCGGGCCGCTCTCCCGGATGGTGTGCGAGGTCGTCGACAACATCTCGCACGCCGTCTACAAGGCGACCAAGATGCGCGGCGACGCCAACCGCTCCGGCGGACACCGCACACTGACCCACACCTGGGTATGGGCCGTGCTGGTCGGCGGCGGGATGGCGCTGCTGGCGATGCGGGGCGGGCGCTGGGCCGTGCTCGGCATCCTCTTCGTGCATATGGTGCTCGCGATCGAGGGGCTGCTGTGGCGGGCGGCCCGGGTCTCCAGCGATGTGCTGGTGTGGCTGCTCGGCGCCGCCTCGGCCTGGATCCTGGCCGGTGTCCTGGACCAGCCGGGCAACGGCGCACACTGGCTGTTCACCGAACCCGGCCAGCAGTACCTGTGGCTGGGCCTGCCGATCGTGCTCGGCGCGCTGATTCATGACATCGGCGACGCACTGACCGTGTCCGGCTGCCCCATCCTCTGGCCGATCCCGATCGGTCGTAAGCGCTGGTACCCGCTCGGCCCGCCGAAGGCCATGCGGTTCAAGGCCGGCAGCTGGGTGGAACTGAAGGTGCTCATGCCGGTGTTCATGCTGCTGGGCGGCCTCGGCGGCTTGGGGGCGCTCGGCTACATCTGAGTGGGAAGAGGTGGCGGGGTGGGGGTGGGGGGCGGGGCGGGGCCGACGGGGGAGAAGCGGGGCGCGGTCTGGCGGCCCCGCCCGCCCCACCCCCCACACAGCGACGCCACCCGCGCCCCACAGCGCCACCCGCCCGCCCGGCCCTGCCCGGCCCCGCTCCCTCCGCGACGCCCCCCGGCGCCCTTCGGAGACGACGCTCCCCCGGCCCTGCCGCCCGCCCAGCGCCGGCCCCGCCTCTCCGCGACGCCACCCGCGCCCTTCAGCGACGCTGCCCGCCCGTCCCCGCCACCCGCCCGTCCCTGCCGCCCTCACCTCGCCCCCGGCCCGGCTGCCTCAGCGGCGGCCCGTTAGCCGTGCCACGATCGCCACAGGGCCGCGTACGGGCCGTCTGCGGTGACCAGTTCGTGGTGGGTGCCGAGTTCGCTGATCCGGCCGTTTTCGACGACGGCGATCACGTCGGCGTCGTGCGCGGTGTGCAGCCGGTGGGCGATGGCCACCACCGTGCGGCCGTCCAGCACCTTGCCGAGCGAGCGCTCCAGGTGGCGGGCGGCCCGCGGGTCGAGGAGTGAGGTGGCCTCGTCCAGGACCAGCGTGTGCGGATCGGCCAGGACGAGACGGGCCAGTGCGATCTGCTGGGCCTGGGCGGGGGTCAGGGCGTGGCCGCCCGAGCCGACCTCGGTGTCCAGACCTGTCTCCAGGGAGCGGGCCCAGCCGTCGGCGTCCACCGCACCCAGCGCCGCCCACAGTTCGGCGTCGTCGGCGCCGGTGCGGGCCAGCAGCAGATTGTCCCGTAGCGTCCCGACGAAGACGTGGTGCTCCTGATTGACCAGGGCCACCTGCTCGCGGACCCGTTCGGCGGGCATCGTGGAAAGTTCCGCACCGCCCAGCGTCACGCTGCCCGAACGGGGCCCGTAGATGCCCGCGAGCAGCCGGCCCAGGGTCGACTTGCCGGCACCGGACGGGCCGACCAGGGCCAGCCGGCTGCCGGGCCGGATCCGCAGAGAGACCTCGCGCAGAACGTCGACGCCCGGGCGGTAGCCGAAGCTCACCTCGTCGGCGTGCACATCGCGGCCCTCGGGCAACCGATCCGCGTCCGCCGTCTCGGGCTCGATCTCCCGGACGCCGACGAGCCGGGCAAGGGAGACTTGCGCCACCTGCAACTCGTCGTACCAGCGCAGGATCATGCCCACGGGATCGATCATCATCTGGGCGAGCAGCGCACCGGTCGTCAGCTGACCCGCGGTGATCCAGCCCTCCATCACCATCGCCCCGCCGAGCAGCAGCACCGCGCCCAGCAGCACCACATGCGTCAGATCGACGACCGGGAAGAGCACCGAGCGCAGGAAGAGGGTGTAGCGCTCCCATTGGGTCCATTCCCGGATCCGGCGCTCGGAGAGGGCGATGCGGCGGGCGCCCAGGCGGTGCGCCTCGATCGTGCGGCCGGCGTCCACCGATTCGGTGAGGACGGCGGACACCGCCGCGTACCCCGCGGCCTCCGAACGGTAGGCGGCCGGCGCCCGCTTGAAGTACCAGCGGCAGCCGACGACCAGCAGGGGCAGCGCGACCAGCACGGACAGCGCGAGCGGTGGTGCGGTCACGGTCAGCCCGCCCAGCAGCAGCGCCACCCACACCACACCGATCGACAGCTGCGGGACGGCCTCGCGCATCGCGCTGGACAGCCGGTCGATGTCCGTGGTGATCCGGGACAGCAGATCGCCGGTGCCGGCCCGCTCCAGGACGCCCGGCGGCAGCGCCACGGACCGTACGAGGAAGTCCTCGCGCAGATCCGCGAGCATCCGCTCGCCGAGCATGGCACCGCGCAGCCGGACCATGCGGACGAACACCGTCTGAACGATCAGGGCGAGGGTGAACAGGGCGATGGTGCGGGTGAGTTGGAGGTCGCGCTCGCCCGCGGAGAGTCGTTCGACGACTCCGCCCAGCAGGTACGGACCGGCCATCGAGGCGATCACCGCGGCGGCGTTGACGGCGACCAGCACCGTGAACTCGCGGCCGTGCCGGCGGATCAGCCCGGCGACGTAGCTCCGTACCGTCGCCGGGGAGCCGACGGGGAGTGTGGTGAGCGTCTGCGGGGCGTCCGGATCGTGCTCCGGTGGCGCCAGGCCGATCATGCGGTCTCCTCCAATTGAACCCTCGATCGTGCGGTCTCGTCGGGCTGAGTGGTCGTCAGCACTCGTTCGGAGGCCTCGTGCTGGTCGACTCCACGCGCCTTCTCCCGTGCTGCTTCGGGTTCCGGGCCCCGAGCCGATGCGGGTTCCTGGTCCCGCACGGACGCGGGTTTCGAGTCCCGAGCGGATGCGGGTTCCGGGGCCCGAGCGGATTCCGGTTCCGGGTCCCGGGTGACGACGGCGCGGTAGGCGGAGTGGCTGTGCAGCAGTTCGCGGTGGGGAGCCTCGGCGACGACCTTGCCCTCATGGAGAAACGCGACCTGGTCGGCGCGGTCCAGGAGCAGCGGGCTGGAGGTGAGCACCACCGTCGTACGGCCTGCCCTGGTCTTCCGCAGGCCGTCGGCGATCCGGGCCTCGGTGTGTGCGTCCACGGCACTGGTCGGTTCGTCGAGCACCAGCACCTCCGGGTCCGTGACCAGCGACCTGGCCAGCGCCAGCCGCTGCCGCTGGCCGCCGGACAGTGACCGGCCGCGCTCGGTGATGTGGGTGCGCATCGGGTCCCCGGAATCGTCGAGGGAGGCCTGTGACAACGCGGTCAGCACATCGCCGCACTGGGCGGCGGCGAGTGCGTCATCGGCGGCCAGCCGCCCGGTGGACGGCACGTCGAGCAGCTCGCCGAGGGTGCCGGACAGCAGCATCGGGTCCTTGTCCTGGACGAGTACGGCCTTGCGGGCGGTGTCCCGCGGCAGGTCGTCCAGCGGGGTGCCGCCCAGCGTGACCGAGGGCGGGCCCTGAACTGCGCCCCCGGTCGCATGGGCCGCATGGGCCGCGTGCGCCGTCCGCTCCACTTCACCCACCCCGTCCACCTGGGCATGGCCCCCAAGCCGTTCGGCCAGCCGGCCCGCCGTGTCCGGGTCGCCGCAGACCACCGCGGTCAGGCGGCCGGCCGGCGCGGTCAGGCCGCTGACCGGATCGTGCAGATCGCCGGTGAGCGGCGCCTGGTCGTCCACAGCCGCCCGTCCGTCGGCCGCCCGCCTGTCGGTCGCCCGTCCGCCGGCCG
This sequence comes from Streptomyces sp. NPDC021749, assembly GCF_040640655.1. Taxonomy (NCBI): domain Bacteria; kingdom Bacillati; phylum Actinomycetota; class Actinomycetes; order Kitasatosporales; family Streptomycetaceae; genus Streptomyces; species Streptomyces sp. NPDC021749. The sequence goes on along the minus strand of NZ_JBFACE010000023.1, from coordinate 78,116 downwards.
GCCGGTGCTGGGCCAGGACGCGGGCGGTGCGCCGGGCCGACGGCCGGGCGAAGGACAGTGCCTGGGCGATCTCCTCGAAGTGCCGGAGCGGCACCAGCAGGAACGTCACCGCGCTGTAGATCATGACGAGTTCGCCGACCGCGACCGTGCCGTCGAGGGCGAGCCGGGCGCCGTACCACACCACCGCGATCAGCAGCAGGCCCGGCAGCACGACCTGGACGGCCGCGATCAGCGACCACATCCGGGCGCTGCGGACGGCGGCCCGTCGGACCTCCTGGGAGGCGGCGCGGTAGCGGCCGAGGAAGAGTTCCTCGCCGCCGATGCCGCGCAGGACCCGCAGCCCCGCGACGGTGTCGGAGGCGAGTTCGGTGGCCCGGCCGGCCTTCTCGCGCTGGGCGTCGGCCCGCCGGGCGGCCGGCGGCAGCAACGGCATTACGGCCAGCGCCAGGACGGGCACGCCGAGGGCAACCAGCGTGCCGAGGTGCGGTTCCCGGACGACCAGGGCGGCCGAGACCGCCACCGCGGTGACCGCGGCCGCACCGAACCGGGAGATCGCCTCGACGAACCAGCCGATCTTCTCCAGGTCACCGGTGCTGACCGCGACGATCTCACCGGCCGCCACCCGCCGGGTCATGGCCGAACCCAGTTCCGTGGTCTTGCGGGCGAGCAACTGCTGCATCCGGGCGACGGTGGTGATCCAGTTGGTGACCGCGGCGCGGTGCAGCATCGTGCCGCCCAGCGCGATCAACGCGCCGAGCACCAGGATCAGTCCGCCGGACAGCGCCAGCCGCCCACCGTCGCGGTCGACCGCGGCCTGTACGGCCATGCCCACCGGCAGCGGGAAGGACGCGATGGCGCCGAAGTGCACCAGGCCCCAGGCGAGCGCCTTCAGCTGGCCGCCCAGCTGCTGTCTGTAGAGCCAGCGGAGGAAGCTGCCGCCCGTACGGACGTCGGGGACGCCGGGGTCGGGATGCGGAAGGTCGCGGATCTGCATGATGCCCCAGGCGAAGTCGTGGTGGAGTGGCGCGGAGGACGGTGGTGGGGGAGTGGCGCGGGAGTCGTGGTGGAGGGGTGGTCGCGGGAGTCGTGGTGGAGCGGTCGAGGAGGGGCGGTGGGCCGTCACCGGACCCGTCACCGAGCCCGTTACCGGACCCGTAGTCCGTCACGGGACACGTCACCGAGCCCGTCACCGGACCCGTAGTCCGTCACCGGACCCGTTACTGAGCCCGATACCAGACCCGTAGCCCGTCACCGAGCCCGTCACCGGCCCCGCGCCCGGCCCCTTACCGGACCCACGCCCAGTGCCTTGACGGCTACGGCAGGCGAAAGCCCCCTCGTACCCGTTTCGTTGCCGGCGAAGGTCCTGGAAGACTGGCCCGGGTAGGGGGTCGGTTTCAATCGATTTTTCCGCTGCGACCGCGCGTTCAGGGCAATCGTCCCGGGAAGGCACGCCGATGGAGTGGGCGCTGAACGGACGTCAGCCCAGCAGTGCGACCATGGACGCATGCGACGTGCGGGCGGTGTGATGCGGAGGGCGGCGGTGGCCGCGGCGGGACTGGTCCTTCTGGCCGGCTGTGGCGGCGGGAACGGCCACGACGGCAAGGACGACGGCGAGGGCAAGGGGGAGCGCCCCGGCGGTCCGGCCCGCGGCGCGTCGGCCACCACCCATCTGAAGCACATCCCCGGCATCGGCGCCGCCCTGCGGTCCCGGATCCCCGCCGGCTCGGGTCAGGTCGTGGCGGTCTACGGCAAGGCCGCGGACTCCGCCGACGCCACCGTCGTCCTCTACGAGAAGGGCCCCAAGGGCTGGGACCGCAAGGGCAGCTGGCCCGCGCACAACGGCCGGCGCGGCTGGACGACGGACCACCACGAGGACGACAAGCGCAGCCCCGTCGGAGTGTTCACGCTGACCGACGCGGGCGGGGTGCTCGCCGACCCGGGCGCCAAGCTGCCCTACACCCACTCCACCGCCTTCACCCCTCCGTCGTACTGGTCCAAGAACACCCGCCATGACTTCGATTACGTCATCGCGATCAACTACAACCGGGTGAAGGGCACCTCGCCGCTGGATCCGACCCGTCCCCAGGGGCAGTCCAAGGGCGGCGGGGTCTGGCTGCACCTGGACCACGGCAGTGGCACCTCCGCCTGCGTCAGCGTCTCGAAGGCCGCGATGCAGACGCTGCTGCGCGCCCTCGACCCGGCGCGGCAGCCCGTGGTGGTCATGGGGGACACGGCACATCTGTCGGCCTGAAGGCCGGCGCCTCGCACCCCATGACTGCGTAGCGGCCGGGGCCGGCGGCCCACAACGGCGTGGCAGCGTACGGCCGTTACGGAGACGAGTGCGGCACCGCCGGAAGAGGCGGACTAGGCCGTCGCAGTCACGCACTTGCGGACGTCGCACTTACGCAATTGCGGACGGGCCGTGCGTACCGCCTTGGACCAAGCTCCAAGATTTTCCCAGAAGTTACAGCGCACTCTTTCGTGGGGAACACCAAGCAGCCATAGTGACGGACCGCGGAAGTCCACTTCCGCATCACAAAATCCGTCCTTGGAGGAGTGCCCGTGCCGCACGCCACCGGAACCTTCGTCCGCCGCGCAGGCCGTCTATCTGGTTCGAGGCGGCCACCCGCATTGCGCTCGTCGTCGGCCTGGTGGCCGGCAACGTCTTCGCCCCCGGTGCCGGGATGCACGTCGACCCGGCATCCCTGGACAAGGGCGCGGTGGACGCCAAGACGGGCGGCGGACGTCTGCCGTCCGCCGCACAGTTCGTCCTGGAATCGCTGCCCAACAGCGCGGTCGGCGCGTTCGCCGAGAACTCGCTGCTCCAGGTCCTGGTGCTGGCCTGCTTGGTGGGCGCGGCGTTGCTGCACCTCGGCCGGCAGAAGGTGCCGCAGCTGCTGCCGCTGATCGACCAGGCCCAGGAGGTGGTGTTCACCGTCGTCGGCTACATCATGAAGCTCGCCCCGCTCGCGGTCCTCGGTGCCACCGCCCGTCTCGTCGGTGAGTACGGCCTGGGCGCGATGTCCACCTACGGCAAGCTGATCGCGGTCTGCTACGGCGTCGCGCTGGTCTTCCTCGTCCTGCTCGGCCTGGCGCTGAAGGCCGTGACCGGGCTCAGCCTGTGGAAGTTCGTCCGCTACACCCGCGAGGAACTGCTGCTGGCGCTGGGCACCGGATCCAGCGAGACCGTGATGCCGCGGATGATGCAGAAGCTGCGGGCCGCGGGCTGCCGTGACGACGCGGTGGGCCTGGTGCTGCCCACCGGCTACTCGTTCAACCTCGACGGTGCCTCGATCTACCTCTCCATCGGCACCCTCTTCATCGCCCAGGCCATCGGCGTCGACCTGTCGCCGGGGCAGCAGATCACCGTGGTGCTGGTGCTCATGCTGACCAGCAAGGGCATGGCGGGCGTGCCGGGTTCGGCGTTCCTCGCGCTCTCCGCGACCGCCTCCGCGCTGGGCGTCATCCCGGCCGCCGCGGTCGCCCTGCTGCTCGGCGTCGACCGGATCATGGACTCGATGCGGGTGGCGACGAATCTGCTCGGCAACTGCGTCGCGGTGTTCGCGGTCTCCCGCTGGGAGGGCGCACTGGACCGGGTGACGGCCAAGCGGGTCCTGAACGGCGAGCAGCCCGCCCAGCCCACCCAGCCCGCCGAAACCGCCCCCGCGCAGCGCCTCGGAACCGCGCAGCCCGCCGAAGCCGCCCAGCGCACGCACGACGCTTGAGACGCAACCACCTGAGACGGAACACCTGAGACGGCCCCCTGCGACGGGACGGCCCGGCGGACACCCGCTCCGCCAGGCCGTACGTCAGCGCACGTCCGCGCACGTCAGTGCACGTCAGTCACGACAGCGCACGTCAGCCGCCGCTATGTCCGCACGTCATCCCCGACTCCCCCTACCCCTCGGGCTTCTCCGAGTCCATCCCCGCCCGGGCCTTCTTCCACAGGCCGCGGGTGAAGTCCGGGATCTCCTGCGGCGCGCCGTTCGCCTTGATGGAGCGGTCGCTCAGCGGCACCGGTGCCGTCCAGGTCGCCGCGTCGTAGACGTCGAAGTCCGGTACCAGGCCCAGCCGCATGCACTGGATCAGCCGGAACACCAGCATGTAGTCCATGCCGCCGTGGCCGCCGGGCGGGTTCGCGTGCTCCTTCCAGAGCCAGTGGTCCCACTCCGCGTACGTGCCGAAGTCGCCCCACTGGTCGTTGTTCTGGTCCGGCTCCAGGTAGATCCGCTCAGGGTAGTCCTCGAAGAGGCCCTTGGTGCCGCCGAGGCTGTTGATCCTGCTGTACGGGTGCGGGGTGGAGACGTCGTGCTCCAACCGGATCAGCCGTCCCTTGGCGGTCTGCACGAGGCTGACCGTCCGGTCGCTCTCGATGTACGACTCCTTCCAGCTGGGGTCGTCCGCCGGCATGTGCTCCTTGCGGTACGCGGCGAGACCGCGGGCCGGGGACCCCATGCTGGTGATGCGGACGGCGCGGTCGCCGCGGTTGAGGTCCATGTAGTTGGCGACCGGTCCGAAGCCGTGGTTGGGGTAGAGGTCGCCGCGCAGCCGGGTGTGCCAGAGCCGGCGCCAGGGGCCTTCGTAGTACTTGGGGTCGAACATCAGGCCGCGCAGATCGTGGATGTACGCCCCGGCGCCGTGCAGCAGCTCCCCGAACAGCCCGGCGTGTGCCATCCGCAGCACCCGCATCTCGTTCTTGCCGTAACAGCAGTTCTCCAGCTGCATGCAGTGTCTGCGGGTGCGTTCGGAGAGGTCGACGAGTTCCCACAGGTGGTCCAGGCGGAGCGCGATCGGGCATTCGACGCCGACGTGTTTTCCGTTCAGCATGGCCGTCTTCGCCATCTCGAAGTGCCGGTCCCAGGGCGTGGCGACGTAGACGAAGTCGATGTCCCCGCGCTTGCAGAGCTGCTCGAAGTCGTGGTCGCCGTTGGTGTAGACGGCGGGTGCGGGCTGTCCTGCGGTGGTGACCTTCTTGGCGGCCCGGGCGGTCTTCTCCTTCACCGGGTCGCACAGGGCGACCACCTGTGCGCCGGGCATCGCCAGGAACAGGTCGATCATGCTGCCGCCGCGGTTGCCGAGGCCGATGATGCCGACGCGCACGGTGGAGCGCCGCTCGAACGGCACCCCGATCATGGTTCTGCCCTTGGCCTCCGGTGCCGCGGCGGCGCCCGTCGCGGCACCGGCCGATACCGGTGTGGCCGCCGCGGCCTGAGCGGCCGTCAGTCCGCCCAGCCCCAGTCCCGCGCCCGCCGCACCGGCGGTCCACAGGACGGAACGGCGGCTCGGGCCGGCCCCGTCGTGGCTGGGATCGTGACTGTGGTCGTGGCCGTGGTTCTGCGATCGTGCCTCGTTCATCGGTCCTCCAGGGGATCGGTGGTGCGCCGGGGCATACGTGAACCTCGGTCAGGACCTTGTCGGCCGGCGGCCGGTGGCACAAGAGGGCCGGATGGTGCCGCACTACCGCACAAGCCGCAGCCAGCACCTTTCGCAACTCACTGAAAAGTCTTGCAGAAAGCCTTGACGTGTTAACGACATGAACGGCAGTCTCCGGTATCGGACAACCCCCCATGGCGGCCTGGCGCGTGGCTGCTCTCGTGGGCGCGGTACGGCACGGCCGTGCCCCATGACGAAGGAGCCGCACCATGCAGCAACGTTCCCGTGTGCTGGGCGGGACGCTCGCCGGAGTAGTGGCCGCGGTCGGCCTGGCCACCGTCGCGCCGTGGTCCTCCCAGGCGACCCCGCCCGGCCAGAAGACCGTCACCGCCACGCTCTTCGAGCGGAAGTACGTGGACGTCGCCAAGGCCTGCACCGGCCAACTGGGCCCGGCCGGCTACGGATACGTCGAGGTCTCGCCGGCCTCGGAGCACATCCAGGGCGGGCAGTGGTGGACCTCGTACCAGCCCGTCAGCTACAAGATCGCCGGCCGGCTCGGTGACCGCGACGCCTTCTCCTCGATGGTCAGCGCCTGCCACTCCGCCGGCGTCAAGGTCATCGCCGACGCAGTCGTCAACCACATGGCCGCCGGATCCGGCACCGGCACCGGCGGCACCCGGTACACCAAGTACGACTACCCCGGCTTCTACCAGGACCAGGACTTCCACGGCTGCCGCAAGAGCATCTCCGACTACACCAACCGCGACGACGTCCAGAACTGCGAACTGGTCGGCCTCGCCGACCTCGACACCGGCAGCGACTACGTCCGCACCACCATCGCCGCATACCTCGACGACCTGCGGTCGCTGGGCGTGGACGGCTTCCGGATCGACGCCGCCAAACACATCTCCGCCGCCGACGTGGCCGCCATCAAGGGCAAGATGAAGGACCCCGGCTTCTGGGTGCAGGAGGTCATCCACGGCGCCGGCGAGGCGGTACAGCCCGACGAGTACACCGGCAGCGGCGACGTCGACGAATTCCGCTACGGCACCCACCTCAAGAGCGCCTTCCAGAGCGGCAACATCGCCCAACTGAAGTCCGTCGCGGACGGCAAGCTCGGCAGCGACAAGGCCCGCACCTTCGTCGACAACTGGGACACCGAACGCAACGGCTCCACCCTCACCTACAAGGACGGCGCCGCCTACACCCTCGCCAACGTCTTCATGCTCGCCTCGCCCTACGGCTCACCCAACGTCTACTCCGGCTACGAATGGACCGACAAGGACGCCGGACCGCCCAGCGGGGCCGGCGGCTGGACCGACGAGCACGCGAAGCGGGAGATCACCGGCATGGTCGGCTTCCGCAACGCGGTGGGCTCGGCCGAGCTGACGAACTGGTGGGACAACGGCGCCAGCGCCCTCGCCTTCGCCCGTAACGGCAAGGGCTTCGTCGCCCTCAACAACGGGGACGCCGCGCTGACCCGGACCTTCGCGACCTCGCTGCCCGCCGGGACGTACTGCGACGTGGTGCACGCCGCGCCCTCCTCCTGCCACGGGCACACGGTCACCGTCGGCGACGACGGAACGGCGCAGGTCACCGTGCCCGCCAGGAGCGCGGTGGCGCTGCACGTCGGCGGCTGACCCGGTCAGTCGGGACGGGTCGCCCGCTCCAGTGCCAGGAGGGCCGAGCAGTAGCCTCGGCCCTCCGTGGCCAGGTCCATCCCGATCTCGCACATCCGGTTCGCCGACAGATGCAGGTCGAAGGGGCGCGCGGTGACCTCCGCCGCCTCCTTCGCGGTCGCCGCCCCGGTCAGTTCCCGGTGCAGCATCCCGCGGTCCCCGGCGAACGCGCAGCATCCCGCGTCGTCCGGCACCACCACCTCCCGCGCACAGGCCTCGGCGACCCGCCGCAGCTGCGCCTCGTCCCCCAAGTGCCGCATGGCGCAGGTGGGATGGAGCACCGCCGAGCCGGCCGTTCGCCGGACGGTGAGCCGCGGCAGCAGTTCCTGCGCGGCCCAGACGACCGAGTCGACGACGGTCAGTTCGGCGTGCAGCGCGTGGTTTTCCGCCGTCAGATAGGGCACGACCTCACGGGCCAGTCCCAGCGTGCACGAGGACGCGTCCACCACCAGGGGCAGCAGCCCGCCGGCGGTCCAGCCCCAGGCCGCCTCGACGATGCGGTTGGCCATCACCGCCGTGCCGCGCTCATAGCCCTTGGAGTGCCAGATCGTGGCGCAGCACGTCCCGGGCACGTCCCGGGGGACCCACACCGGCCGCCCTGCCCGCCGGGCCAGGGCCACGACCGCCTCGGGCAGCGACGGCCCCCGGTGCCCCTCGGGCTCCCCGAAGATCCGGTTCACACAGGCCGGGTAGTACACCGCGGTCGCGCCCGCCCGCCGGGTCACCGGCAGCCGCCGGGCCGCCGGACCCGGGATCCGCGGCAGCCACTCCGGCACCAGGTCGGGGCGGACGGCCCGGCGGGCGGCGCGGGTCAGTGCGGCGGCCGGCCGGTCGCCGATCCGGTCCGCGGCCGCCACCGCCAGCCGCGCCGCCCGCTCCACCGCCGCGAACCGCCGGGCGGTCCGTTCGGCGAGCCGCTCCTCGCGCGGGGAGTGGCGCCGGTGCCGGAAGTCCTTCATCAGCCGGCCGGTGTCGATGCCCACCGGGCAGTCGAGCATGCAGGTCGAGTCGCCGGCGCAGGTGTCCACCGCGTCGTAGCCGTAGGAGTCCAGCAGCGCGCCGGTGACCGGTGATCCGGCCGGCTGGCGGAGCATCTCGCGGCGCAGCACGATCCGTTGCCGGGGCGTGGTGGTGAGGTCCTTGCTGGGGCAGGTCGGTTCGCAGAAGCCGCATTCGATGCACGGGTCGGCGACCGCCTCGATGCGTGGGATGGTCTTCAGTCCGCGCAGATGCGCCCGCGGATCGCGGTCGAGCAGGACGCGCGGGGCCAGGATGCCGGCCGGGTCGATCAGTTCCTTGATCCGCCACATCAACTCCGTGGCCCGCGGCCCCCATTCGAGCTCCAGGAAGGGGGCGATGTTGCGGCCGGTGGCGTGCTCGGCCTTGAGCGAGCCGTCGAAGCGCTCGACGGTCAGCCGGCAGAAGTCCGCCATGAACGCGGCGTAGCGCGCCACGTCGTCCGGCTCGGCCGCGTCGAAGGCGAGCAGGAAGTGCAGGTTGCCGTGGGCGGCGTGGCCGGCGACCGCGGCGTCGAAGCCGTGCCGGGCCTGGAGCTCCAGCAGCGCCGTGCAGGCCTCGGCCAGCCGGGCCGGCGGTACCGCGAAGTCCTCGGTGATCAGCGTCGTTCCGGCCGGCCGGGAGCCGCCCACCGCGGTGACGAACGCCTTGCGGGCCTTCCAGTGGCCGCCGAGGACGTGCGGGTCCCGGGTGAAGGCGTTGGTGACGGAGGCCACCGGCGCGATGAGGTCCAGCCCGGCCAGCACCCGGGCCGCGGCCTCCTCGTAGCCGCGCAGCGCGGCCTCGTCGGGCGCCCGGAACTCCACCAGCAGCGCCGCGGTCTCCTTGGGCAGCGCCGCCCAGTCCGCCGGCACCCCGGCCACGGCCACCGACGCGCGCAGGGTGTTGCCGTCCATCAGCTCCACCGCCCGCGCGCCGGCCGCGGTGAAGTGCGCCACGGCCGCGGCGGCGGCGCCGAGCGTGCGGAAGAACAGCAGCGCGCCGGCGGTGTGCCGGTCCAGCGGCAGGGTGTCGAAGACGGTCTCGGCGAGGAAGCCCAGGGTGCCCTCGGAGCCGACCATCAGCCCGCGCAGGATCGCCACCGGCGTCGCCCCGTCCAGGAAGGCGTCGAGCCGGTAGCCGTTGGTGTTCTTGATCGCGTACTTGGCGCGGATCCGGGCCACCAGCGCGGTGTCCCCCTCGATCTGTGCCTTCAGCGCCAGCAGGCCCGCGCACAGCGCCGGTTCGGCCCGCGCCAGCTCCGCGTCGGCGTCCGGGTCCGCGGTGTCCACGATCGTGCCGGACGGCAGGACGACGGTGGCCGACGCCAGCGTCCGGTAGGAGTTGCGGGTGGTGCCGGCCGTCATGCCGGAGGCGTTGTTGGCGACCACCCCGCCCAGGGTGCAGGCGATCGCGCTGGCCGGGTCGGGGCCGAGCAGCCGCCCGTACCGGGCCAGGGCCGCGTTGGCCCGCAGCACGGTCGTGCCCGGCCGGATCCGGGCCCGGGCGCCGCCGTCGAGCACCTCGATCCCGGTCCAGTGCCGCCGCACGTCGACGAGGATGTCCTCGCCCTGCGCCTGGCCGTTGAGGGAGGTCCCGGCGGCCCGGAAGACCACGTTCCGGCCCTTGCCGTGGGCGTAGGAGAAGACCGCCGAGATGTCGTCGACGTCCTCGGCCACCACCACGACCTGCGGGACGAAGCGGTACGGGCTGGCGTCGGAGGCGTAGCGCACCAGGTCGGAGACGGTGTGCAGGACCTTGTCCGGGCCGAGCAGCGCGATGAGGTCACCGCGGAGCGGCTCGGGGGTGCCGGACGCCAGGTGGCCGGGCACCCGGTCGGGCGCCGGGCGGCCGCCGGTGATGGGCCGCAGGGCCCCGGGCTTCGGTTCCAGCAAGGGCATGGCGGGCACTCCTCGTCATGAGGGGGCGTCAGGTCAGTGCGGGTCACCCGGCCCGTCGACCAGGGTGGACAGCAGGCCGCCGAGCACCTCGCGCTGATCGGCGGTCAGCGGGGCCAGGATCTCCTCCGCGGCGGCCCGGCGGGCGCTGCGCAACGCGCGCAGCGTGGACCGGCCGGTGTCGGTCAGCTCGATCCGCACCACGCGCCGGTTGGCCGGATCCGGCACCCGGCGGACCGCGCCGTTCGCCTCCAGGGCGTCCACCAGGGTCGTCACCGCCCGCGGGACGACCTCCAGCCGCTGGGCGAGGTCCGCCATCCGCGGCGGGGTGTCGCGGTAGTGGCCCACGATCCGCAGCACCCGGGACTGGGCGGGGGTGACGGCGAGGTCCAGATGCGCCATGTGGCGCATCTGTGCGCGGTGCATCCGGCGGGTCAGCCGCACCAGTTGTTCGGCGAGGTTGCTGCTGACCGTCGGCTCAGAGGAGGGCATGTCCCGAGAGTACCAGGACCTTGTTCATTGTGAGTATAGGTAACAATGAGCTAGGCTCCGTGAAGTCCCGCTGTCCCGTACCCCTCGTAGGAGCCCATGCACCGCGACGAACCCCAGTGGACCCCGCCCCCCAAGGACCCCGACGCACCGGTCCCGGTCCGGCGGATCCTCACCCTCTTCCGCCCCTACCGCGGCCGGCTCGCCCTCGTCGGGCTGCTCGTCGGCGCCTCCTCCCTGGTCTCCGTGGCCTCGCCGTTCCTCCTCCGCGAGATCCTCGACGTCGCCATCCCCGGCCGCCGCACCGGACTGCTCACCCTGCTCGCCCTCGGCATGATCGCCGCCGCCGTCACCACCAGCGTCTTCGGCGTCCTGCAGACCCTGCTCTCCACCACCGTCGGCCAGCGCGTCATGCACGACCTGCGCACCGCCGTCTACGCCAAGCTCCAGCGGATGCCCCTGGCGTTCTTCACCCGCACCCGCACCGGCGAGGTCCAGTCCCGGATCGCCAACGACATCGGCGGCATGCAGGCCACGGTCACCTCCACCGCCACCTCCCTGGTCTCCAACCTCACCTCGGTCACCGCCACCGTCTGCGCCATGCTCGCCCTCGACTGGCGGCTGACCGTCGTCTCCCTGCTGCTCCTCCCGCTCTTCGTCTGGATCAGCCGCCGGGTCGGCAACGAACGCAAGAAGATCACCACCCAGCGGCAGAAGCAGATGGCCGCGATGTCCGCGATGGTCACCGAATCCCTCTCGGTCAGCGGCATCCTCCTCGGCCGCACCATGGGCCGCGCCGACTCCCTCACCAAGGACTTCGCCGCCGAGTCCGAGCGCCTGGTCGACCTGGAGGTCCGCGCCAACATGGCGGGCCGCTGGCGGATGGCCACCATCGGCATCGTCATGGCCGCCATGCCCGCCCTCATCTACTGGGCCGCCGGCCTGGTCCTCCAACTGGGCGGACCCGTCTTCTCCATAGGCGCCCTGGTCGCCTTCGTCTCCCTCCAGCAGGGCCTGCTGCGCCCGACCGTCTCCCTGCTGTCCACCGGCGTCCAGATGCAGACCTCACTCGCGCTCTTCCAGCGCATCTTCGAATACCTCGACCTGCCGGTCGCCATCACCGAACCCGCCGACCCGGTCCGCATCCCGGCCCCGCGCGGCGAGATCCGCTTCGAGAACGTGGGTTTCCGCTACGACCCCGACGCCGCCCCCACCCTCGACGGCATCGACCTGACCGTTCCCGCCGGCGGCAGCCTCGCCGTCGTCGGCCCCACCGGCAGCGGCAAGAGCACCCTGAGCTACCTCGTCCCCCGCCTCTACGACGTCACCGAAGGCCGGGTCACCCTCGACGGCACCGACGTCCGCGACCTCGACTTCGACACCCTCGCCCGCACCGTCGGCGTGGTCTCCCAGGAGACCTACCTCTTCCACGCCTCGGTCGCCGACAACCTGCGCTTCGCCAAACCCGACGCCACCGACGACGAGATCCACCGCGCCGCCAAGGCCGCCCAGATCCACGACCACATCACCGCCCTCCCCGACGGCTACGACACCCTCGTCGGCGAGCGCGGCTACCGCTTCTCCGGCGGCGAGAAGCAGCGCCTGGCCATCGCCCGCACCATCCTGCGCGACCCGCCGGTACTCGTCCTCGACGAGGCGACCAGCGCCCTGGACACCCGCACCGAACACGCCGTCCAGCAGGCCATCGACGAACTGTCCGCCGGCCGCACCACGCTCACCATCGCGCACCGCCTCTCCACCGTCCGCGACGCCGACCAGATCGTCGTCCTGGACGGCGGCCGGATCGCCGAACGCGGCACCCACGACGAACTGCTCGCCGCCGACGGCCGCTACGCGGCACTCGTCCGGCGTGACGCACACCTCACCCCGCCCGGCGAGCAGATGATGGCCCCACAAGTGACCCATGGGTAACATCCGGGGTGGCGGCGGCCGGTTGACCGGTCGGGGCGGCCGCCGCCCCCACCCCTGCCCTTCCCCGGGCCCTCCCCGACCGCCCCGCCGCCCTCACAGCGCCGCGAGATCCACCGCCCCGGCCATCACCCGGTACCCCTCGTCACCCGGGTGCTTGTGGTCCCCGCTGTCCCACTGCGCCGCCAACGCCTCCGGATCGCCGGGCTCCGCCAGCGCCGCCGCGAAGTCCGCGACCGCATCGAACTCGCCCGAGCCCCGTATCCAGTCGTTGACCTTCCGCCGCTTCGCCTCGGCACCCGGAGTGTGGTACTCCGCCCCCTTGAACGGCAGGATCGTCCCCCCGACGATCCGCACCCCCGCCGCCCGCGCAGCCGCGATCAACTCCCGGTAGCCGGCGATCAGCTCGTCAGCGGACCGGTCCGGATCCGGCTTGTACGTCGGCAGGTCGATCTCGCTGAACCCGATGTCGTTCAGACCCACCAGCACCACCACCGAGCGCACCCCCGGCCGGTCCAGCACATCACGCCGGAACCGCCCCACCGCCCGCTCCCCGAACCACGCCGAATCGCTCAGCAGCAGATTCCCACCGATGCCCTGATTCAGCACCGGCCGCACCCCGCCCCGCTCCGCGAGCCGTTCGGCCAGCGCGTCCGAATAGCGCCGGTTGCCGTCGACCGTCGAACCGAAACCGTCGGTGATCGAATCACCGAAGACCACCACCGTGTCCCGCCGCGCCGGCTCACCGTCCGCCAACTCCACCGCCGCGAGGTAGTACCACGACACCGTCGTCTCCCCGAACGCCGCCGGGCCCGTATCGGTCAGCCGGTCGCCAGCGGCCCGGTACGCCGTGGCGTACGCCTGCGCGTGGAAGGTCGCGGGCCCGGACGGCCGCGCGAAGTACAGCGACACGGTCAGCGACTCGAACGGCGCCACCACCACCTCGACCGCATCGCTGCGCACCTCCCCGCCCGCCGGAACACGGACCCCCGCCGCCCCGCCGAACGTGAGCCGCCGCACCGTCCCCTCCTGCACCCCGGCACCCTCACCGGTACGGGCCAGGGTCGCACCGGCCACCTCCAGCGGCTCGGTCCCGTACCGGTTCGAGAGCACGATCCGCGCCGCCGCACCGGAACCGGTGACCCGGACCACCTGGCGCACCGTCTGGTCCGCGAACCCCTCCAACGCCCAGTTCTCGTGGAACCCCTCACTGGGACGCTGCACGGACGCCGCCCAACCCGCCTGCCAGAAAACCGCGTCGCCGTCGCCGGTCACGTGGCGCTGCATGCTGTTGCCGGTCACGCTGCACTGCACGCTGTGGTCGGTCACGTTGCGCTGCATGCTGTGGTCGGTCACGTTGCGCTGCATGCTGTTGTCGTTCACGTTGCGCTGCACGATCTGCCTGCCTCTCTGTCGATCGCCCGGTGGCGATGAGAGCGAGTCTGCGGGCCTGTACCCGGCCCACCCAGCCCTCTGAGCTGCGTACGCACCGGCTGCCTACGCATGCCGGGGTCACCCTCGCGCCGGGAGTTTCGCGGCCGGACCCCGGGTACCCGACGTGGAGGCGAACCGGCGCGGGCCGGCTCGCGGCTCTCCCGGAACATCGAAAACACGCGCCGCCAATGCGAGCCCGACGCACGCCAGTTCACCGCTCGCCACCCCGCCGCACCCGGTCCTTCCCGCAGCACCCGCCGGTACGGTGGACGTCCGCCACGGGCCTGCCGCCCGTCCTCTCGGATCACGAGAAGTCCGGGCCGCCCGTCCTCTCGGAATGCGAGAAGTGCGATGAACCAGACAGCAGCCCCTCCCCGTCTCGCCGCGGCGGTGGTGGTCCACAACGGCCGCGTGCTGATCGTCCGCCGCAGCTACCGCGAACGCTTCCTGCCCGGCGCATGGGGCGTCCCCTGCGGCAAACTGGAACCGGGGGAGAGCCCCCGAAGCGGCGCCCTGCGAGAGCTCAAGGAAGAAACCGGACTCCTCGGCGCCGTCGTCGCCCACACCGGATCCGCCAGCTTCCTCAGCGACTACCAAGGCCGGCGCGTCCGCAACCACCAGGAGAACTTCCTCGTCCGGCCACTGACCCTCGACGTCGTCCTGCCCAGCCCCGACCAGGCATACCTCTGGGCCCGGCCCGCCGAACTCGCCGACGCCGGCGTCGACGCCTACAACCTCGGCGTGATCCGCCAGGTCTTCGGCGGCCGGCTCGACGCCTCCGGACTGCGCACCATGACCGCCCGCTACGGCTACCAGGGCCTCGCCCCCACCCCCTTCACCAGCCCAAAGACCGTGCCAGCGCGTCGAGTTCGGCAAGATACACGGCCGGGGCCAGCGGAATCTTGGGCGGCGGACCGGTCCGCCCGGCGCGGTCGCCGCTGACCTGGCCGGCCCGGCCGGACACCCTGACGTACACATCGGTCACCGAGCGCTGCGGGGCGGTCTCCAGGAACAGCGTCACCGTCGGCTCCTCGCTCACCACCCGGTGCAGCGTACGGGCATCCAGCCCGTAACTCCGACCCGCCCCGTACCGCTCGTCACGCACCAACCGGAGCCGGGCCTCACCGACCCGCCGCAACCGCCAGGCCCCACCCGGCCCATCGATCGTCTCCCGGTACACCACCGCCGGCACCCCCTCCACCGCCGGCTCGTAACACTCCATCCGCACCCGGCCGCGCACCACCGCCGAGGCGATCGCACACCGGTGGTTGTGGATGTCCTCCGGCTCCCCACCCACCGGGCCGGGCCAGAAATGGACCCGCAACATGAACCGCGGCGCACCCGACAGCAACAACAGCTTGTCGAAACCCAGCACATGCCGGTACGACAGCCGCGTGCACTCCGGCAGGTCCACCGCACCGGCGGATAATCGGCGCGCCAGCGGACCCAGCACCTCCGGCCGCGCCAGCTCGGCCACCACCGCACGCGCCGACTCGGGCGACGGCGGCCGCGGCCCACCGCCCAGCCGGTCCACCAGCAGCCGCCGAACCTCCTCGACCCGCATCTCCGCCTCCTGTCCACCGGCACTTCACCCTCGCCGGTGCCTCCTACCGGCCCGCCACGTCCCGCACCTCGCCGCCGTCGGCACCACTTACGGGTCCGCCATGTCTCACGCCTCGCCGTTGTCGGCACCACTTACGGGTCCGCCACGTCTTGCGCCTCGCCGTTGTCGGCCCCGCCTACCGGCCTGCCGCGCCTCGCCGCCGTCGGCCCCGCCTACAGGCCCGCCATGCCCCGCACTTCACCCTCGCCGGCGCCTCCTACCGGCCCGCCACGCCCCGCACTTCACCGCCGCCGGCCCCGCCCACCGGCCCGCCGCGCCCCGACCTGCCGGCGCCGGCGCGCCAGGCCGCACCCCACCGCCCTCACGGCCCGTAGGACATCAGCGCATACCGCCGCAGCACCGACAGCCCCTGATACGCCATCCACACCGGATTACCCATCGGCCCGTCGTCCCACCGCCACACCCCGCCCCGCTGCATGCCCCGCACCCGCGCCACCGCGGCCGCCAGCTGGGCCTCCCACACCGGCAGCCCCACCCCCTCCGCCGCGACCTGCCGCGCCCCGTCCGTCATCAGGGCCCGCGCCACCCACGCCGCCCCGAAATGCCGCACCGACAACAGCTCCTGATGCAACGGATCGTCCTGCCCCGGCCGCCGCACCTCCTCCTGACCGTTCGCCAGATCACCCGCCCCCGCCCCCGGCAACGCCGCCCCCGCCAGCAACCAGCGCAACCCCTCCTCCCGCACCGCACGCTGCCGGGCATCCTCCCCCAGCACCCGCGCAGCCCGGTCCAACGTCACCACCGCCCGCGCCGTATGCACCGCCGACGGCGCCGGATTGCCGCGACCCGTCGCCAACGCCGCACCCCAACAACGGTGGTGACCCCGCGCCGGATCCCCCGTGGCACCGTTGACGAGCACCGCCCGCAGCCCGCCCAGCGACGCCGAACCCGGCGCCGCACGCAACAGCCCACGCAGCACATTCGTCACCACATAGGTGTTCGCCAGACCGAAGGCATCATGATCCGGATCCAGCAACGCCTCGCACGAATGGATCTCGGCCTCCAGCAGCCGCGGATCCGCCCCCGCCCGCGCCAGCGCACCCAGCACCACCGCGGTCACCTCCGGACGCGCCCCGCTGCCCTGCGAACGCGCCGCCCAGCCACCACCCGGAAGCCGCAGCCGCCACAGCGTCTCCGCCACCTCACCCGCGCGTATCCGCCCGTCGTACGGCGCGATGTCCAGCAGCAGATGCAGCCCGTACGCCGTACCGAACGCCGTCGGATGCACCGGCGGCTCGCTCTCCGCAAGGGAATGCGGCCAGCCCGTCAACGGCCCGTGCCCCGGCACCTCGACCACCGACAACCCGCGCCGCAACGCCTCGTACGCACCGTCCATCAACTCCGGCAGCGAACCCGCCGGCGACGCCACCGGCCCCGGCGGCGGCACCCCACCACCTGCCGCGGCCGCGGCCCGGGCCCGCACCAGCGCCGCCGACAGCCACACCACCGCACCCACCCCGACCCCGGCCGTCGCCGCCAGGCAGTACCGCGCCGCCTCACCGGCCAGATTCTGCGGCAGGATCCCCACCAGCGTCTGGAACACCGCGAACGCCGCCGCCGGCACCCCCAGCCGTGCCAGCCACGTCAGCAGCCGGGACGGGGCCGACGGCGGCGGCCCGGCAGCCGAAGAAGGCGGCCCCGGAACCGGCACGGAGCCCCCGCCCCCGGCCGCACCGGAACGCCGTGCGCTGACCTCCTGCCGCAGCATGGTCCGCTCCCTCCCCCCGGGCGCCGGCCCCGCACCGAGCGTGCGAAAGACATCCCGATCAGTGTAGGAATCCCCACTGACAACGGGTTCGCACACCTGTCGCGGTCGCCCTCCGGCCACCCGCGGGACCCCGCCTCAGCCCCCGCCCGCGACCCCGCCCCCGGCCCCCTCCACCAGGACCACCTCCAGCGTCCGCGGACCGCGCACCCCCTCCACCCGGTCCAACTCGATGTCACTGGTGGCCGACGGCCCCGAAATCCACGTCAGCGGCCGCCCCGGGAACCGGCCGCGGCAACGCCTCGGGCACCGACCCGACCACCTGCCCGGGCACCCGGACCACGCAGACATGATGATCGGGCACCAGCGTGATCCGCCGTCTCCCCTGGTCAGGCCCGGCATCCAGAACCAGCGTGCCGGTCTCCGCAATCGCCACCGCAGACCTCGTCACCACACTGTCCACCGCATCCCACTCCCGCGCCGTCTGCTCCGCGCGGTCCTCGACCACCTCCGCCCCCACCGCGGCCAGCCACCCCCGCGGAAGCCCTTGGGGCACCACGACGCTCCGCGCCCCCCGCTGCCGGCCGATCAACTTCCCGGCAGCCCGGCCACATCACTGCGGTGCACCAACGCCCGGTAATCCGCCAGGTTCTCGGCCAGCAGATCCACCGTCTCCACCGCGGTACGCGCCCCGTGCACCAGCCGATAGTCACGCACCAAGGGCGGCTCACCCACCTCCGCACCACCCGGCCCCGCACCCCGCGACACGTCCGACAGCGCCCGCCGCACCCGCGCCAACACCACATCCCCGCTGCTCACGGCCCCGCTCCTTCCCCACCGAACGGCCGCCCCTCGCCGCGCCCTTCCCCACGCGACGGCTGCCCGCCCGGCCCGCCACGGGTGCGCCGCCCCCAGTCACAGAACGACTCCGGCGGCACCACCGGAAGATCACGGGCCCGCGACCACGCATGCCCCGGCCCCGGCAACCGCCGCCGATGCCACACCCCGCGTCCGCGCCGCCAGCCGCATCCCGCGGCGCAGCACCCCCGGATGACCGAACGCCCAGGACGCCGTCCGCATCGCCGTCCGCATTGCCGCCCGCTCCGCGGCATGTCCTTTGGCCGGTTTCAGTACCACCCGCGCCCCACCCCGGACGGCCGGACCGCCCTCCACCACCCGCTCCCGCAGATGCACCAGCACCTCAGGGATGCCGATGGCGACCGGACACACCTCGTAACACGCCCCGCACAACGACGACGCATACGGCAGCGACTCCTCCAACGGGCTGGCGAGGAGCGGCAGTTGAGGAGTGGGAACGGCACGGATCGAACCCGGATACGGCGACCCGTAGGCATCCCCCCGGCCCGCTCGCACACCGGACACGCATGGAGACGGGCCGAACAACGGATACAGCGCAACGCCTGACGCCCGACCGTACCGGCCATGGTGTCCGTCCGCCCGTTGTCCAGCAGCGCCAGAGGGAACGTCCGCGGCTGCAGCAGATCGTTGATACAGGTGACGAACAGTGCTACGCGCACGTTGCCATCTCTTTTCGGCCGCTCCGGCCTCTGGCGGCCATCCGCTTCCGCGGTACATGATCACCTGTCGGCTCATCCTGCCCCAGCAGCAGGCCGAGGAGAAGAACCGGAGCGGAGGACCATGTCGAACGCCGAAACCCTGACCGCGGAGCGCGCGCCGGACGACGGCCGCCCGGCGTCCCGGCTGCGCCAGTTGGCCGCCGCCTCCATAGGCAACGCCGTCGAGTGGTACGACTGGTACGCGTATTCCTTCCTGGCCGTCTACTTCGCCGACCAGGTCTTCCCCAAGGGCGCCGGCAACTCCCTGGTGCCGCTGCTCTCCACCTTCGCCGTCTTTGCCGTCGGCTTCTTCATGCGGCCCGTGGGCGGGCTGCTGATGGGCGCGGTCGCCGACCGCCGCGGCCGGCGGTCCGCCCTGACCGTGACCATCCTGCTCATGGGCGGCGGCAGCCTGCTCGTCGCCCTCACCCCCACCTACGCCACCACCGGCCTCCTCGCGCCGGTCGTGCTGGTCGTTGCCCGTCTTGTCCAGGGCCTGTCCGTCGGCGGCGAATTCGCTGCTTCCACGACCTTCCTCGTCGAGTCCGCAGGCCCCGGCCGCCGCGGCCTGTTCTCCAGCTTCCAGTACGTCTCCACGACCCTCGGCCAGCTCCTGGCCTCCGGCACGGCGGCGCTGCTCGCCGCACTGCTCACCGAACGCGAGATGGGCCAGTGGGGCTGGCGGGTGGCCTTCCTCGGGGGCGCGCTGCTGAGCCTGCTGGGCCTGTGGATCCGGCGCGGCGCACAGGAAACCCGCAGCGCCGAACAGCAGGCCGCCGCCCGCCCCGGCCTCTTCGAGGCCCTCCGCCGCCACCCCCGACAGTCCCTGCTGATCTGCGGCATCACCGCCGGCGGCACCATCGCCTACTACACCTGGACGACCTACCTCCCCACCTACGCCCAGGTCAACGCGGGCTTCGACAAGGGCGATTCACTCGTCGTCGGGACCCTCTCGCTCGCCTTCTTCGCCCTGCTCCAGCCGCTCGGCGGCCTGCTCTCGGACCGCATCGGCCGCAAGCCCCTGCTGCTCGGCTTCTCACTCGGCTTCGCGGTCCTCGCGGTGCCGCTGCTCCACCTGGTCACCGACGCGTTCGTCTCCCTGCTGCTGGTGCAGTGCGCGGGCATGGTGCTGCTCACCGGCTACACCGCGATCGCCGCGGCCGTGAACGCCGAGGTCTTCCCCGCCCGGGTGCGCGCCGCCGGCATCGGCTTCCCGTACTCCCTCACCGTCGCGCTCTTCGGCGGCACCGCTCCGTACGTCGGCACCTGGTTCAAGCAGGCCGGTCACGCGACCCTCTTCCCCTGGTACGTGTCCGCGCTCTGCCTGGTCTCGTTCGTCGTCTACCTCACGCTCCCGGAGACTTCGCGGGAGGGGTTGGAGCGGTAGGGGGCGTGCGGGGGTGGGCTGGTTGGGGTTGTAGTTGGGGTTGCGGTGGGGTGGTGGCCTGGTTGGGGTGGCTTGGGGCGGCGGCAGGTTGGGGTTGCGGTGGGGTGGCTTGGGGCGGTTCTCGGGTGCTGCGTCTCGGGCTCGTTCGGTGTACGGGCTCGCTTGGTGTAGGGGTTCGCTCGGTGTACGGGCTCGTTTGGTGTCTGCGTCCGTTCTCCTGGTCTGCTCTGCGGCCCCACGTTTCAGGCTCGTGCGGTCTCCGCCTCCGTTCCTCTCGCTTCGTGTCTCTCGCCTCGTGCCGCCTCCTCATACCCCGGCAACGATTACGGAGAGTGATTAGTTCCTGACTATATCACTCTGCGTGATGGTGTGAGGGTGTGAGGGTGGGGCGAGGTGTGGGGGAGTGGGGACTTGGGGCGTGGGGGCGCCAAGGTGTTGGGTGCGGGTGCGGGTGCGGGTGCGGGTGCGGGTGCGGGTGTAGGTGCGGGCGTGGATCTGGGGGCGGGGGCCAGTAGTTGGTGGATGTCGCGTGCGGCTGAGCGGCCTGCGCGGTTGGCGCCTATGGTGCTGGCGGAGGGGCCGTAGCCGACGAGGTGGATCCGGGGGTCGCGCAGGGTGCGGGTGCCGTCCATCCGTATGCCGCCGCCCGGCTCGCGCAGCTTCAGTGGGGCGAGGTGGTCGATGGCCGCGCGGAACCCGGTCGCGTAGAGGATCGCGTCCGCTTCCACCCGGTGGCCGTCCGGCCACGCCACGCCGGTCGGCGTGATCCGTTCGAAGAGGGGGAGTCGTTCCAGTACGCCGCTCTCGCGGGCCCGCCGGATCGCGTCCGTCATCGGCAGCCCGGTCACGCTCACCACGCTCCGCGGCGGCAGACCCTGTCGGACCCGTTCCTCGACGAGTGCCACCGCCGCCCGGCCCTCCTCCTCGCCGAACGGGCCTTCGCGGAAGACCGGCGGCCGTCGCGTCACCCAGGTCGTGGCCGCCGCGACCGGCGCGATCTCCAGCAACTGCTGCACGGCCGACGTCCCGCCGCCCACCACCACGACCCGCGCACCGCGGAACTGCTCCGGCCCCTTGTACTGGGAACTGTGCAGCTGTCGGCCGCCGAACGTCTCCTGTCCGGGAAAGCGCGGCCAGAACGGCCGGTCCCAGGTCCCCGTCGCATTGATCAGGGCCCGTGTCGCGTACCGCCCCTCCGACGACTCGACCAGCAGTCGCCCGTCCGCGCCCTCGCGGACCGCCAGGACACTCACGGGGCGGTGGACGCGCAACCCGAAGGTCTGCTCGTAGCTCTCGAAGTACGCGCCGATCACCTCGGACGACGGCCGCCCCGGATCGGCGCCGCTGAGCTCCATCCCGGGCAGCGCATGCATCCCGTGCACCTTGCCGTACGTGAGTGACGGCCACCGGAACTGCCAGGCGCCTCCAGGGCGGGGGGAATGGTCGAGCACGACGAAGTCCCGGTCCGGCCGGTAGCCCACTCGCTGTAGATGGAAGGCGGAGGCGAGGCCGGCCTGGCCGGCGCCGACCACTACGACGTCGACCTGTTGGGCCTGCTCGATCTCGTAGGGCTCGTCGACCCCTTTGATCTCGTTGATCTTGTCGGCCCCGTCGGCCCCGTCGGCCCCGTCGGCCCCGTCGACCCCGTCGACCCCATTGGCCCCGCTGATCTCGTCGGGATCGTTGGTCTCGGTGTGTGTGACGTGTGGTGTGGCGAGTGCGCCGAATGTGGCCGATGTCGGGACCGTGCCCACCCCGATGTAGTTCATGTTTCTACTAACAGGGGGAAGGGGTGATCTCTTCCCGAGTCGGCCGCCTGCCCCCCCATCAGCCCCTCAGCTCCTGTCAGCCCCTCATCAGTCCCTCATCAGTCCCTCATCCCCCTCAGCCCCTCAGCTCCCGTCAGCCCCTCAGCTCCCGTCAGCCCCTCCGCGTCCGTCTCCTCCGCGTCCGCCGATCAGCGTCCGCCCGCCACCAGGAGCGGTGCGCCGCCCGGCGCGAAGGCAGGCGGCCGTGCCGTACGAAAATGAACGCATGAGCTCTGCATTCACCAGCCGCACCCTGGACATCACCACCGGCTCGACGGAAACCGTCGCCGACCTCACCGCCGACTGCGCCGCCTTCCTCCGGGACGTCGCGGACGGCCGTGACGGCCTGCTCAATGTCTTCGTGCCGCACGCGACGGCCGGCATCGCCGTACTCGAAACCGGCGCCGGCAGCGACGAGGACCTCCTCGCCGCCCTGCACGACCTGCTCCCCGCCGACGACCGCTGGCGTCACCGCCACGGCAGCCCCGGCCACGGCCGCGACCACGTCCTCCCGGCCCTGGTCCCACCGCACGCCACCCTCCCGGTCATCGCCGGCCGCCTGGCCCTCGGCACCTGGCAGTCCGTCTGCCTGGTCGACACGAACACCGATAACACGGACCGTCGAGTTCGATTGAGCTTCCTGGGGTGACTTCCTTCCGAGGAGCAACTTCGGCAGCCGGTCGATGGCTGAGGGCTGTCCCGCAATCCCTCAGGCGCCCACCAGGGATTACGGGACAGCCATCACCTTGATCTTCAACCTCGGGGGTCGATCGGCTTCTCGTACTTGACCACTCGTCTGGCAACTGCCGTACGCGCAGGCGGCCTTCGGCTGAGAACGCGCTCCGACCCAGGAACGCACATGTCCACGAAGGCCGAGGGATGCGTCTGCTGCATCACGCGGTCCGGCAGGACCGGTTCACGGAACGGTCACGCTTCCGGGGTGAGTTCTACTTGTGCCTGCCCCGATGTGCGGATGCGTTGTTCGAACTGGCCGACGCCGTGCTCTGCGCGGATGGCCCGGTCCGGTCGCTGGTGGAAGTGTCGCTGGTGGGCGAACACCGTCGTCGCCATGGTGGGCTCTACGACGCCCTGGCCGTCGGCCGGGTGGAGGTGGCCCGGCGGCGGGCAGGGGCCGCGGTGCCTCTGCCGCAGGCGTTGGACGGCCGCGTTCCCTGCTCGGGCCGTACGGCACGGCCGTACCGGAGGCGCTGGGCGAGCTGTACCGGAAGGTCCTCGACGATACCCGCATCGGGCCCGGCTCACTCCTGCGCCGCATGGCCGCTGAGTCCCGGCCCGGGGCCGCGAGCGTGGTCCGGCGAAACGCGGCGGACGCCGTACGGCGAGCGCTGAGCAGCGGACCGCAGGCCGCCTCGGTCCGCGACGTCGTGCAGGACTGGTGGCGCGACCAAGCCCCGGCCACCGGCGTAACGGTCCGCGGCGACATGCGTCAGGAGGCTTTCCACCCGCTTCCCGTCCACCTCGGCGCGCTGGACGAGACCCTGACATGGTGCGGCGAAGCCGCCGAGGCGGCCGATACCCCAATCGACGTCGAACTGAAGGTCCAGGACTGCACATTGCACGTCTGGCTCGGCCTGGAGGAGGTGGACGTCCGGACAGCCTGCGACGATTTCGCCCGCCTGCTGTCCCACACGCTTCCGCACACCGACTGCTTGGTCGGTGACGACCACGTACTGCTCCGCCTGCACGGCCGTCCCGAGGCGGATCCCGTCTGTCCCCTGGCCATTGCGGGCATGGAAGCCTATGTCTCCGGGCCGCCGGACCGCCGACGGCCCGCTGGGGAAGTCGCCGACGGCCCCTTGGGAGCACAGCACGAGCAGCCGTACCCGTGAGTCCGCTCTACGAGTCGAGGCAATCGACTCGCCTGCCAGGACTGTTTCAAGGCCCGCTGCGCCGGTATGGGCCGCGCCCTCAACCGCCCCCGAACGGGCCGCCAGTTGGAAGCCGCTCGACCAGTTCACCGTGTGTCTCAACGGCCTTGGGCCGGGAGCTCTGGGCCCAGGCTGCGGAACGCGCGGCGGGTTACGAGATGGAGCGGGCCCGCAAGAGTCCCGCGACTCGACTCTACGTAAGCCGAGGCGCATTAACGGCTCCATCAGACCCGGAGCGGTTCAATCTGCGCCCGGCTCCGCGCCTCGTCGCCCACCACGGTTGATCTCTTCCCCGAGACGCCACCCAGGAATAATTCGGAAGAGCGACGTGCGTGCACTCGCGAACACTCCATACGACGGGGAAGGTGATCATGAGGGGCAGCGACCCGCTGAATCTCGACGCATCAGGCGAGTGGGCTGGCTTCTGGTGGTTGCCGGAAGACCCTGGGCACCAGGTGCCAGGCGTGCTCCGCTACGAGCCCGAGTGCGGCTTGACGCTCTCATTGATCGGCGCGTTCGAGGATCGAGTCACGACGACGCCGGCTCCCGGTGTGCTGATGGTCCATGAGGGCCGTCGAACGTGGAGTGTGATCCATGGTGCCGCCGATCAACGTGAGATCAGCCTCTTCGGCTGTTTTCCTGACGGTGGCCAGCGGACCTTCGGTGCGCGGGTAAAGACCCCCGACAAACAGACCGTTGTGGCAACGACGGCACTCATCGGGGCGCACGTCGGCGGTGAAGACGAGGCGGCGTTCTCCACAACAGAGGTGTCAGTGGAGGATCTCGGGCATTGGGCGGCATCGTCAGTGCTCGAAGGGTTCCTGAGTGCGCCCGGCGGGCGTCCTGATGGGAGCGGCACCATTTCCGTCAAGCCCGCGGAGGTGCAGTCAGTCGAAGTCGACGGCACGGAGTTCGTGCTCGCGCACCGCCACACGCTGCCGTTCTTCGATCAGCGTCGGGGTGGAACCGTTGGCCGCCTGAGTGATACCGCGTACATACGGATCACCCCGCGCGAGGCGTCTTCCTTGAATGATGCGATTGGCTATGCGCGGTTGATACAAGACCTGATCGCCCTTGCCACTCATCGTGCTGCGGGCATGATCTGGGTACGCCTGAAACTTGCCCCGGACGACGCCGTGTCGGAGTGCGGCGGGCTGCGGCTGGAGCGCGATGTCGACGTGCTGTATTCGCCCTTTGTGGTCGGGAAGCACGATGAGAAGGCAGCCGCTCACCATCGTGTGTTCTTCACGTGCGAGGCTCTGCCTTTCGAGGAGATCATCCCCCGTTGGTGCGATGTGCACGAACGGCTGCAGCCCGCGACGAACATGGTTCTGGGGCTTCGCTACGCGCCGGCACGCTACGTCGAGAACAATCTTCTGACGGCGGTGGGGGCGGCTGAGGTGCTGCACCGTGGCTTTGACATCGACGAACCGCCGATCCACTCGGAGGATTTCAAACCGATGCGCGAAGCAATGCTGGCTCAGGTCCCCGAGGAGCATAGGAAGCGGATCCGCAGCTCCCTCCGCAATGACCCGACGCTTCGGGATCGGTTGTACGCACTCGCGGCCCGCCCCGACCAGGAGGCGCTGTCCACGCTCGTGCCTGACGTGGACCGGTGGGCCAGACGGACGACCCGCGCGCGAAACGACCTGGCACACGAAGGGCGGACCCCCAACCACGAGCTGGAGGAACTGATCGCCATTGTGGACGTGACCACCGCGGTCGTTATTCTCAATCTGCTGAACGAACTTGGGCTGCCAGCCGAACGCCAACGGGAGATCGTGCGTGACCACCCGCAGTTGCGCGCTACGGCCAGGAGTGCACGCAACTGGCTGAGCACGTCCGAGGCGGACTCCTGAGTCGGATCGTTCGGCTTTTCGGGTGGAGGAAATCTCCAATGCACTGGTGATGCACGTGAGGACGCACTCGATCACGCGTGTCGCCTTCCGACGGCCATGGAACACTCCCTTGGATGGTGCCGGCTCGTTGTGTTGTGCCTGCCCCGGCCCTGCCGGGACGCTGCCACGACCTCACCGCGACCCGCGCCACCGCATCACCAGGAGCTGGGAGCGTCACGGGGTGCCCCTCCGCGTGCATCGATGCCGCTTGGGGGACCACACCGCCGGAGACGGGCGGGGAGGCGAGCTGAAGCGTGCCGTGGCGATACCCGTCCTTGAGGTAGTCGCTCGGTGGTCGACCTCAGGGGGCAGGACTCGGTCGCCCGTGACGCTCGTTTGATGCTCCGATCGCCTCGCTGCCACCCACTCCTTCGTCGTTCGCGCCTCTCGCCCGAGCGCGGTGGAGTCGAAGTCGTTGCCGACCGCGGCAGTACCGACACGTGATCACCATCCGGGTCCGGTGGGTCGACCGGCCTACGGCCGGGCTGTCACTGGGGGGTTTCTGGGGGCAACTGGAGCCGCAGGGGTAGTTCCTGTTGGGGCGTCACTGCCTGTCGGTTCTAGTGCCGGTGGCTGGCGGGGGGTCTTCGTGGTGCGGTGGTTCCTCGGTCGGGAAGAAGATGGAACTCACCAGGTGGGGTTTGCGGCCGGGCGCCGGCCCGTTGCCCGCGCGTGACGCGAAGGATTGGCGCAACTCGCTGATCAGTGCGGCGAGTTCGTCGGGGTCGAGCCAGAGGGTGCCCTGCCGGTAGCCCACGGAGTCGGCGAACGGGTCGGTTCCTGGCCGGTCGAGATAGGCGTTGAACTCGGCGATCAGGGCGGCCATGGCGGCGGCGAAACCGCGCCGGTGGTCGTCCAGGGACATTGACGCGCCCGCCTCTGGGCCGATCGCCATGCGGTCGCGGCGCAGTCGGTAACGCCGCTCCACCGCACCGCGCACCCGCTGCTCGTCCACCACCTCCAGCACTCCTCCCTCGGTCAGCAGGCCGACGTGCCGGTACACGGTGGTCTTGGGGACATCGGGCAGCGCCGCACACAACTCGCCGGTGGTGCACGTCCGTTCACCGGACATGGCGTAGGTGAGGCGTAGTCGCACCGGGTGCAGCAGCAGGTCGAGAGTGTCCACTTCGTAATGCTCCCATAGCTGGTAACGTTCCCAAAGTTGGGAATGATGAAGGAGGTTGAGGCAAGTGAGCACGAACAACTCGCCGGCTCCGGCTCGGCTGAGCACCGAGGCGATACGGCCGCTGCGCACGCTGGACCCGGAGGGTCCGCAGGAGGACCTGGGATGGCTGGATGAGGCGATCGGCGACGCGAGAGTGGTGGCGATCGGCGAGAACGCGCACTACAACCGCGAGTCCTACCAGCTGCGCCATCGCCTGATGCGCTACCTGGTCGAGCGGCACGGGTTCGGCGCCTACGCGATGGAGACCGGATTCGTGGAGGGAGAACTGACCGACGAATGGATTCGCGGGGGACAGGGCCGGCCCGGCAACGTCATGGCGAACGGCATGACCTCGCTGATGGGCCTGTGGACCGAGATGCGCGCCCATCTGGAGTGGATGCGGCAGCACCATCGCGATTCCGGCGGGCCGGTTGGCTTCTACGGCATCGACCTGTCGGGCTCGAACCTCTCCCTCTTACCCGGCCTGGACGCCGTCATCGCCTACCTCGCACACGCGGATCCCGAGTTCGAGATGGATCCGCGGATCCGGGAGACGGCCTCGGCCTTCGCGGCGTCGTCCGCATTCTCCCTGTCCCAGGCCGTCGCCGCCTACGGACGGCTTGCCCCTGAGCGACGGGATGCATTGACAGCAGGACTGGCCGATCTCACCGCGCGGATGGAGGGGCGACGCCTGGACTACCGTCAGCGCACGACTGCCGACCCCTACGAGCGCGCGCTGCGCGCGCTGCACCTGACCGTCACCATCGATGCGAATGTCCGCGCAATGGCCCGTGGCGACCACGGCAGCGTGCTCCTCAACCGCGACGCCGCCATCGCGGACACCGTGGAATGGATCCTGCAGCGGGAGGACCGGATCGTTCTGGCCGCCCATAACGGCCACATCCAGCGCTGCCCCGCCGGCTTGCCGGGCATGCCGCCCGCGGCGACGATGGGCATGCACCTTGCCGACCGAATCGGCGAGGACTACCTGGTCATCGGCATCACCAACGGCACCGGCCAAACCCTCAACACCGGAGCCGACTTCTACGCCGGCAAACTCTTCACCGACCTGGAGCCACCCCGGCCCGGCAGCCTCGACGCGCTCATGGCCGCCAGTAGTGACGGACCGTTCGCCACCGACCTACGGCGGCTGTCACCGGCCGACACCGAGGCCCTGCGGGCCATCTCCCAGCAGCGTCTCGGCACGCTCTACTGCGAGGTGAGCCCCTTGGACGCCTATGACGCCATCGTCCACCTCCCCCACGTCACCGCAGCCGAACCCGACGACACTGCCCTCGCCAACTCGCCTCAGGAGGTGCAGATGGCATTCTCCCGTTGGAAGCTGCGATGAGAAGCTGCGATGACTCCTGCTCCACGAGGGCCTGACGGAACCCGACGCGCTTTGTGGGAGGCCCGGCCGCCGGGACGGCTATCGGAGGCGGTGGTCGTCACCACGGTCCAATGACCCGGGCACGGTCCAATGACCCGGGCACGGTCCGACGAGTGCCGCGAGCGTCGTCCAGTGATCCGAGCACCGCCCCATGAACCGGAGGAGCAGTCGAACTTACCACCCGTTTACGCCTGTTCCGGGCACGATGGGGCGGACATCATTCCGGAGGAAGGGACACGTGCCGCCTTGCGCAGAGCGATACACGGCACCTGCC
The DNA here is from genome assembly GCF_040640655.1 of Streptomyces sp. NPDC021749. Taxonomy (NCBI): domain Bacteria; kingdom Bacillati; phylum Actinomycetota; class Actinomycetes; order Kitasatosporales; family Streptomycetaceae; genus Streptomyces; species Streptomyces sp. NPDC021749. Next base: position 49,601 of record NZ_JBFACE010000023.1, on the reverse strand, counting down.
GGCTCGTCAGGGAGGCCGGCTGTTTGCGCGGTGGGCGTGAGGGGCACTGCCGGCCCGGGGAGCCGTCCGCTGCACGGCGCGGCATGCGCCCGGGCAGGCACGGGCCGATCACCCCCGGGCCGATCCCCCCTGGGTCGATCACCCCCGGGCCGATCACCCCCGGGTACAGCTCCCGCCGCCGGGCTGACGACTGTGCCTCGTAACTCTGAGGCGCACCCGTCGGCGCACCCGCTGGGGTCGAAGAATTCCTCGCACAAGTGGCAGCGTCCCTGGTGCCGTTACGACTCCGCCGCGGACTACTCCCGGCTGCGGCCCACCATCCGGATGAGACTGACGCTGCTGTACGGCGGCATGTTCTTGGTGGCCGGGATCGTGCTTCTTTTGATCATCTACTTCTTGGTCGCGAAGGCACTGCGCAACAGTGGCGCTGCTTTTCACATCCTCGGTGGAATTGATCTGAGGATGTCCAGCGATGTATGCCAAGAGCTCCGTCTGGCGCAGAATGTCGGCGAATTCAACGGGGCTCTCGATACCTGTCTCGGCAATCAACGCGATACCGCCCTGAACTCGCTGCTGCATCGCTCCATGCTGGCCGTGATGGTCCTGGCAGTGTTGGCTTTCGCCCTCGGGTACGTGTTGTCCGGGCGGGTGTTGTCGCCACTGGGCCGCATCACCCGCACCGCGCGCGGCGTGGCCGGCTCCGATCTCGACAAGCGCATCGAACTGGGCGGACCTGACGACGAATGGAAAGAACTGGCGGACACCTTCGACGACATGCTCGAACGGCTGGACCGGGCCTTCAACGCACAGCAGCGGTTCGTCGCGAACGCCTCGCACGAGTTGCGCACGCCGCTCGCCATCAATCGCACCTTGCTTGAGGTGCAGATGTCCGACCCGAATGCCGCGCCGGAGCTCGTCCAGTTGGGCAAGACGCTGCTGGCCACCAACGAGCGCAGCGAGAAGCTCGTAGAGGGCTTGTTGCTGCTTGCCCGAAGTGAGAACGAGGTCTCCGAACGGAAGAACGTGGATCTTGCGGAGAAGGCTTCACTGGCCGTCGACCAGGTCCGTGCGAAGGCGGACGCGGAGGGCGTGGAGCTGAGGGGTGAACGTCCGCCCGCGCATACCGCTGGCAACGGTGTTCTGCTCGAACGAGTCGCACTGAACCTGCTGCAAAACGCCGTGCAGTACAACATCCCGCAGGGCGGCTGGGTGGATGCGTCGACCTCGGCTGACTCCGGCTACGTCTCGCTGACCGTCTCCAACACCGGCCCGGTCATCCCGGCCTACGAGGTGGACAACCTCTTCGAACCCTTCAGGCGGCTGCGCAGCGAACGCCCCGGCAGCGGTCAGGGAGTCGGCCTGGGGCTGACCATCGTCCGGTCCGTCGCGCGTGCCCACGGCGGAACGGTGAAGGCCGAACCGCGTGAGGGCGGCGGCTTGAACGTCCACGTCAAGCTGCCGGCACAGTAGCGATCCGTCCGGCTGCCGGACGTGGCCGCTCGACCCCGGCGGTAGTCGGACCGGCGCCCGGGGGTCAGCCCGGGCGCCCCCGGATCACTTCCCCGTGGTGTCCTCCGCTCGGGAGAGGGCGACCTCCAGCACGACCAGGAGGGCGTCCCGGACGGAGCCTGTTTTGCGGGCGTCGAAGACGATGAGGGGGACGTGGGCGGAGACGTCGAGGGCCCAGCGGACCTCGTCGAGGGTGTGGTGGATCTCGCCGTCGAAGGCGTTGACGGCGACGGCGAACGGGATGTTCTTGTGCTCGAAGTAGTCGACCGCGGCGTAACAGTCGTCCAGCCGGCGGGTGTCCACGATGACCAGGCCGCCGAGGGCGCCTTCGACCACGTCGTCCCACATGAAGCCGAAGCGGTCCTGGCCCGGGGTGCCGAACAGGTAGAGCTTCAGCGTCGGATCGATCGTGAGGCAGCCGAAGTCCATGGCGACCGTGGTCGTGGTCTTGCCGGGGGTGTGGGAGAGGTCGTCCACCCCCGCCGCGACCTCCGTGATGGCGGCCTCCGTGGTCAGCGGCCGGATCTCGGAGATCGCGCCGACGGCCGTGGTCTTGCCGACGCCGAAGCCGCCGGCGATGACCAACTTGACCGGTACCGGCGGCGCTTCAACCGCTGTCACGGAGCGTGTCCCGTGAGTCGGGGACGGCACGGAGACCATCGATAACCCTTCGCAGTACGGAGATGTCCTGGGTGGTGCCGGCGTGCGGGACGTGCACCGCCAGATGCCCGGCGGCGCGCAGGTCCTCCGCCAGCACCCGGACCACGTTGAGGTGGAGGCGCAGCCGCGCGGCCAGTTCCGCCACCGACTGCGGCCGGCGGCAGGCGGCGACGATGTCGTGTTGTTCGAAGGCGAGGGAACCCAGGACGGAGATCCCGGACGACGTCGCGACGATCTGGGTCTCCACCGGGAGCGGTGGGCCGGCGCCGCCCCCCGCCACCCGGCCGGCGGTCAGCAGGAAGGGCCGGATCGCGGGAGCGCGGCCGGCCGGCTCCGACGGGCCCGGGGCTCTGCCCGCCGACTCGCCCGCCGACCCGCCGGGCGTCTCGCCGGGCGACTCGTCCGGTGACGCGTTCGGCTCTGGTTCACCGGTCACCATCGTGATCCTCTTCTCAGTGCCCGCAACCGCAGTGATCCTCTTTCAGTGCCGGCAAGGGCCCGGGGCTGATCCTGTGCCCGTTGCCGGCAATGTCCCTTTGTTCGGGTCGGCCATGACCGCTTGCCAGTGCCGGCCATGACGGGTCCGTACCGGCCGCGACGTGTCCGTACCGGTCACGGCTTGTCAGTGCCGGCCAGCGACGTGTCCGTACCGGCCATGACCCTCCGGTCCGCCGTGCCCGCGTCCTGCCTCCGTCGGTGGGAGACGGGTCAGCGGGCCGGGGCGGCGCCGGCGTTCTTCTTGAGTTCCAGTACGAGTTGGGGGGTGAGGGCGCTGCCGGCCCGGTTGGCGAACAGGGTCATCTCGTAGGCGATGTTGCCGAGCTTCGCCTCCTTCGAGGTGACCACGCCGAGGACGGCGCCGCAGCCGATGGCCGACACCAGGACGTGGCCGCCCTCCAGGTCGATGATGACCTTGTTGAGGCCGCCCAGGCCGTAGTTGCCGGACGCACCGGCGGCCAGGCTCGTGACGCCCGACACGATCGCGGCGAGCCGCTCGGAGTCGGCCTGTTCGCGCAGTTGGGAGACGGCGATCAACAGGCCGTCCGACGACACCGCGATGGCGTCGACGACGCCGGCGGTCTGGGTGGCGAACCGGTCGAGCAGCCAGGTGAAGTCGGCTGCGGCGGCTGTCAGATCGGTGGGCTCCTCCCGCTCGGAACCGCTGTTACCTGTCGGCGTGCTCACTGCCCGACTCCTTCCGGGGTTGCTGGTGTGTCGATGGTGCCGGTCCGCTTGTGGCGGGCGCACTTTCTTGCTCCGCCCTGCGTACGGCGGCCTCGAATTCGTCGAGTTCCGATCGGACCGCGTCGGCGTCGACGGGTCGGCGCACGGCCTGGACGGTTCGGTCGGCCGGCGGGGCGGTCATGTCGAGCGTCGCACCCCGTACCCGCCGTCGCAGCGGTCGGACGGATCCGTCCGCGCGGGGCGTGGACGCGGGGATGTTCTGCGTCGTGTCACCCGTGTTGCCCGTCTCGCCCGTGCTGCCCGTGTGGTCCCTGTCGCCCGTGTGGCGCGGGAGGCGTCGGGGAAGCTCGCCCTCACGCGAGGAGCCGGCCGGCTGCCGTTCAGGCGCCGTGGCCAGGGCCCGCACGGGCAGGGGCGTGGCGGCGGGTGGGGTGGGCTCGGCCGCGTTCGGCAGGGGCTCGGGCGCCTCCACGGGCGCGGGCGCGGCCTCGTCCGTGGACGTACCCCCGGCCGGTTCCGTGACCCCGGCCGGTTCCGTGACCCCGGCCGGCGACGGTGCGGCCGACGACGGCGCCGGGGCGGGCTGCACGGCCATCAGCAGCGTCGACGGGAGCCAGACGGTGCCGGTGACGCCGCCGCCCGGGGTGCGGCTCAGGGTGACCCGGATGCCCGAGCGCCGGGCGAGGTTGCCCACCACGAACAGGCCGAGAACCTTGGTCGGTACGAGGTCGAGCCTTTCCCGGCGGACCAGCCGGGCGTTCTCCTCGGCGAGGCGTTCCGCGCTCATGCCGAGGCCGTGGTCGATCACCTCGATCAGGGCACCGCCGTCCGAGGTGACGTCGGTGCCGGGCCGGACGACGACCTCGACGGGGGTGTCGGAGGGGGAGAACGAGACCGCGTTCTCCAGCAGTTCGGCGAGCATCAGCGTCAGATCGTCGACGATGTCGGGCGCGACGACGACCTCCGTCTCGGCCCGCAGGGACACCCGCTGGTAGCCCTCGATCTGGCCGAGTCCGGCCCGGATGACGTTGGCCAGGCCGGTCGGGCGGGCCTCCATCTCGGGGTCGCGGATGCCGGCGAGCAGCATCAGGCTGTCGGCGTTGCGCTGGAGGCGGACGGCGATGTGGTCGATGCGGTACATCCGCTCCAGGACGTCCGGGTCGGTCTCCTCGCGTTCCACGGCGTCGATCAGCATCAGCTGGCGCGAGGTGAGGTTGCTGACCCGGCGTCCGACGTTGCCGAACATCTCGGCGACGTTGCGGCGGCTGAGCACCTGACGTTCCAGCAGCGCCGCGGCGGTCACCTGCACCTGGTTGAACGCCTCGGCGAGGTGGCCGATCTCGTCGCGGACCGGAACGGGGATCGGGTGGGGCCGCAGCGGGGTGCGGTCGGCGGAGTCGTCGTCCTCGACCCTGGCCAGTTCCTCGCCGGCCACGTCGACGACCTCCTGGGCGGCGCCGGTGAGGGCGGTCAGGGGACGGACGACCGAGCGACGGACCAGGACGGAGAAGGTCAGCCAGGAGGCGAAGCCGAGCAGGGCCAGGCCGAGCATCGCCAGCGCGTTGTGCAGGGCGTCCCGGGAGAGGCCGTCGGCCCGGGCGGCGATCTGCTCGGTCAGCGACCGGGTGACCGCGAGGCGGGCCTCGGCCTGCCGGGTTCCGGCGGCCATTGCCTTGCGCAGCTGGTGCGGGGTCTGGCCCTGCAGGGAACCGGGGTCGATCTGGAGCTCCGCGAACTGGGCCTCGATGCCGTTCTCCTCGGCGTCCCGCTCGATCCCGCCCAGTGCCAGGACCTGGGCCGGGTCGGCGATCCGGCCGAACCGTGCGGTCTGCTCCTCGTAGAGCTTGTGGGCGCCGACCGCGCGGGTGTACTCGGTGAGCGCGTTGGCGTCCCGGGTCTGGGCGGAGAACACCCCGCTCTCGAAGGCCGCGTGGGCGGCGTCGGCGCGCAGCACGGTGTCGAGGAGGTTGGTGACCGAGGACGACGAGGTGCCGACGTAGCGGTCGAGGCCGATGCCGTCGATCAGGTAGCCGACGGCGGCGGCGTAGGCGGGGTCGATGGTGGCGGCCGGCACCGATCCGCGTTCGACCTTGTCGCGCAGGACGGCGAGCCCCCGGATGTACTCCAGGGCCCGGGCCTCGTCCTTCGGCAGGCCCTCGCCGAAGGACGAGTGCACGGCGGTGACCTGCTTGTCGGTGACCTGCTGGGTGCGGCGGTAGGCGGCGGTGGACGGCAGGGCGGAGCCGGGCCGGACCGACTCCTGCTCCACGGAGAGCAGCAGCGCCTGCCGGTGTTCGGCCTGCACGTCGTTGATGAGCCGGATGACCTGCTCGCTGTCCCGCACCAGTTCCGCGCTGCGGCTGGCCCCCTGGGCCTTCTGCACCTGCGCGTTGACGCCGATGCCCAGCAGTACGCCGACGACCGCGACGGGCGCGATCACCAGGACGTTGAGCTTCCGCCGGAACGGCCATCGGTCGAGGAGGGCGTCCGCCTGCTGACGGAACCGCGGCCGCAACGGTGAACGCCGGGACGGTTCGGGTTCGTGTTGTGGCGGGTCCACTGCGTCCACGGACACCCGGGCCTCCTTACGACGTGCTGCTGAGCGGTGACCGAGGTGGTGTTGCCGACCGTCGGCCACGGGGAAGCGTGGCGACGGGGAAACATGGAGATTGCGAGGTTTGCACCTCAACGCGAGCGAAAAGATTCCGCCACACGGTCAACCGGCCGTGAACACTACCGCTTGTGCACGGGCATGCAAGACGTGACGCATCAATGACCCGCAGTATTCAACTCTTCGTCACTTTTGGTCCGTTACGGCCGTGTCGGACGCCCTACCTGCGGTCGGTCGGCGCTCGTCGAGAAGTGGAACGAAGGGGAGGGAAGGGGAGCGAAATGGCGTGAAGGGGGAGCGAACGCCGACGCGAAATGGCGCGATTCCACCGGGTCCGGCACGGACGGCATACACGGCATCTCCGACGGTGGGGGCATCTCCCGCAGGCGGATGCCGTCCGGACCGCTGCCACCCGTAACCTGTCTCCCCCCACCCCACCCGTACCCCCATCCTGCGCTGCGAGGACACCCGTGCACCCCACCCGCAAGGCGGTCGTGACCGCCGTCGCACTCCTGGTCATGGCCACCGCCGGCTGCGATGCCGGCGCCGGTGCCGCCGCCTCCCACCAGAGTTCCGCCAAGCCTGGCTGCCCCACCGCCCTCGCCCGGGCCGAGCAGGCCGTCAAGAAGGCCCAGGAGGTCAACGCCCCCTGGAAGGGCCCCACGACAGGACCCAAGGCCGTGCACGGCAAGACGGTCGTCTACATAGCCCAGACCCTGACCAATCCGGGCGTCGCCGGAGTCGCCCAGGGTTTCCAGGAGGCCGCCAAGATCCTCGGCTGGCACGCCCGCACCCTCAACGGCCAGGGCACGCCCGACGGTCAGCGGGCCGCCTTCCGGCAGGCCCTCGACCTCAAGCCGGACGGCATCGTGCTCAGCGGGTTCGACCCCGGCATCGCCGGGGAGGACCTCAAGAAGGCCCGTGCGGCCGGGATTCCGCTGATCGGCTGGCACGCCACCGCCGCCCCCGGCCCGAGCAAGGACCCGAAGCTCTTCAGCAACGTCACCTCCCGGGTCGAGGACGTCGCGAAGATCAGCGCAGACTGGATCATCGCCCGGTCCCACGGCCACGCCGGCGTCGTGCTGTTCACCGACGCCACGGTGCCCTTCGCGAAGCACAAGTCCGACCTGATCAAGAAGGAACTCGCCACCTGCTCCGGGGTGAAGCTGCTGAGCTACACCAACCTCCCCATCCCGCAGGCCAGTAGGCGCTCCATCGGGGAGGTCCGCACGCTGCTGTCCCGTTTCGGCCGCAGGTGGACGTATTCCGCGGCCATCAACGACCTGTACTTCCAGCACGCCGCGCCCGCCCTGCGCGCCGCGGGCAAGGACGGCGCCGGCGCTCCCTTCAACATCGGTGCCGGCGACGGCGATCCGTCGGCATTCCAGCGCGTCAACGGCAAGCAGTTCCAGGCCGCCACCGTGCCCGAGCCGCTCTCCGAACAGGGCTGGCAGATCATCGACGAGTTCAACCGCGCCTTCGCCGGCGCCCCGGACAGCGGCTACGTCGCCCCCGTCCACATCGCCACCCCCACCAACAGCGGCGGCGCCCTGTCCTGGGACTCGGAGGGCTATCGGCAGGCCTATCGGAAGATCTGGGGGGAGTGAGGGGCCCTGCCCGGCGCGAGGAGTTGCTGCTGCCGCAGCACGAGTACGGCTGGCCCACCAGCGACGGAGCCGGCTGCCCGCCTCTCGAAGTGCCGGACGCCCGTGTCCATTTGGCCGGCACGCCGAGGTTGCCCGGGCGCCGCCAGCTGGGACCGCTGCGCCGTTACGCGTGCCGGCAGGCCCTGGAAACCTGGGGCTGCTCCCCGCCGGGCATAATCGAATGGCTGTGCGGGGCGTCGGGCTGTGCATGCGTTTGCGCGGGGGAGACCGGTGGTCGTACCGGCGCGGTTCGATAGGGGAGTGGTGGAGAGCGAAGCCCGTTGCGCGGCGTCGGCCCATGACGCGTTCATCAGTTACAACGCCAAGGATCTGGCGGTGGTGCACCGGCTCGTCGAGATGCTGCACGAGGAGGGGTTCCACGTCTTCCTCGACGACTGGTGCCTGGTGGCGGGTGAGCCCTGGCAGGAGCGTCAGAGCGAGGCGCTGGCCGACAGCGCGTGCTGCCTCGTGATGTGCGGCGCACATGGTCTGGGGCCGTGGCAGGAAGAGGAAGTCCGGCTCGCGGTCAGCGCCCGGGTCAGCGGGCGCTCCCTACGGGTCATCCCCGTGCTGCTCCCGGGCGCGTCCGACTCGGGGTGGGAGGATCTGGACTTCCTGGAGCGCTTCACCTACTGCGACTTCCGCGGCGGACTGGACCAGCCCCGGTCCTTCACCCGGCTGTGTGCCGGGATCCGCGGGGGAGGCACCCGGCCCGCCGCAGCCCGCGGTGTCGGCGTTACGGGCCGGGCCGCCGCCCGCGGCCGACTACCGGTCGGTCTTCCACGCCCCGGACAGCGGCTGGCAGCGGAGCTCCGCCGTGGCGGCGGCCCGCGCCGCGGTGACGGCGGGCGGGGCACCGGTCGTGCTGTGCGGACTCCCCGGCGTCGGGAAGACCCATGTGCTCTGCGACGCCGCGGACGTCCTCCGCGCCGGCCGGACCGTCCTCGCCCTGTCCGCGGGCGGGACGACGGCCGCCGAACCGCGCTACCTGGTGGAGGAGGTCAACGCCTGGCTGGACGGACCGGACCGGAAGCACCGTGCTGCGCGCCTTCGCCGGGCACCCGGACTGCCTGGTCCTGGCCACGACCGCCGAGCACCTGGCCGACGCCGCCGACGTCCGCCACGTCCTGGTGCCGCCGATGTCCCGTACCGAAGGCACCGACTTCATCGCGCACACGGCGGAGCGCACCAACCTCCCCGTCGAGCCCGAGGAGTTGGCGGAACAGCTGCCGGCCGATGTGCTCTCCCACCCGCTCGCCCTGCGCACCTTCCTCGCGCACACCGCCTATGTCCCGGCGGCCCTGCTCGTCAGCCCCGGCCTCCCGCCGGACGTCCTCTCCGCCCGGAAGCTCGTGTCCACGGCCGTCGCCCGGCTGCCGGCCGTGCACCGCAAGGCCCTCGCGTACGCCGCGGTGCTCGACCGGGTGCCGCTCGCGGATCTGCTCTCGGCCGGAATGACCCTGCCGTCCTGGTTCACCGTCGCACTGTCCGATCTGGTGCCGCGCTGTCTCGTCGTCCGGGTGGCCGGCGGGGTGGAGGTGCCCCAGCTCGTCATCCAGGCCCTCGACGATGTGGAGCCCGCGGCGCGGCGGACCGCGCTGCACGAGATCCTCGCCGAACTGGCAGGCCTGGCGGCCGACGCGGAGAACGGCGGCCTGACGTCGCTCGCGGGGGCGCTGGCGCCGATGGCACGCCTGTGCGGGGAAACCGCGCTCTCGACGAGGACCAGCGGCGCCTGCGCGCACTGTGCGGTGTCAACGTAGGAGGCCCGACCGGCCCCCGCCTCAGCCGGTGGTCGCCCTCCGCCGGTCGCGGCGCTGCTTGAGGTGGCCGGCGCCGGCCAGGGCCGTCACCACGACGGCGGTTCCGGCGAGCTGCTGACGGCCGGCCGGCGAGGCGGCCATCACGGCGAAGACACCGAGGATGGCGGCGAACGCCACCCAGGTCAGATACGGGAAGCCCCACATCCGCACGGAGAGCAACTCCGGTGCCTCGCGCTCCAGACGGCGGCGCATCTTGACCTGGGTGAGGCAGACGATGGCCCAGACGACCAGCACCGCGCAGCCGGCGATGTTCAGCAGCCAGGCGAACACGGTGGTCGGCCAGATGATCCCGGCGATGACGGCGGCGAAGCCGAAGACGCAGGACGCCAGCACCGACGCGGCCGGCACGCCCCGGGTGACCCGGCTCAGGAAGCGCGGCCCCTGACCCCGGTTGACCAGGGAGTACGCCATGCGGGACGAGCCGTAGATGTTGGCGTTCATCGCGGAGAGCAGCGCCACCAGCACCACGATCTGCATGATCGTGCCGGCGGCCGGGATGCCGAGCCGGTCGAGCACGGTGACGTACGGGCCCTCCGTGGCGACCTTCGGGTTGTTCCACGGCACCAGGGTGACGACCACGGCCATGGAGCCGATGTAGAAGACGGCGATGCGCCAGACGGCGGTGCGGACGGCGCGGGCCACGTTCCGGCTCGGATGGTCGGACTCCGCCGCCGCGATGGTGACGGTCTCCAGACCGGCGAACCCGGAGATGGTGGTGAGCAGCCCGGCGGCGAGCCCGGCGGCGCCGGTCGGGAAGAAGCCGCCGTGGCCGGTGAGGTGGCGGGTGCCCGGCGGGTTGCCGAACACCCCGAGGATGCCCAGCACACCCAGCACCAGGAAGGCCACGATCGTCGCGACCTTGATGGCGGCGAACCAGAACTCGAATTCACCGAAGTTCTTGACCGCGGTGAGGTTGCTGGCGCAGAAGAACGCCATGAAGATCGCCACCCAGCCGTAGGCGGGGAGGAACGACACCCAGGTGTGCATGATCGTGCCCGCCGCGGTGGCCTCGGCGGCCACGCCGGCGCAGAGCATCAGCCAGTACATCCAGCCCGAGGTGACCCCCGCCCAGGAGCCGAGCTCCTGCTCCGCGTGCACCGAGAACGAGCCGGTGGAGGGCCGGGCGGCGGACATCTCGCCGAGCATCCGCATGATCAGCATGACCAGCGCGCCAGCCCCTATGAAGAGCAGCACGATGGCCGGGCCGGCCGCGGCGATACCGGCCCCGGAGCCCACGAAGAGCCCCGCGCCGATGACGCCGCCGAGCGCGATCATCGACAGGTGTCGCTGCTTGAGGCCGTGCGACAACACGGCCTCGCCGTCCTGCCCGGTCTGCGGGGGGTCCTCGGGGGACCGGGTGTTTGTCCGACTCATGGTCGTGCCTGTTCATTGCGTGAGACGTTCGGTGAGCCGGAAAAGTCTCGGGGTCGGCCCGGCCCGTATGACGTGAACGCCCACTATGCGGACCGTTCGCCTACAGCCGGTGAGGAAGATGACACGTCAGGTGCGTGACGTGACACGTCAGGTGCGTGACGCGGGGTCGCGTGGCCGGATGCCGCCGAAGGCCCGGGTGTGCGCCTGTGGGGCTAGTCGGCAGGGCCCGGGGCCCGTTCCGCGCGTGCGGACCGCAGGCAGCTACGCGCCGAGGCGGGGGTGAGGCCGGCGGCGATGAGGACGGCGAGGGCGGCCGAGTCGCCGGCGGGGTCGTGCCAGGAGGACGGGTCCTGCGCCTCGACGAGGGTCAGGGTGAGGGATTCCAGGGCCTGGGCGAGGACCGGGGCGGGGAGGTGGTCGGAGAAGACGCCTTCCCGCTGGCCGCCTTCCAGGATCGAGGTCGCCTCCGTACGCACCGGGGCCAGCGCGGCGCGGATGCCTTCCTCGCCCAGGTCGCGGCGGCCCAGGGCGATGAGCATGCGGTAGCGGTCGCCGACGGCCCAGACGGCCAGGGTCATCCGGGCCAGCGCCGTCGCGGGCGCGGCGCCGGGCTGCCGCGCCGCGGTGCACGCCTCCTCCACCGATTGCGCGGCCTCGTCCGCGAGTGCGGCGATCAGGGCCCGGCGGTTGGGGAAGTGGCCGTAGAGCGTGCGCCGGACGACACCGGCCGCGCGGGCGATCTCCTCCAGGTTCGCTTCGGGGTTGCGGCTGAGCTCCTCGCGGGCGGTGGCCAGGATGCGGGCGCGGTTGGAGCGGGCGTGGCTGCGCTGCGGGGCGGGCCCTGGGCGGGTGGTCATCGACGTGCGGCTCCTGTGTCGGCGAGGCCCCTCATCCTACTTACTTGCACAGTGCTGTGCATGTTCTTATGGTTGCACATGGCTGTGCAACTTCGGATGGGTCCTTCCTCTCCCTTTTCCGGCCCGCCGTTCCCGTTTCCGCTCCCGTTCCCGTTGCCGTGGAGGTCCCGTGTCGCCCCTCGATCCCGCATCCGTCTCCCCGCCGGCAGCACCGGCCGCCGGGTCGCCCGCCTCCAGGGCCACCCGCGGGCCCATGGAGCGGGAAGCGCCGGAATCGCCGTATCCGCGCAGGTGGTGGGCGCTGCTCGTGCTCTGCCTGAGCCTGCTGATCGTGGTCATGGCGAACACCTCGCTCATCGTGGCCGCACCGGACATGACCAGGGACCTGGGCCTGAGCAGCAGCGATCTGCAGTGGGTCGTGGACGGCTACACCGTCCCGTACGCCGCGCTGATGCTGGTGCTGGGCGCGGTGGGCGACAAATACAGCCGCCGCGGCGCGCTCCTCACCGGCCTGGTCGTCTTCGCGGGCGGCTCGGTCATGGGAAGCCTGGTGGACCGGACCGAGCTGGTCATCGCGGCCCGGGCGGTCATGGGCGTCGGTGCCGCCGTCGTGATGCCGGCCACGCTGTCGCTGCTCGTCGCGGTCTTCCCGCGGGCCGAGCGCGCCCGCGCCATCACGGTCTGGACCGCCACCTCCGGCCTCGCCATCGCCGTCGGCCCGCTGGTCGCCGGGTGGCTGCTGGAGGACCACGCCTGGGGTTCCACCTTCCTGATCAACGTCCCCGTCGCGGTGGTCGCCGTCGTCGGCGCGCTGGTGCTGGTGCCGTCGTCGAAGGCGCAGGGCATGGGCCGGATCGACTACGTGGGCGGTCTGCTCTCGATCGTCTCCGTCGGCAGCCTGGTCTACGCGACGATCGAGGGCCCGCACTTCGGCTGGGGCGCCGGCCCGGTCACCGCCGCCGTGGTCGCGGGCCTGGGCCTGCCGGCCTTCGTGGCCTGGGAGTTGCGGCACCCGCACCCCATGCTGAACGTACGGAAGTTCCGGCTCCGGCCCTTCAGCGGCTCCATGCTCGCCGTGTCGTTCTTCTTCTTCGGCACCTTCGGCGCGATCTACTACGCCACCCAGTTCCTGCAGTTCGTCCTCGGCTACGACGCGCTGGAGACCGGCGTACGGCTGCTGCCGCTGGCCGGGGCCGTGTTCGCCGGCGCCGCGGTGACCGGCCGGCTGACCCCGCGGCTGGGCATGAAGCCGATGATGGTGGCCGGTATGGCGATCGGGACCGCGGGCGTCTTCCTGCTCACGCGGATCGACCAGGGCTCGGCGTACACCGACTTCCTGGCGCCGATGATGATGCTGGGCTTCGCGATCGGCCTGAGCGTCTCCCCGGCCACGGACACCATCATGGGTTCCTTCCCGGAGGACGAACTCGGGGTGGGCGGCGGCGCCAACGACACCGCACTGGAACTCGGCGGCTCGCTCGGCATCGCGGTGCTGGGCTCCCTGCTGGGCACCGCCTACCGGGACAGGCTGACCGACCTGGCCGGCGGCCACCTCCCGGCCGCGGCCATGGACACCGCCAGGGACTCGGTGGGCGGCGGCCTGGCGGTCGCCGCACGGGTCGCCCAGGACCCGTCCGGCGGACCCCAGCAGGCCCAGGCCCTGATCGACGCCGTGCACCGGTCCTTCGCCCACGGCGTCGCCGCGACCAGCCTGATCGGCGGCATCATCATGGCCGCCGGCACGCTCCTCGTTCTCGCCGTCCTGCCGGGCCGGCGGGCAACCGGGCGGGCTGCCGACTCCGCCGCCGGCTGAGGCGGTGACCGGGAGCGGCCGGGGACCGCGCGGGTGCGGGGAGCGCGGGGCCGTCATCCCGACCGGGCCGGCGGACGGGGCAGGGGCCGGGCCAGTGGGCGTAGCGGTTCTCGCACGTGCCGTGGACCCGCACCACGGGACGCGGATGCGCGGCGCCGGGGCGGCAGTTCCCGTGCGTTGGCACCGGTGGGGACGGCCGTGGCGGGCCCGCCGCACGCGGGTGGAGCGGCGCGGCCACGCCGGCTCGACGGGCTCTTCGGTGACCGGCTCGGCGACCTGCGCTTCCGGTTCGCGGCCCAACTCGCCCCGCGCACCCACGCGTTGAGGCGGAACGCCGCCTCCCGTCCAGCGCACACCGGAGCCCGGAAGGTAGCGTCTGTCCCGAGGCGGCCGTCCGTGCCGTGAGGAGGTAGGTCATGGCGGGGACGGTGCCCGGCGGCCGGCAGCCGGAGCTCGTGCGGCGTCTCGGTACCGGGGACGCGGTGGTGATCGGGCTCGGCTCGATGATCGGAGCGGGGATCTTCGCGGCCCTCGCCCCGGCCGCGGCGGCAGCCGGCTCCGGCCTCCTGCTGAGCCTGGCGGTGGCGGCCGTGGTCGCGTACTGCAACGCGACCTCCTCGGCGCGGCTGGCCGCACGGTACCCGGCCTCGGGCGGCACCTACGTCTACGGGCGGGAGCGGCTCGGCGATTTCTGGGGATACCTCGCCGGCTGGGCGTTCGCGGTCGGCAAGACCGCGTCCTGTGCCGCGATGGCGCTGACCGTCGGCTCGTACCTCTGGCCGGAGCAGGCGCACGCGGTGGCGGTCGCCGCCGTGGTGCTGCTCACCGCCGTCAACTACACCGGGGTCCAGAAGTCCGCATGGCTCACCCGGCTGATCGTCACCGTCGTCCTCGCGGTACTGGCGGCCCTCGTCGTCACCTGCCTCACCAGCGACGCGACGGACACCGGCCGCCTCGACATCGGCACGGACGCCACCTGGACCGGAGTGCTGCAGGCGGCCGGCCTGCTGTTCTTCGCCTTCGCCGGATACGCGCGCATCGCCACCCTCGGCGAGGAGGTCCGCGATCCGGCGCGCACCATCCCCCGGGCGATCCCGCTCGCCCTCGGTCTCACCCTGGTCGTGTACGCGGCGGTCGCCACCGCCGTCCTGACCGTCCTCGGCCCGGACCGGCTGGCGGACACCCCCGCACCGCTCACCACCGCGGCCGCCGCGGCGACTTCGGCGGGACCGTGGGGTCCGGCCGGTGCGGACCTGATGGTGCCGGCGGTCCGGGCCGGGGCGGCGGTGGCCGCGCTCGGCTCACTGCTCGCACTGATCCTCGGCGTCTCCCGTACGACCCTGGCCATGGCCCGGGACCGCCATCTGCCGCACGCGCTGGCCGCGGTGCACCCGCGCTTCAAGGTCCCGCACCGCGCCGAGCTGGCGGTGGGCACGGTCGTCGCCGTCCTCGCCGGCACCGCCGACCTCCGGGGCGCGATCGGCTTCTCCTCCTTCGGCGTCCTCGTGTACTACGCCCTCGCGAACGCCTCCGCCTGGACCCTGGCCCCGGCCGAGGGACGCCCGCCACGGCTCGTGCCCGCCGTCGGACTGACCGGCTGTCTGCTGCTCGCCTGCACGCTGCCGGTGTCCTCGGCCGTCTCCGGCGCGGCGGTCCTCGCCGTCGGCGCCGCGGCCTACGCCCTCCGGGCCGGCCGGCGGCGCTGAACGGGCCCGGTTTCCGCCGGCGTCGGCCCCCGCCGTCACACTCCCCGTGCAAGGATCCTCCGCAGACCCGGAGTACCCGGCCCACCACCCACCTGATGCCGGGCACTCCCCGTGCTCCCGACCGCGGAAGGTGACCATGTACGCGATATCCCTCGGTGACGACGGCGCCGAGCTGCGCCCCCTGGAGCCGTGGCGGGCCGCGGAGTTCCTGGCCCATATCGACCGGGGCCGGGACTTCATCGGGCAGCACAACGGGCTGCCCGACGTCGTCACTGACCTGGAGTCGAGCCGGGCGTTCCTCCAGACGTACGCGGAGAAGAGCGCGAACGACACCGGACGGATCCACGGCATCTGGACGGACGGCACGCTGGTCGGCGCGGTCATCCTGCGGACCATGGACGTCGCGCAGGGCAATGCCGAGGCGGGCTGCTGGCTGGAACCGTCGGCGGTCGGCAAGGGGCTGGTGACCAGGGCCGCGCGGGCGCTCATCGACTGGGCCGTCGAGGAGCGGGGCATCCACCGCGTGGAGTGGTGGGTCTCGTCGACGAACACGCCCAGCATCGCGGTGGCCCGACGGCTGGGGATGACGAGGGACGGCGTGCTGCGCGAGAGCTACCTGTACCGGGGGCAGCGGCACGACGAGGAGATCTGGTCGGTGCTGGCGTCGGAGTGGCGGGCGGGGAAGCGGGGCGGCGCGTAGCCGAACCGGAGCGCCCCCTCGTGGGCCGCGCGGACGGATTGCGGCCTCTTGTGCGGCTCTGGCTCGCCCACTGCGCCTGCCCGGCAGCCCGCGGAAGACGCCCCGCGCGACAGCGGACCGCACGAAGGCGCTTCCGTCCCCTTCGGTGTGGCGAACGGGTGACCGGCACGCATCGTCTGCCGGCGCTCGGCGGCATGCGCTCACCCGCCGCTCACGTACTCCCGCCGCTCACTTGGTCAGCACGTTCGCGCCGATGATGAACAGTCCGATCAGCGCGTCCACGCACCCGACCCGGCACGACGCCGGCCAACTCCGCCCCGCCGCCCGGGCGCTCCACACGCCCCAGCCGAACAGCGTCACCGTATTGATCGTCAGGGCCACGTCGATCGCGCCCTCTTCGCCCCACCACCGCAGGTAGGAGCCGAACAGCGCGGCGACCGTCGGCAGTGCCGCGACCACCAGCGGCCACTCGGTGAGCATCGACCGCACCGCGCTCGTGGTGACCGGCGCCGCGTCAGCCGTGCGGTGGGCGATGGCGTGCGCGTAGCCGTGGGCCGCGGCCGACGCGATGCAGGCCACCAGCACCCACGCCGCGTCGTACCCGGGGTCCAAGGGCCCGTGCTCGCCCCCGAGGGCGGCCGCCAGCGCACTGGCGAGCACCGATCCGTAGACCCCGCCGAACAGGAACCGCTGCAACGGCTCGCCGCGGCGCGGAGGAGGGACGGACCGTCTGACCTTGTCGCTCAACTTGCCACCTCACGGGACGGACGGGGACGGTGCTGCCGCGGTCCCCAGAGATGTAACCGCATCCGAGGCGGGCCGATCGGCACATACACCGCCGGAGTACCGGCGTCCCTCGTCGGAAACCTCCCCTCGGCGGTCCGGCGGTGGACTAGAAAGGGACCGTGAACCAGTCATCCAACGACTTGAGCGGGAGCGTCACCGGGCCGGTCGTGCAGGCGGGCCACGTGGGGCAGTTGCACCTCACCCACCCGGTGCCCACCGCGCTGGCGGGGCTGCCACCGGTGCCGCCGGAGTTCACCGGCCGGGAGGAGGCCCTGCGCACCCTGACCGCCGCCCTGCGCCCCGGACCCGGCTCCTCGGCGGCACCGGCGTCCACGCCACCCGCCACCGCCACGCCGCAGCCGGTGTCCACGCTCGTCGGCACCGCCGGTGTCGGCAAGACCGCGCTCGCCCTGCGCGCCGCGCATGACGCCGTCGCGGCGGGCTGGTTCCCCGGCGGCGTGCTCTTCATCAACCTCCAGGGCTACGACCAGCACCGCTACGTCCGGCCGGAGATCGCGGTCGCCGTCTTCCTGAGCGCGCTCGGCGTCCCCGACGAACTCTTCCCGCCCACCTTCGAGGGCCGGCTGTCGCTGTACCGCTCGAAGCTGGCCGAACGCGCCGCCCGGCACGGCGCCGCACTCGTGCTGCTCGACAACGCGTCCTCGACGGACCAGGTCGGCCCGCTGCTGCCCGGCTCCCCGGCCCACCGGGTCGTGGTCACCAGCCGCCGCACCCTGGGCGACCTCCCCGGCTCCCGGATCCTCGACCTCGGAGTCCTGGCCCCGGCCGAGGCCGCCGCCCTGATCAGCCGCACCCTCCGGATCCGCCGCCCCGACGACACCCGCGCCGGGGACGAGCCCGACGCCGTACGTGACCTCACCGCACTGTGCGGCCACCTCCCCCTGGCGCTCGCCGTCGTGGCCTCGATACTGGCCGGCGACCCGGACCAGTCCGTCGGCGAACTCACCGCGGCCCTGCGCGACCGCGCCACCCGCCTGGAGGAGCTCTCCTACGGTGACCGCCGTTCGGTGACCGCCGCTTTCGACCTGTCGTACGCCCGGCTCGCCGCCGACGAGGCCCGGATGTTCCGGCTGCTGTCGCTCAACCCGGGCCAGCAGGTGAGCGTGGAGGCGGCCGCCGCGCTCGCCGGGGAATCCGTGCCCCGGGCCAGGAAGCTGCTGCGCGCGCTCCGCGACGTCCACATGGTCGAGCCCGGCAAACCCCGCGGCTGGGTCCGGTTCCACGACCTGCTGCGCCTGTTCGCCGAGCGGCGCCGCCACGAGGAGGAGCCCGCGGCGGGCGTCGAGGCCGCCGTCGACCGGCTGCTGGCCCACTACCGCGATGCCGCCCGGGACGCCACCGAGCGCATCGTGGCGGCGGCCCGCGCGCGCCGCCGGGACGACGCCGCGGAGGACTGGCTCGACACCGAGCGCCTGAACCTGCGCTCGGCCCTGCGTCTCGCGCAGCTGCACGGCCGGCCCGCCGTGGTGCTGCCGCTGGCGCACGACGTCAGCTGGTTCCTGCGCCGTCAGCAGGACTGGGCGGCCGGCCTGGAAGTGTGCGACACCGCCGTGGAGTTCGCGCGCACCGTCGCCGACCCCGCCCAGCAGGCCCTGGCCCTGTACAACAAGGGCGACTTCCTCAAGCACAAGCAGGACTTCGACCAGGCGCTGGCCCTCTTCGCCGAGGCGCTCGACCACTACCGGGCGCTGGGGGACCGTACCGGCGAAGCCCGCACGCTGCACAGCATGGGCACGGCCGCCCGCCGCCTCGGCCGGTACGCGGAGGCCCAGGGCCGTTACGCCGCGGCCCTCCCGCTCTTCCGGACGCTCGACGACCACCAGGCCACCGCCCACACCCTCTTCAACCTGGCGTTCACGGCCCGCCTGCAGGGCAGCCCGGGGGTGGCCGACGACCACTACCGGTCCGCACTCGACCTCTACCGCCGGCTCGGCCACTCGGTCGGCCGGGCCCGCACCCTGCAGCACCTCGGCCACCTCGCCCTGGCCGCCAACCGGCCGGCGGAGGCCCGCACTTACTGGGAACGGGCCCGGTCGGCGTACGAGGAGGCCGAACTCCCGTCGGCCGTGGAGGAGGTCACGGAGCTGCTGGACGGCCTGACGGCGTGACGGCCTGACGGCGTGAGGGTGGCAGGGCGTGGCGGCGGGGCCCGAGGCGGCCGGCCCTCCACGGTCGTGGGTCGTGCGCGCGGCGACCACGTTCCGCGGCCGGTCCTCGACGACCGGTAGCGGCCGCCCGCACCCCCCAGCGGACGCGCCGAGCGCCCCGCGGGCGCATCATGGGCCCGAGGGATGGTTCCGTTCCCGGTGGGAGTGGCGATGCGACTTTCTTTCCTCGAACCGCTCTACAAAGAAGCCGGCCCGTTCGCCTCGGTGTACCTCGACACCTCGCGCGACAGTGCCATTGAGGACCCGGACTCCGCCATCGCGCTGCGCTGGCGGCATCTGCGTGACGACCTGCTCGCCGAGGGCGCGGACTGGGAGTCCATCGCCGCCGTGGCGGGCACCGTGGGCGATGACGTCGGGGTGCCCGGCCGGCACGGGCAGGCCCTGTTCACCGCGCATGGGAAGCTCGTCCTCCAGGACGAGCTGCCCCGCCCGCCGGCACAGGACACGGCCCATTTCGGGGTGCTGCCCGACACCATGCCGCTGATCGCCCAGCATGCGCCGGGGATCGCCTATCTGGTGGTACGTGTCCACTACACGGGACGCCACTCCACCGACGCCGAGGGCACCGTCCGGATCGACACCGAGGCCGGCACCTGGCCCCTGACCAAGGTGACGCCCGGGGACCGGCTCCACATGGAGGTCCCGGTGGCCGAATGGCAGCACCTCGCCGAACGGCTCGGCCGGCAGCTGGAGACCCAGGCCCGCCGGCGCGGCGCCGAGACGCTGGTCCTCGCCGGTGACACCTGGGCCCGCGGCATCCTGGCCCGCCGGCTCCCCACGTACCTGCGCAGCCGGCTCGCCACCGCCGAGGGAGGCGCTGCGCCGGAGCCGGGGCGGGCGCTGCTGGAGGGTCAGCTCGACCGCCTCTTCAGCGGGCGGATGGCCGCCCACGACCGCGACCTCCTGGAGACCTTCCTGGCCCGGCGGGCCCACGACGGAGCCTGCGCCGAAGGGCTCGCGGCCACCGTCGCGGCACTGCAGCGCGGCCAGGTCAGCGCGCTCTTCCTCAACAACCACCCGGAGTCGCCGCTGCGCCTGTGGGTGGGCCCGGAACCCGGCCAGCTCGCCCGCACGGAGAACGGTCTGCGTGTCTACGGCGTGGAGACCGTGCGTGAGGAGCGCGCCGACGCCGCCCTGACCCGAGCCCTGGTGGGCACGGGCGCGGAACTGGTCCTCGTCCCGGAGCAGCAGCTGAGGCTGCGCGAGGGGGTCGGTGTGCTGCTGCGCTACGTCGATGCCGTGCGCTACGGCGACGAGGCGGAGGCGGCTTGAGGACGGCCGGCCGGTCAGTCGCTGAGGCCCGGTTTGCCGAAGAAGACGGCGTAGCCGGAGGGCAGCTGGCCGAGGACCTGGTTCAGCTCCCCGCCGGACACGGCCTCGGCGACGGTGGAGAGCACGGCGCAGGCGTCCCACTCGGCCGTACGGGCCCGGGCACCGGTGCGTTCGGGCCACCCGGCGCAGGAATTCCTCCCGGCCGTAGCCCTCGGTCCGCCCGTCGGGACGCAACGCCTCGTCCAGCGGCGCCGGCAGCTGCGAGGCCAGGTCCGCCACCTCGCCGGGGGTGATCCGCCCGGCCAGCACCTGCAGCACGGCCCCGGTGACCCGCTCGGCCTCCTCCCGGCTTGCGTACTCGCCGCGCTCACGCACCTTCGCCAGGAACTCGTCGCTCTTCATCGGTGCCACACCTCATCTCTCCCGTGGGCGTCTCGCATGTCGTGGGCGTTTGGGGTTTGCTGACCCGCGTTCCCGATGCGGCTCGCGGATATCGTGCGTGATCCGGGGAATTCCGGGCCGCCGTCGGTGCGGGATGCAGCCGGAGCCGCTACTCCGTAAGCTCGAAGCAGAAGTGGGGAGCCGTCATGACCACACCGCGGGACCTGCTGATCGTGGCCCTGGGCGAGGCGGCCGGCCGCCGTCCCGAGCAGGGCGATCTGTCGCTCGCGCTCGCGGGGGCCGAGCTGATCGACCTGCTGCGGACGCAAGCCGCCACGCTGGACGGTGAGCGCATCGTCCCCGGTTACCGGCCGGCCGTCGCCGATCGCCTGTTGGACGAGGCGGCGGGAGCGCTCGTCCGGCAGGAGCCGTACGAGTCGGTCGAGGACTGGTTGTGGCGCAGGGGCCGCGGGCTGTACACGGCGTATCTGGCGGCGCTCGAAGCGGACGGCGAGCTCACCCGCGAACGCCGGGGCCACTGGAGGCCCTTCCAGGCCGGTGAGTTGGTGCTGGCCGAGTCCTCCGCGCGCCGTGCGGCGGCGGACCGCTGGGCGGCGGACGAACCCGTCCTCATCGCCCTCGCGGCTGCCCTCGGGATCGCCGCGGAGCCGGCCGGAGACCCCCGGGCCGGAGGTCTCCGGGACGACGGGCCGCCGGCCGACGAGGCGGTGGAGACGGTGCTCGCCGCCGTGCACGACGCGCTGAGCGAGCTGGGATACCAGCGGCAGCGGCGCGCCATCGACCAGGCCGCGTTCGACAACATCTGGCGGGGCGGCGGGGGTTGACGCCGCCCGGCGGGCCTGGCGAGGCGCCGGGCCCGGAGCCGGGCGGCCGGCTCAGCCGAGCGTGCGACCGAACAGTTCCAGCAGGTTCTGCCAATGCCGGTCGTCCGCCGCACCGTTGTAGGCGGCGGTGTCCGTCTGGGTGTAACCGTGGTGGGCGCCTCCGTACACCTCGCTGCGGTAGCGCACGCCCGCACCGTCCATGGCCTGCTCCAGGGTCTTGATCTCCTCGACCGGCATCGACGTGTCCTGGTCGGCGTGCCCGAAGTACAGCTCCGCCGTGATGCGGTCGACGAGCCGGTGCGGGCTGTCCTCGGCGTCCGTGACCAGGTGGCCGGCGTGGAAGGAGGCCGCCGCGGCGACCCGGTCGGGGTGGGCCGCGGCGGTGCGGAGCGCGAGGACGCCGCCCATGCAGTAGCCGGTGGTGCCCACCGGACCGTCGGCCACCAGCGGCGAGGCGGCCAGCCAGTCGAGGTACGCGCCGGCGTCCCGCACGGCCCGCTCCGGGGTGAGCTGCTGAATGATCGGGAAGAGCTGCTCGAAGATCTCCGGCCGCTCGGCGGGGTCGATGAACTCGGGGAGTTCCACCACGGGCGCCCGCCCGGCGCGGTACAGCACGTTGGGCACCAGCACCGTGTAACCGTGCCCGGCCAGGCGCTTGGCCATCGCGTCCAACGAGGTGCGCAGCCCGAAGGCGTCCATGTACAGCAGGACGCCGGGGTGCGCGCCGCCGTCGTCGGGGTGGGCGAGATAGGCGTCCACGACGCCGTCCTGCGTGGGAATGTCCAGGGCCGTACCGTGCACGGGGGTCATGTCCGTACCTTTCTTCGGGTGACACGTTCCTACAGCGTCGGACAGCCCCTGATCCATTCCGCGGCGCGACGTGGCACGACCCGTTCCGCGACACCGGCCGGTGTCCCCAACCATCGCCATAAGTCGCCCTTTAGGAAATGCAAAGCAGTGTTATGAGGGGAAAACAGGTCGTATGTGCCTCAACTGCCTGTGTCTGCTGGGGAGTTCGGGAGTCGGTGGCCGGCCGGCCCGGTGGTCCCTCGGTCGTTGCCTTCATGGTCATGGCGGTATGACGGCCCGTGGTCGTACGCCCATGCGGGGTTGAGAAGTCAGAACGGCGAGCAATTCCGGCCGGACACCGGCGAGCGGTTGGTTGCGGGTGTGCCCGGCACGCCCCGACGATCGGGCTGTTCCCGCATGTCGGCCGGCCGAACGCCGGCCGTCCGGCATGCCTGCGTGCGAGGAGGGGTCCCGTGACCGAACAGTTGAGCCTCAGCCCGGATGCCGCACGGCAGCTCGCGACAACCACCAAGACCACCCCGCAGATGCGCGGCATCACCCCGCGCTATCTGCTCCGTGCACTGCCCTGGGTCGACGTCGAGGCGGGCGTGTTCCGTGTCAACCGGCGGCGTACCTACGTTCTCGGCGACGACCGCATCAGCACGCACAACGACGGCGGTTCGCCCCGCGTCATCCCGGGCGACCTGCGGGAACTGCCGTACCTCAGGGAAGCCGACGACGCCCTGCTGACCGAACTGGCCGACGCCTTCACGGAAGTGCCCTTCGAGCCGGGGCAGATGCTCGCCCAGGACGGCGAGGCGCACGACCGGCTGTGGGTGATCGCCCAGGGCCGCGCCGAAAAGCGGGTCAGCGGCCGCTACGGCGAGGACGCGGTGCTCGAAGTGATCGGCGACGGCCAGTTCTTCGACCTCGACGCCTGGACCCGCGGCGAGCCCATGCCGTACCGCGTCAGGGCGCTCACCCCCGGTGTGGCCCTGTGCATCGACCGCAGTGCGCTCGCCGGACTCTGTGACCGCGATGCGACGGTGCGCGGGGCGGTGGACGCCTACCTCGCGACGGACGGGGTGCTGCCCGGCGCCGAGGTGCCGGTCGACCTCAGCTCCGGCCACGTCGGCGAACCCGACCTCCCGGGAACGTTCGTCGACTACGAGGACACGCCCCGCGAGTACCACATGACCCTCGCGCAGACCGTCCTCCGCGTCCACACCAGGGTCTCCGACCTCTACAACGGGCCCATCGACCAGATCCGCGCCCAGTCCAACCTCACCGTGCACGCCCTGCGCGAGCGGCAGGAGGCCTCGCTGCTCAACCACCCGGAATTCGGGCTCTTCAACAACGTGGCGCCCGGTCAGCGGGTGCAGGCCCGCACCGGCTCACCGACCCCCGACGACCTGGACGAACTGCTGACCCGGGTCTGGAAGCAGCCCGGCTACTTCCTCGCCCACCCCAGGGCCATCGCCGCGTTCGGCCGGGAGTGTACGCGCCGGGGCGTGCCCCCGATCATCGACACCCGGTTCGGCAGCCCGCTGCTGACCTGGCGGGGTGTGCCGCTGCTGCCGTCCGACAAGGTGCGGTTCTCCGGCGGCGCGGGCATCGGCACGACCGAGATCCTGCTGATGCGGGTGGGCGAGGCCGAACAGGGCGTGGTGGGCCTGCGCCCCGCCAAGATCGAGGACGAGGTGGAACCCGGCCTGTCGATGCGGAACATGGGCGTCGACCAGAAGGGCATCACCTCCTACCTGATGACGGCGTACTTCAATACCGCGGTACTGGTGGAGGACGCCCTCGCCGTGCTCCAGAACGTCGAGGTCGCCAACTACCATGACTACTCCTGACGTCCTCCGGGGCGCCTGGCCGAGCGCCCCGGCCGCGATCACGACACCGGTGACCCCCGGGGTTCCCGCGCCCGTTGCGACGCCGGATCCGACGGCTGCCCCGACGCCGGACGCGACGGGCATCACGACGCCGGACGCGACGGCCGTCACCGCACCGGCCACGGCGGCCGTCACCGCACCGGACGCGACGGGCCTTACCGCCCCGGTCGGCACGCAAGCCTCCGCCGTCGACACACACGTCTCCGCGGTCGAGACACCCGCATCCGCCTACACCCCGCCGTCCGCCTCCGCGCTCCCCGGTCAACCGACCGGATTCTCGCCGGAGTCGGCCCGGCGCGACATCCCGATCCTGCACCGGACGGTGAACGGGCACCCCCTGGTGTGGCTGGACAACGGAGCCACCACCCAGAAGCCGCGCCAGGTGATCGAGGCACTGGCCGCCTTCTACGGCTCAGCCAACTCCAACATCCACCGCGGCGCGCACACCATGGCCCGGGAGGCCACCGAGGCGTACGAGGCGGGCCGGGCGGCGGTGGCCCGGTTCCTGGGCGCGCCGTCACCGGACGACATCGTCTTCGTACGCGGCACCACCGAGGCGGTCAACCTCGTCGCCCAGAGCTGGGGACGGGACCACCTCGGCCCCGGGGACGACATCCTGGTGTCCACACTGGAGCACCACTCGAACATCGTGCCCTGGCAGCTGGTCGCCAAGGAGACCCGGGCCCGGGTGGTACCCGTACCGCTGCAACCCGACGGGCAGGTCGACCTCGACGCGTACGCCGATCTGCTCTCCATGCGCACCCAGCTCGTGGCGATCAGCCAGGTCTCGAACGTGCTCGGCACCGTCGTGCCGGTACGCGAGATGACCGCGCTGGCGCACCGCTACGGTGCGAAGGTGCTGGTGGACGGGGCGCAGGCGGTGGCGCACTTCCCCGTCGACGTAACGGACCTGGACGCCGACTTCTACGCGTTCTCGGGCCACAAGCTGTTCGCCCCCACGGGCATCGGCGCCCTGTACGCGAAACCGGACGTACTGGAGAAGATGGCGCCGTGGCAGGGCGGCGGCAACATGATCGAGTCCGTCGACTTCACCCGCACCACCTACGCGCCCGTGCCGCACCGTATGGAGGCCGGTACCGGGCACATCTCCGGAGTGGTCGGCCTGCTGGCCGCGCTCAACTGGCTGACCTCCTTCGACCGGAACGCCATCGCCGCCTATGAGACGGCGTTGACGACCCATGCCCAGCAGGCGCTGTCCACGGTGCCGGGGCTGGAACTGCTGGGTTCCGCGCCCGGCCGGGTCGGCGTGCTGACCTTCACCCTGGCCGGCCAGGACCCGGCACAGATCGCCGGCTGGCTGGACCGGGACGGCATCGCCATCCGTGCCGGCCACCACTGTGCCCAACCGGCCCTGGCACACTACGGGTTGACGAGCGCGGCGCGTGCCTCGCTGGCGCTCTACAACACCCCGGAGGAGGTGGACAAGCTGGTGGCCTCGCTCCGGCAACTGCAACTACAGCAGGGCTCTTGAGGGAGGGGCGCCCCGCCGTCCCCGTCCGGATCACGGACGGGGACGGCGGGGCGCCGGGCAGCGCCCGCCGACCGCGCCGGAGGGTCAGGCGGAGGTGCTCTGCCGTTCCGGATGGCCGAAGAGGAGGTCGTAGCCCGGGGGCAGCTGGAGCAGTATGCGCTGCAGGAGCTCTTCGCCGGCGGCATCGGCGACGACGCTGAGCACGGCGCCGACGTCCCACTTGGCGGTCTCCTCGGTGGCGCCCTCGATCCAGGCCGCCGTGGCCCGGATGAACCGCTCCGGATCCAGCGGCTCGGCGGCCTGCAGGGGGTTCAGAAGGATCAGGGCGTAGGTCTCCGGCAACCGGGCGGCCAACTCGACCCGCTCCTCGCCGACCAGATGGGCGCCGAGCAGTGCCAGGACGACCCGGGCCGCCCGTTCCGCTTCCTGCTGTGTGTCGTATTCGCCGCGCTCCTGGACGTACGCCAGGAACGCCTCCCATCTCATGGACACCGCTTTCTCCTCGTCTACCTCTGCTTCCATAGTCACATGTCATCCATATGATGACAAAGGAGATGTCGTCCTGCAGGCGACAGGCGCGGGCACGGCTTCTCAAGGGGGACGTGAAGCGGGAGGGCGCGCCACGGCCTCCGCCCGCCCCCGGAGTGCCGCTCGTATCGCGGCCACGACGTCCTGCGCCTGCGGCGTGCTGACGGCGATACGGCCGAAGGGCGTGGCCGGGCGCTGCTGCGCGGCCGAGGAGGCGGACGGCGACGAGGGCGAGGGGGAGGGCGAACATGCGGCGGGGCGGAGGTCCACCTGGACCACCGGTCCACGCCGCGGGGCGATGGCCACGAAATCCTGGCCGTCGGGATGCCGCCATACGCCCAGGCAGCGGTATTGGGGCACGCTGAGGCTCCGCCCCCGGCTCGGGGACCCGCGCAGCGCCCGCCACCAGTCCTCCTGGACCGACACGCCCCTCACCGCTTGCAGAGGAACGGTGATCGCCGCGCGCCGGACCGCGATCCTCTCCCACCACGCCGGCCGTACCACCAGCGCGTCCCCTTCCACGTCCAGACGGGCCATGTCACGTCACGAGCCATGTCGCATCACGGTGGGGTGGGCGCCGCGGCGGGCGAACTCCGCGCGCTCCGCCGCCGGCTCCGCGATCATGAAGTCCGCCTCCCTCCGAGAAGCGGGGTGCCGCAGGCGGCCTGCGCGATGACGTCGTGCACGGGGTGTGACCGCCTGTGAGCGTCCTTCCGGGACCTGACACCTGCCGCGGGCGGGGGCCGCCGTGGTGGGCAGGTGGTGCTCCTGCACTGTGCCTCTTCAGCCGTATACCTCGAACGGGCCGCTCTTGACAACCGCCCCCCGGCCTTCTATCGAGGAAGACGGGGCCCTTTCCCCGATGGCCCTGGGGCCGTGTCCATGCCCGACGCCCGATGCCTGTTCAGCAGGAGGTGACGGTGATGCCGGGACCCCAGCCCGACCACTCCGCCGTACCCGACCACTACGCCGTACTCGGCGTCCCGCCCTCCGCCTCCGCGCGCCAGATCACCACGGCCTACCGCCGACTGGTCCGCAGCCTGCACCCGGACACCGGCCCCGCCGGCCCGGCCGCGGAGCAGGAACTCGCAGAGGTGCTGACGGCCTACCGCGTCCTGCACGACCCGCGGAGCCGGGCCGGTTACGACGCGGAGCGCGCCCTCGCCGAGCGTGACCGTCGCTACGCGGAGCGGCAGCGTGCGCGTGCCGCACAGGGGCGCAGGGGCCCCGGCCGGTCCGTCCCCGTGCGCACCCACCGGGCCCCGCCGGACGAGGCCGGCACCGTGCTGCGGCTGCGGGTCGGCCCCGTACGCATCGATCTGCTCGGCGTCCGTCGCCCCGAGGACGATGACGCGGCGACCGACGGGCTGGAGTCGCTGGAGTGGTTCCTGCGCCCGCTGTGGCAGTGGGGCCGTCAGGGGCGGTAGCGGGGCGGGCGCGGCGAGGCGCTGTGGCGGGGGCGCATGGTGCGCTCACTCCGGGGTCGGAACCTGCCCCTCCGGGTACTTCTTGACCCAGGTCGCGCCGCACTCGGCGCAGGAGGAGTACTCGATCAGCTCGCCGTCCTCGGACACACCCAGGCTCTGTATCAGGCGAATGTGCACATGTGCACTCATGGTGGTTCCTTTCCGCTGTACGGCAGGAATTTCCGCAACAATGCGAAGAACGCGGAATGCCGAACATCCTGGACATAGGGCCCATCGAGGTGTCAACGAAGTGGTCGCACTCTGAGACGCGTCAGACGGACTCGTCGCTCTCGGTGAGCGGCAGGTGTCAGCGAGGGCCGGTCACCGCCCGCCGCGCCGCGCACCTCCGCCCACGGATCATGTGCGGGCGCTGGGGAGCTGGCGGCCGTCGGGGGCGGCGGGGGCGGCAGGGGCTCCGGCGCGGAGGCCGTCCATGACGAGGTCGAGGAGGCGGCCGGCGCGGGACTGCCAGTCGCTGTGCGGGTCGATCTGCCAGAGGCCGGCGATGGCGAGTGAGAAGTCGTCAGGAGTCATGCCGGGGCGGATGGTGCCGGCCTCTTCGTTGGCCTGGAGCAGGAGGGCGACGGCCGATGTCACCGGCCCGTGTCCGGAGGCGGCCAGGCTGCCGTGCGCGGTCGCCTTGCGGAGCGCGTCGGCCAGACCGGCCTTGGCCATGGCGTACTGGGCGAGGCGGTCCATCCATTCCCGCAGGGCCTGGTCGGGGGAGCGGGTTTCGAGCAACTGGGCCGCGGTGTCGGCGACCTGCTGGACCTCGTAGCGGTAGACCTCCAGGACGAGCGACTCGCGGTTGGGGAAGTTGCGGTAGAACGTCGCCTGGCCGACGCCGGCCTTCTTCGCGATCGCGCTCAGCGGGGCGTCGGCCGCGCGCGTCAACTCCTCCAGGGCGACTTCCAGGATGCGCTCGCGATTCCGTTGCGCGTCCGAGCGCAGTGGGGCGTCCTTCTTCTCCCGCACTCGTCCTCCTCCGGGAATCACTGCCGGATCGCTCTTGCTAACCGGACAGGTGTCCGGTAGATTTCGGGTAATCGGATAGCTGTCCGGTTAGCTCCACCATAGCGGCAGAGGCGGGTGGTGGGTGCAGTCGGTGGTCGGCCGCGACCGACTTCTCCTCTGCGGGTCCTGCGGGTCCTGTGGGATTGCTCGATCCTCTGCCTTTGTCACGTTGCCCTTCTGTACTTGCTACGTCCACCACGTTCGCCACGCCGCCCACGTTTGCTGCGCTGCCGTGCCTCTCGCACGTATGGGCCGCATCGCATCGCACCATCGCCCTGTCCTGCCCTGCACCGCATCGCGCCGCACCCGATGTCTTCCCTGACGTATCGACGTACCCGCATGCCCTGCCCCTCCCCCTGTTTCGTGCATCGCGCGCCTCGCATACGCGAAAGCCACCCGCGAAAGAAGGCTGATCATGGCCCTACCGACGTCCAGTGCCATCACCTTGAACATCAACGGCGAGAAGCATGCGCTGCCCGTCGACCACCGCACCACGCTGCTCGACGCGCTGCGCGAGCGGCTCGATCTGACGGGCGCCAAAAAAGGTTGTGACCAGGGCCAATGCGGTGCTTGTACGGTGCTGATCGACGGGCGCAGAGCAGTCTCCTGCCTTCAGCTCGCGGTGGCCGCCGAGGGGCGGGAGATCACCACGATCGAAGGTGTGGCGGACGGTGAGACCCTCCATCCGGTGCAGCAGGCCTTCCTCGACCTCGACGGCTATCAGTGCGGGTACTGCACACCGGGACAGATATGTTCCGCGATCGCGGTGATCGAGGAGCACGCGGCCGGCTGGCCGAGCGCGGCGAGTGCCGAGGTGCGGCCGGAGGCGGGCGTTCCGCCCTTGACACCCGACGAGATCCGGGAGCGGATGAGCGGCAACCTCTGCCGCTGCGGGGCGTATGTGTCGATCGTCCAGGCCGTCGCGCGGGCGGCAGCCGCGCACGACGCCGGACCGGCGCAAGGAACTGAAATGCGGAAGACCGAGACCCGGGCGGTCGAGCCGCAGGGGCTCGAAGCGGGTGCGTCGGGTGCGGAGGGAACGGCATGAGGGAGTTCGGTTATCGGCGGGCGTTCGATGTGTCCGGCGCGGTCGCGCTGCTCGGAGCCGATCCCGAGGCGCGGTTCCTCGGCGGTGGCACCAACCTCGTCGACCTGATGAAGGCCGGGGTGGAGCGACCCGGGCTGCTCGTCGACGTGCGTGAACTCCCCTTGGGGGAAATCGAGTTGACGGAGGAGGGCGGGCTGCGGATCGGGGCCACGGTGACCAACAGCGATCTGGCCGCCCATCCTGAAGTGCGGCGGCGCTACCCGGCGCTGGCCCAGGCCGTGCTCGCCGGTGCCTCGGGCCAGTTGCGCAACATGGCCACCGTCGGCGGGAACCTGCTGCAACGGACGCGCTGCGGGTACTTCACGGACCTCGCCCGGCCGTGCAACAAGCGGGTGCCCGGCAGCGGTTGCCCCGCCATCGAGGGGGAGCACCACAACCACGCCATCCTCGGTGCCTCCCCGCACTGCGTCGCCGTCCACCCCTCGGACATGGCGGTGGCGCTGGCCGCCTTCGACGCCGTCGTCCACTACGAAACGGCGGACGGTCCGGGGGAGTTGCCGCTGGCGGAGTTCTATCTGCCCGTGGGGGACACCCCGCACCGCGAGACCGCCCTGCCGTCCGGGGCGCTGATCACCGCTGTCACCCTGCCGCCGCTGCCGGCCGCCGCCGCCTCGCGCTACCGCAAGGTGCGGGAGCGCGCGTCGTACGCCTTCGCGATCGGCTCGGTCGCCGCCGCCCTCGACGTCCGCGACGGAGTCGTACGCGACGTCCGCCTCGCCTTCGGGGCGGTGGCGTCGCGGCCGTGGCGGGCCCTGGCGGCCGAGCGGGTGCTGACCGGGGGACCGGCCGGCGCCGAGGCCTTCGCCGCCGCCGCGGACGCCGAACTCGCAGCCGCCGAGGCGCTGCCCCACAACGCATACAAGGTGACGCTGATGCGCAATCTCGTCGTCGCCCTGCTGACCGAGCTCGCCGAGGAGGCCGCGCGATGACCACGACGACGACGCAGACCACCGCGGTGCGGGGGGCCGTCGGCACCGCGCACACCCGCGTGGAGGGCCTGGCCAAGGTCACCGGCGCGGCGCGCTACGCCGGCGAGATCCCGTTCGCCGAGCTCGCCCACGGCTGGCTGGTGCTGTCCGCCATCGCCCGCGGCCGGATCCGCTCGGTGGAGTCCGGCCCCGTCCTGGCGATGCCCGGTGTGCTCACCGTGCTGCACCACGGCAACGCCCCGCGCGTCGACACCGACTACGTCGGCATGCTGGGGGCCCCGGACCCGACCTGCGCGGTGTTCCAGCACGACCGGGTGCCGAGCCTGGGCTGGCCGGTGGCGCTCGTCGTCGCCGAGACGTCCGAGCAGGCCAGGGAGGCCGCCGAAGCACTGGTGGTGCACTACGACCAGGAGCCGCACGACATCGACTTCGCCGGCGGGCACCCGGACGCCTACCCGCTGGACGGCCATCTGCCGGCGGTGGCGGAGAAGGGCGATCTGGACGCCGAACTCACCGCGTCCGCCATCGTCCTGGACGCCGAGTACACCACGCCCGAAGAGCACCACAACCCCATGGAGCCCCACGCGGCGACGGCCCGCTGGGACGGCGGGCGGCTGGAGGTCGTCGACTCCAACCAGGGTGCCACCTGGGTCGTCGGAGAGCTCGCCAAACTGTTCTCGCTCGACCCCTCCGCGGTGCGGGTGCGGTCCGAGCACGTCGGCGGCGGCTTCGGCAGCAAGGGCCTGCGCGCACACCAGGTGGCCGCCGTGATGGCCGCCACCGTCCTCCAGCGCCCCGTACGCGTGGTCCTGACCCGCCGTCAGATGTTCTCGCTGGCCGGATACCGCAGCCCCACCATCCAGCGGATCAGGCTCGGCGCCGACGCCGACGGGCGGCTGCGCGCACTGGAGCACCGCTCCCTGAGCCTGACCTCGACCGTGCACGAGTTCATCGAACCGAGCGCCGCGGTGGCCCGGGTGATGTACGACGCGGACGCCCACCACACCACCAACACGGTCGTGCGGCTCGACGTGCCGACGCCGACGTTCATGCGCGCACCGGGCGAGGCGCCCGGGTCGTTCGCCCTGGAGGCGGCGCTCGACGAGCTCGCCGAGAAGTGCGGGATCGACCCGATCGAGCTGCGCCTGCGCAACGAACCCGAGAAGGGTCCGGTCTCCGGACTCCCGTTCAGCAGCCGCAATCTGCGCGCCTGTTTCGAGGAGGGCGCCCGTCGGTTCGGCTGGGCCGACCGGGACCCGCGTCCGGGACTCCGCCGTGACGGGCGCTGGCTGCTCGGCACGGGCACGGCCGCGGCCTCCTTCAGCGCGGGAGCCGCCCCCTCCACGGCGGTCCTGACGGCCGAGGCGGACGGCACCTTCACCGTACGGATCGCGGCGGCGGACATCGGCACCGGCGCGCGCACCGCGCTCACCCTGGTCGCCGCCGACGCCCTGGAGGTGCCGCCGGACCGCGTGCGGGTGCGCATCGGGGACAGCGACTTCGGCCCGGCGATGATCGCCGGCGGCTCGATGGGCACCCGCTCCTGGTCCTGGGCGGTGATGGCCGCGGCAGGGGAGCTGCGCGAGCGGCTCGCACTGGGCGCGGACATCCCGCCGGAGGGCATCACCGTACGGTCGGACACCACCGCGGCGATCGGCGCCCTCGCACGCAAGGAACGGCACTCCTTCGGTGCCCAGTTCGCCGAGGTCGCCGTGGACGTCACCACCGGCGAGGTGCGGGTACGGCGGATGCTCGGCATCTTCGCGGCGGGCCGGATCGTCAATCCCCTCACCGCGCGCAACCAGTTCGTCGGTGGCATGATCTGGGGCATCTCCATGGCCCTGCACGAGGAGGCGGTCCGGGACCGCGCCTCGGGCGGCCACGTCGGCCCCGACCTCGCCGGCTACCACGTCGCCACGCACGCCGACGTACCGCTCGTCGAGGCGGACTGGGTGGACGATCCCGACCCGGACGACCCGGTGGGGATCAAGGGGATCGGCGAGATCGGCATCGTCGGCGCCGCGGCGGCCGTCGCCAACGCGGTCTGGCACGCGACCGGTGTACGGCACCGGCAGCTGCCGATCCGGCCGGACCGGGTCCTGCAGGCGGGGACCGGACGAGGAAGCGTGGGAGAGCGGGATGCTGGACATCGCCGATGAGCTGAACCGGTGGACCGCGGAGGGCCGGGAGTTCGCCGTCGCCACGGTCGTGGGCGTCGGCGGCAGCGCCCCGCGCAGCCCCGGCGCCGCCCTCGCCGTCGACAGCCGGGGCACGGCCATCGGTTCGGTCTCCGGCGGGTGCGTGGAGGCGGCGGTCTACGACCTGTGCGCCCAGGCGCTCAAGGACGGCACGACCGTCCGCGAACGCTTCGGATACAGCACCGAGGACGCCTTCGCGGTCGGCCTGACCTGCGGCGGAACGATCGACGTCCTGGTCACGCCGGTGACCGCGGACGCCCCGGACCGGCCGGTGTTCGCCGCCGCGCTGGCGGCCGCCGCCCGCGGTGAGGCGGCGGCCCTGGCCCGGGTGGTCCGGGGCCCGGCCGATCTCCTCGGCCGGGCACTGCTCGTCCGCCCCGACGGCACCCACGAAGGCGGCCTCGGCGGCGGGCCGGACCTGGACCGGACGGCACGGGGCGAGTCCCGCGCCATGCTGGACGCGGGCCGCACCGGCAGCTTCGACGTCTCGGCGGGCGGCACCCGCTGCGAGGCGGAGCTGACGCTGTTCGTGGAGGCGAACGTACCGCCGCCCCGCATGATCGTCTTCGGCGCGGTCGACTTCGCCGCGGCCCTGGTGCGCACCGGCACGTTCCTCGGCTACCACGTCACCGTCTGCGACGCCCGCCCCGTCTTCGCCACGCGGGCCCGCTTCCCGGAGGCCGACGAGATCGTGGTCGACTGGCCGCACCGCTACCTCCGGCGCACCGCGACCGACGGCCGGACGGCCCTGTGCGTACTCACCCACGACGCCAAGTTCGACATCCCGCTGCTGGAGGTGGCGCTGCGGCTGCCGGTCGCGTTCGTCGGCGCGATGGGATCCCGCCGGACCCACGACGACCGCGACCGAAGACTCCGCGAGGCCGGCCTCACCGACCGCGAGCTGGCCCGGCTGCACTCACCGATCGGCCTCGACCTCGGCGCCCGTACGCCCGAGGAGACCGCCCTGTCCATCGCCGCCGAGATCGTCGCGGCCCGGCGCGGCGGTACGGGCCGTCCGCTGACCGGCTCCGGCACCCCGATCCACCGCGACCCCGCCGGCCCGGGCACCGGCCCGCCCGGCTCGACCACCGCGGCCTGATTGAGGCCCTTCCCCGCAGCCCGCCGGCCACACAGCGGAAGGAGGTCACCCGGACGGCAGGGAACCGTCACACCCGCGCCGGAATGACCCGCCAACTCCCTTTGTTCCCCACGAACATGACCATCGGAGTAGCACTCAACGCGACCGACCCCGACAACCAGATCGACGCCACCGTCCGGCTCGCCACGGAGGCGGCGGACGCGGGGCTGCGGTCCGCCTGGTTCGGCCAGACCTTCGGAGCGGACTCGCCCCAGCTCGCGGCGATCGTCGGGCGCGAGGTCCCGGGGCTCCAGGTGGGCACCTCCGCGATCCCCGTCTTCGGCCGCCACCCGCTGGTGGTCTCCAGCCAGGCGCTGACCGCCCAGGCGGCCACGCACGGCCGCTACCACCTCGGGCTGGCCCTCGGCACCAAACTCCTCACCGAGTCCGGCTTCGGGCTCCCCTTCGAGCGGCCGGTCGCCCGGCTGCGGGAATTCCTCACCGCGCTGCGCCAGCTGACCGAGACCGGCAGCGCCGACTTCCACGGCGAGCTGCTGACCGCCGCCACCCCGATCCCCGCGCGGGTGCCGGGCGCCGAGGCGGGCGTGCCGCTGCTCGTCGCCGCGATGGGCCCGCAGGCCCTGCGGGTCAGCGGTGAGCTGGCCGACGGGATCCTGCCGTACCTCGCCGGACCCCGCGCGCTGGCCGAGCAGATCGTCCCGGCCGTCACCGCGGCGGCGGAGGCCGCCGGCCGGCCCGCGCCCCGGATCGTGGCGCTGGTACCCGGCCTGGTCACCGACGACACCGACGCGGCGCGGCAGACGTTCACCGAGCAGCTCGCCTTCTACGAGCAGATCCCGTCCTACGCCCGGGTCATCGAGCTCTCCGGCGGCCGGCGGGCGGCCGACGTGGCCGTGATCGGCGATGAGCGGACGGTCGCCGCGGAAATACGGCGCTACCGGGACGCCGGGGCGACGGAGGTGGTCCTCTCCGGCACGGAGCTCGCCGGGGACGCCGCCCGGCGCCGGACCTGGGCATTCCTGGGGGAGCTGGCCGGCTGAGCGCAGCTGTCGGGGGCCGGAACTTCACCCGGGTGGGCCGGGTCACCGCCGTACAGTCATGCGATATCTCAGCGTGGTGCGTACCGGCCACCTTGCCGGGCGAGGTACATATGGAGCATGGCCCGAATTTCCGGCCGCTTTCCGTGGTTCGCTCCGGGGCGCAGGCCCACCGGTCGGCGCCCGGGCGACAACGGCCGGCGGGCGCGGGGCGGCGGCCCGCCGAAACGCCTGACCCAGCGCCTGCACGGCCTGGTGGACGTGCACAGCGTCGCCGGGCAGATGTTCCTCCTGCAGGTGCTGATCGTGCTGCTGCTCGTCGTGGCCGCGGTGATCACCCTGCTGGTCCAGGCGCGCAGCGACCGGTTCCAGGGCGCCCGGGACCGCTCGCTCGCCTCCGCCGAGTCCTTCGCGCACGCCCCCGGCCTGCCCACCGTGCTGAAGAAGGGCCATCCGGGCGCGAGCGCGGTGCTCCAGCCGCTGACCGAGGACGCCCGCAAGCGCGGCGGCGTGGACTTCATCGTCGTCATGGACCGCAACGGGATCCGCTACACCCACCCGATCCCCAGCCGGATCGGCAAGAAGTTCGTCGGCACCATCAAGCCGTCCCTGGCCGGCCGTACCACCATCGAGAGCGTCTACGGGCCGCTCGGCCACGAGGTGCAGGCGACGGTCCCGGTGAGGGACGCCAAAGGCCGTGTGGTGGCCCTGGTGAGCTCCGGCATGCGGGTCAGCCGGGTCAGCAGCGCCGTCGACCGGCAGCTGCCCGTCGTCCTCGGGGCCGGCGGTGCCGCGCTCGCCCTCACCACGGCCGGCACCGCACTGGTCAGCCGCCGGCTGCGCCGCCAGACCCGGGGGCTCGGCCCGGCCGAGATGACCCGGATGTACGAGCACCACGACGCCGTGCTGCACGCCGTGCGCGAGGGGGTGCTGATCCTCGACGCGGACGGGCGGGTCCTGCTGGCGAACGACGAGGCCCGCAAGCTGCTGGGCCTGCCCGCGGACGCCGAGGGACAGCGCCTCGCCTGCCTCGGCCTCGATTCCCGGCTCACCGAAGTGCTCACGCCCGGGCAGGCGGTCTCCGACGAGGTGCTGCCGGTCAACGAACGGCTGCTCGCGCTGAACATCCGGACCACCGACCGCCAGGGCGGCCCGCCCGGCAGCGTCGCCACGCTGCGGGACTCCACCGATCTGCTCGCCCTCGCAGGGAAGGCGGAGGTCACCCAGAACCGGCTGCGGCTGCTGTACGAGGCGAGCGTGGCCATCGGCACCACCCTCGACGTACCGCGCACCGCCGAGGAGCTGACCCAGGTCGCGGTGCGGTGGTTCGCCGACTACGCCAGCGTCGACCTGGCCGAAGCCGTGCTGAGCGGCGGGGAGCCACCGGTGGGCTCGTACCGCGAGGCGCCGGAGCTGCGCCGGGTGGCGGTCGCCGGGATCCGCGACGACCACCCCCTCTACCGGCCGGGCGAGGTGCACACCTACATCTCGCAGACCCCGATGGCCACCGGATTCGTCAGCGGCCAGTCCGTGCTCGTGCCCGATGTGCGGGCAGCCGGCGACTGGTACCCCGACGACCCGGGGCGGCTGGAACTGGTCGCAAGCCACGGCTGTGAATCCCTGATCACCGTTCCGCTCCAGGCCCGCGGCGTCCGGATGGGCATCGTCAACTTCTGGCGCTCCCTGGAGCGGCCCTTCGAGGAGGGGGAGCTGTCGCTGGCCGAGGAGATGGCGGCCCGCGCCGCCGTGTGCATCGACAACGCGCGGCGCTTCACCCGTGAGCACGCCATGGCCGTCACCCTGCAGGAGAGCCTGCTGCCGCGCGGTCTGCCCGAACAGAGCGCCCTCGACCTCGCCCACCGCTACCTGCCCGCACAGACCGGGGTGGGCGGCGACTGGTTCGATGTGATCCCGCTCCCCGGCGCCCGGGTCGCGCTGGTCGTCGGCGACGTCGTCGGGCACGGGCTGCACGCCGCGGCGACCATGGGCCGGCTGCGTACCGCGGTGCAGAACTTCTCCACCCTCGACCTGCCGCCCGACGAGCTCCTCGGCTTCCTGGACGAACTGGTCAACCGCATCGACGACGAGGCCACCGCGGCGAACGACGAGGCCACGGTCGCCGGCGCCACCTGCCTCTACGCCATCTACGACCCGTCCTCCGGCCGCTGCACACTGGCCCGCGCCGGCCACCTCCCGCCGGCCCTCGTCCACCCGGACGGCACCGTCGCGTACCCGGACCTCCCGGCCAGCCCGCCGCTCGGCATCGGCGGCCTGCCCTTCGAAGCGGTGGAGCTGCAGCTGCCCGAGGGCAGCAACCTGGTCCTCTACACCGACGGCCTGGTGGAGGACCGCAACCACGACATCGACACCGGCATGCACCAGCTCGCCACGGCACTGGCGCAAAGCGACCGGACGCCCCAGGAGACCTGCGACGCCGTGCTCGGCGCCCTGCTCCCCGACCGGCAGCGCGACGACATCGCCCTCCTCGTGGCGCGCACCCGTCTGCTGCCGCCCGACCGCATCGCCGAGTGGGAGGTCCCCGCCGACCCCGCGGCCGTCGCCGAGGCCCGGGCGAACCTCACCCGGCAGCTGATGGAATGGGGCCTGGAGGAAGAGGTCTTCACCACCGAGCTCATCCTCAGTGAGCTGGTCACCAACGCCATCGTCTACGCCTCCGGCCCGATCGGCGTCCGCCTGCTGTACGACCGCACGCTGATCTGCGAGGTCTCCGACAGCAGCAGCACCGCCCCGCATCTCCGGTTCGCCGCGGGCGAGGACGAGGGCGGCCGCGGGCTCTTCCTCGTCGCCCGGATGGCCGGGCGCTGGGGCACCCGTTACACCTCCGAAGGCAAGATCATCTGGGCGGAACTGGCCCTGCGCTGACCGGCCGCGGCCCGGCGCGGAAGCGGATTTGCGTCCGGCCCGGGGCGGTGTGCGACAGTGGGCCGTCCGGTCGGCCGGGCCCGCCCCGTGCGCTGCCGCCGCCGGGCTCCCCCCACCCCTCACGGACGGTTCCGGCCGCGCCCCGGCGCGGACACCGGCGCCGCCGCCTCCCCGTGTCCGTACGTCCCCCTGAGAGCGATGCTGGCAACGACCCTCGTCCCCCGGGCCACCGATCTGTTCGACCAGGGCCTGGAGCACCGGACCGGTTCCGCCCTGCTGCGCTTCGGCGCCGCACGACAGCGAGCGGACGGCCGGCCCGCCTGGTCCGGCGACGGCGCCGCGGCCTGGCTCGACGACACCCGCGGGCACGTGTGGAGCGTCGGCGAACCGGAGGCCGCGGCTGGCCTGGTGCTGCGCGCCGCGCTGGGCCTGCCCGACCGGGTCCGCGAGTTCACCGGCCCGCGCGGCACAAACGCCCTGGTCGGCCGCCACCTCCCGGTGACCGATGTCGTCGAGTGGGTCTTCCGCTGGACACTTCAGGAGCCGCCCGTCCAGCGCGGGGAGGAGCGGGTGGTCA
This sequence comes from Streptomyces sp. NPDC021749, assembly GCF_040640655.1. Lineage (NCBI taxonomy): Bacteria > Bacillati > Actinomycetota > Actinomycetes > Kitasatosporales > Streptomycetaceae > Streptomyces > Streptomyces sp. NPDC021749. Next base: position 11,229 of record NZ_JBFACE010000023.1, on the reverse strand, counting down.
TGCTCGACGAGACCCACCACGACGAGCTGCTCGCCTTCCTCGGCGTGCACAGCCCGGCCCACTCCACCGGGCCCGGCTCCTCGGGCGTCAGCCTCTGGGCGGGCATCCGCGGCGCCGACGGGAACCTCGTGGCCTGCGGCGCCATGAGCAGTCTGCGGGACACCGGCGCCCCGCTCATGGCCTCCGTCGCCACCGACGCCGCGCAGCGCGGCCAGGGCCTCGGCGCGGCACTGACCGCCTGGCTGACCCGGTACGCGGTGCGCCGGCACGGCTACTGCACGCTGTGGCAGCTCGCCGACAACGCGCCCGCCGACCGGCTCTACACCCGCCTCGGCTACCGCAACGAGGACCCCTGCGTCTCCGCCCGCCTCGCCACGCACTGACCCGCGACGCCGCCGGCCGGGCCGTGGCTCACCGGCCGGCCGGCGCCGGGTCCGGCAGCACCCGCAGGAGCAGCGAGAGGGCGACGGCCAGGGCGAGGTCGAAGAGCAGCGCCGCCATCAGGGCGTGCCCGTAGGCGCCCACGTCATGGCGCGCGGCGCGGCCCAGCGTCCCGTAGAACAGCACGCCGACCAGCGCGACCCCGACCGAGCCGCCGATCTGCTGGCCGGTGGAGAGCACACCGGAGGCCATCCCGATCTCCGCCGGACGGATCCGCGCGAGCACGGTGTTGAGCAGCGGCGTGACCAGAACACCGTTCCCCAGGCCCACGACGAGCAGCGGCAGGGCCAGCGACCGGGCCGTCAGCGCCGGGCCGGCGAGGACGACGACGCCGAGCGACACCGCGTGACCGAGGCCGAGGACCAGCGCCCCGGCCTGCAGCAGCCGCTTCCCGTACCGGGCCAGGCGCCCCGCCACCAGGCTCCCGGTGAAGAAGCCCGCGGCGAACGGCAGGTAGAACACCCCGGCGCCCAGCGCGTCCAGCCCCAGCCCGTCCTGCACCGTCAGGGACAGCACCAGGAAGAAGGAGTTGATCCCGGAGTACGCCAGCAGGACCAGCAGCATCCCGATCGCGAAGGCCCGCTCCCGCAGCAGCCCCGGCCGTACCAGCGGGGACCGGCCGCGCGCCTCGACCCGGCGTTCCACGGCACCGAAGCCGAGCAGGGCGACCACCCCCGCGGCCAGGCTGACCCACGCCCACACGGGCCAGCCGGCCTCCCGGCCCTCCACCACGGGCACGACCAGGAGGAACAGCGCCACGGTCAGCACCGCCACGCCCGCCAGGTCCACCCGGCGGCCCTCGGGGGCCCGCGACTCGGGCAGGAAGACCGCCGCGAGGGCCAGCGTCACCAGCCCGACCGGAACGTTGACCCAGAAGATCGGCCGCCAGGACGCGCCGAACAGATCGGCGGAGAGCAGGATCCCGCCCAGCAGCTGACCGGCCACCCCCGCCGTGCCGATCACCGCGCCCAGCACACCGAAGGCCCGGGCCCGCCGCTCGGGCGGCAGCAGCACCTGGATCGTCGAGAAGACCTGCGGGAACATCACCGCGGCGCCGAGCCCCTGGACGAGCCGGGCCGCGATCAGGGCGCCGGCCCCGGGCGCGGCCGCGCAGCCCACCGACGCCAGGGTGAAGAGGCCCATCCCGAGGAGGAAACAGCGCTTGCGGCCGAACCTGTCACCGAGGCGCGCACCGGTGATCAGCGCGACCGCGTAGGTGAGTTGATAGCCCGCCAGGATCAGCTGCACATCGGCGTCCGAGGCCCGCAGATCGTCCTGCACGGCGGGCGCCGCCACCAGCACGATGAAGGTGTCGAGCACGGCCATGAAGACGCCGGTGAGGACGACGGAGAGGGCCCGCCACGGAGCGGGCGGGGAAGCCGCCGCGGTGTGCGGAGCAGCGTCGGTGGGTGCGGACGGTGCCGGATCGGCCGGCGGCCTGAGAGGAGTCATGCCCCGACCCTGGCCCGGGCCGCAGGGGCCGTACAGAGGCGAATTATCCTGGTGGCAGCGGTACCGGTGTCGGCCGAACGACCCCTCATCAGGGCGTCGGCGCCCGGCCGCGCGGCACGGGGAAGCGGTGGGCGCACGGAACGGTGCGCGGGGGAGAGGGATCCGATGGCCGACCGGGAACGGCGCCGGGTGCTGGCGGAGTTCCTCCGTTCACGACGGGAGCGGGTCGCGCCCGGCGACGCCGGACTCCCGGCCGGCCCCCGCCGCCGTACGCCCGGGCTGCGCCGCGAGGAGGTCGCCGTCCTCTCGGGCGTCAGCGTCACCTGGTACACCTGGCTCGAACAGGCCAGGGACATCGGCGTGAGCCGTCAGGTGCTGCACAGTCTGGCCCGGGCCCTGCGGCTGTCCCCCGCCGAGACCCGCCACCTGTTCGCCCTGGCCGGGCAGCCGCTGCCCGAGGCGGCCGGCGACCGGCCCGGCGGGCCGGACCTGCAGCGCCTGGTGGACGCGCTCGACCCGCACCCCGCGTACCTGCTCGCGCCCAACTGGGACCTGCTGGCCTGGAACCGCGCCGAGGCCGGTCTCATCGGCGACCCGGCCCAGTGGGACCCCGCGGACCGCAACCTGATGCGCCTGGTGTTCACCCGGCCCAGGATCCGTACGCTCCTGGCCGACTGGGAGGGACAGGCCCGGGCCCTGCTGGAGCAGTACCGCGCCAGCGCCGACCGGCACCCCGGCGACCCGGAGTTCCGCCGGCTGACCGGCGAACTCTGCGAGCGCAGCGCGGAGTTCAGGACGTGGTGGGCGACCCATGACGTCGCCGACTTCCGGCCGGTGCGCCGGGAGTTCGACCACCCGTCGCTGGGCCGGCTGACCTTCGACTACGTCAAGCTCGCGGCCGTGGACGCGCCGGGTGTCACCCTCGTCTCCTGCCTGCCCTCCGACGCGGCGACCGCCGCCAGACTCCCGGAACTGGCCGCGCTCAGCCCGGCGGTCGATCCCCGTCGGGCGAAGTGACCTGCAGCGGCAGGGACTTGAGGCCGTGGATGAAATTCGACACCAAGTGCCGCGGTGGCGCGGCGAGTTCCAGGGCGGGCAGCAGAACACGGGTCTCCTCGTAGAGCACCCGCAGTTGCAGCCGGGCGAGATGGGCGCCCAGGCAGACGTGCGGACCGTCGCCGAAGGACACATGGGGGTTGGGCGTCCGGGCGAGGTCCAGCCGGTGCGGGGCGGCGAACACCCGCTCGTCGTAGTTGGCCGAGCCGTGGAAGACGACCACCTTGTCACCGGCCCGGACCAGGCGGCCAGCCAGTTCGGTGTCGCACGCCGCGGTACGGCGGAAACTGAGCACCGGCGGATGCCAGCGCAGCAGCTCCTCCACGCACGAGGACGTCGCCACGGTACCGGCGCGCAGTGCGCGGTAGGCGTCCGGGTGCCGGGCCAGGGCCAGCAGGCCGCCCGGGGCGGCACTGCGCACCGTGTCGTTCCCCGCGACGGTCAGCAGGAAGAAGAACATCTCCAGCTCGGGCGTGGTCAGTTCGCGGTTCGCGGCGAGGACCGTCATCACGTCGTCGCCGGGGTGCCGCCGCTTGTGGGCGGCCAGCTCCCGCGCGAACGCGAACATGTCCTGCAGCATCGCCGGTGAGCGCGGGTCGGCCGGACGGCCGTCCGGGCCGGGCGCCGGCGGACCGGATTCGTCCGGGTCCTGGTAGCCGATGACGCGCCGGGTCCAGTCCAGCAGCTGCCCGCGTTCCCCGGGCGGCACGCCGAGCAGGTCGGCGAGGTTGAGCAGGGCGTAGTCGTCCGTGACGGTGGTGACCAGGTCGACCACGCCGCCACCGGTGCGCGCGCCGTCGAGCGCCGCGGTCAGCAGGCCGCGGGCCCGGTCGCGTACCACCGTCTCGAAGCGCTCGATCCGCCCGCGGGTGAAGGCCCGGCTGACCAGCCGGCGCAGACGCTGGTGGCCCGGCCCGTCCTGATTGAGCATCATGCGCCGGATGAACGGCAGGTCGGCGGGGTCCGGATCGCGGATCTGGGTGGCGCCCAGATACGACGAGAAGGTGCGGGCGTCCTTCAGGACCCGGACGACGTCGGCGTGCCGGGTGACCGCCCAGAACCCGGGTCCGGCGGGCCAGCCGAGGACCTCGTGCTCCTCCTGCCGGACCACCGGATGGCGATCGCGCAGCAGCCGGTAGGCGGCGTGCGGCAGCCCCCGCGCATAGCCGCGGGGGTCGAAGACGTCGGGTATCCGGGGAGCGTCGGCCACCGGAGGACTCATCCGGCCTCCGGCCCGCCGAAGGCCCCGTCCCCGCGGCCCCTGTCGCGGTCCCCGTCCCCGGCCCCGTCGCCGTCGCAGTCGCCGCCCCCGCCCCCGTCGCCGTCGCTGTCGCCGTCCGCGCGCAGGAAGTCCTCGACGGCGCGGATCAGCTCCAGCGGCGTCTCGTCCATCGGGTAGTGCCCGGCCGCCGACAGCTCGATCAACTGGCTGTTGGCGTACCACTGCAGCCATGTCCGGCGGGTCAGCGCGGCGGTGAGCGCGGGGTCCAGGGAACCGGTCACCGCCAGCGCCGGCACCCGGGAGCCGGCGACGGCGTCGGCGAAACCCTCACCGGCCCAGGAGTCCAGCCAGGTACGGAACGCCGTCGGGTTGCTCCGCTCCAGCGACCGCCGCACCATCCGGTCCAGCCAGGCGGCGGGGCGCCGGCCGCCGGACGTGAGGTCGATGATGGTCCGCCGGCTGTCCGGGGCGTGCGCCGCCGAGGAGAACAGCGCCCACTGGTCCGGCGGCAGCGGAAGCCCGGAGGCGGGCACCGGCGAGATGCCGACCAGCCGCCGGACCCGCTCCGGCGCCGCGGCCAGCACCCGCTGGGCGACGCTGCCGCCCATCGAGTGGCCGACCACCGAGAACCGGTCCCAGCCCAGCCGGTCGGCGAGCGCCAGCACATCGGCCGCGCCTTCCGCCGTGGTGTACGCACCGGCCGCGTCCTGCGCCTCGCCGTAGCCGCGGAGATCGACCAGTGCGTACTGGAAGGCGTCGCGGTCGAGGTCGGGAAGGAGCGGTGCGAAGGCGGACCGGTCGGCGAACCACCCGTGGACGGCGATGACCTTGTGCGGGCCCCCGCCGTGCAGGGCGTGCGGCAGGACGAAGGAAGTCACGGACCCCACACTGACCGTCACCACCGCCCTCCGCAAGGGCGTCCCGGCGCGGGCGGGAGCCGTGAGGCAGGCGGGGACGCCGAGGGGTGCACTGATAGGGCGCGCGCCCCAACGGGCAGGCATCCGGACATGACCGTCCTCCTCGGAACCTCCGGATGGCAGTACAAGGACTGGCGCGGTGTCCTCTACCCGCCGGACCGGCCGCAGCGGCTGTGGCTGGAGGAGTACGCGCAAGGGTTCGCGACCGTCGAGAGCAATGCGGCCTTCTACCGGCTGCCCGAGGAGAAGACCTTCGCCGACTGGCGGGACCGGACCCCGGACGGCTTCGTGATGGCCGTCAAAGCGAGCCGCTACCTGACGCACATCAAGCGGCTGCGCACCCCCGAGGAGCCGGTGGACCGGCTGATGTCACGGGCCGCCGCACTGGGGCCGCGGCTCGGGCCCGTACTGCTCCAGCTGCCGCCCACGCTGCGCCGGGACGCCGGGCTGCTGGACGCCTGCCTCGGCTGCTTCCCGGCAGGTACGCGGGTGGCCGTCGAGCCGCGGCACGACTCGTGGTGGACCGACGAGGTCCGGGCGGTGCTGGAGCGCCGGGGCGCGGCGCTGTGCTGGGCGGACCGGGGGTCCCGTCCGGTGGCACCGCTGTGGCGCACCGCCGACTGGGGGTACGTGCGGTTCCACGAGGGCCGCGCGGAGCCCTGGCCGCGCTACGGCAGAAAGGCGCTCGCCACCTGGGCGCGCCGGATCGCCGACACCTGGCCGGAGCGGGCCGAGGTGTACGCGTACTTCAACAACGACCCGGGCGGCGCGGCCGTGCACGACGCGATCGGTTTCGCGCGGGCGGTGGCGGCCGCCGGGCGCGCGGTCAGCCGTACGCCGTCCTGGCGCGGCACCGCGGAGCAGACCCGACGAGAGGGCAGCCATGAGGAGGGGTGAGGACGGATGATCCGCAGGCGGGTGGTGGTCTCCGGGACCGTGCAAGGGGTGTTCTTCCGCGACACCTGCCGGCGTACGGCCGAGGCGCGGGGCGTGGCCGGCTGGGTGCGCAACGTTCCGGACGGGACGGTGGAGGCCGTGTTCGAGGGTGATCCGGAGAGCGTGGACCGGCTGGTGGCGTGGGCGCACCAGGGGCCGCCCGCGGCGGTCGTCGACGCGGTGTCGGTGACGGAGGAGGAGCCCGAGGGGTTGCCGGGGTTCCAGGTCCGGTAATCGCCCCGGACGCCCGAAGGTGCCGAACGCCTGAAGGCGCCGATTTCGTCCGGCCTGGTCAATTGCATGCGCCGTCGGGTCATACATCCCGACATCTCTGGTCATCCCGGCCTCTGCGGCCCGCGTCGAAGCGTAAATGCAGATATGTCCAGTCGCGGCCGGGTGCGACGCTTTTTCATTGGGTGCGGTGGCTTTTCGTAATTGCCGCGAGGTTGCTTCCATGGGTGCGCGGTTCGCTGGTTTCATCACCCAGTGACTGACAAAGCTGCACTTCAGCGGGGTTGTGAGGGCGAACGTGAACATCCGGAAAGGAAAGTGGGGGGCAGGTTGCCTGACGCTTGATCGGCGTGATTGCATCCTTCCGGTGCGGGAGATGATCACCGCGGCCCGGGTAATCGGGCGGCGAACTCTGCTGCCCGCAGGACCGTGCGTAATTTTTCTTGCATGTGGTGTGCATGAATTCCGTGCGGCGTACGCCAGGAAAATTGAGAGTAATGAAGGAAGGGCACGTCATGCGTGACATCGTCGAGACCTGCGAGATTGCCGACAGCGAGCTGGACAACATTTCCGGTGGTCTCGCCAGCGCCGGTGCCGAGGTGGCCGGCCACGGTGGCTCGATCGCCATCGGCGACGTCGTCGGCACCGCCCAGTCGCTCGTCCCGAACCTGCCCACCGGGCAGCTGACCGGTCTCGCCACCGTGCAGACCAGCGACGTCTGAGACGTCAGGGCAGACCTTGCGGAGGCCGGCGCGGCACCGCGTCGGCCAGGACCCCGGGACCCACGGTCCCGGGGTCCCTCCGTTGCCCGGCATGGACGGCGGGACGGGTGTAGAGAGGAGTTATGCCCCTCCGGCACGGTCCCGCCCAGCGCACCGGCTTCCGGCGGTGGAGCCCCGGCCTGCTGGTCGTCCCGCTGTCGATCATCGTGGCGGTGACGGTCGTGGACATCACCTCCCCGACGAACATCCACCTCGGCCCGTTCCTGGTCGCCGCGCCCGCGATCACCGCCTCCTTCGCCGGGGCCGGTCTCACCGGCGCGGTCGGCGCCCTCGCGGTGGCGGCCCAGATCGCCATCGGCGCGCTGCACGGCGGGCTGGCGACCCCCAACCACCAGGCACAGATCGCCGCCCTGCTCCTGATCTCCGTGCTCGTCACCGTCTTCCGGTACGTCCAGGACCGGCATCAGCGGCGATTCAGCCAGGTGCAGTCGGTGGCCGTCGCGGCGCAGCAGGTGCTGATGCCACCGCTGCCCGCGCGCATCGGCCCGCTGCGGATCGCCGCCACCTACCTCGCCGCCGACGCCGAGGCGCTGATCGGCGGCGACCTGTACGCGGTGGTGCCCACCCCCGGGGCCACCCGGCTGGTCGTCGGCGACGTCCGCGGCAAGGGACTGTCCGCCATCGGGGAGGCGGCGGTGCTGATCGGCGCCTTCCAGGGCTCCGCCTACCGCAACCTCACCCTGCCGGGCATCGCGGCGCACCTGGGGAACTCCGTGAACTGGAACACCACACACCTCACCGCCGACGATCCCGAGCCCACGGAGTCCTTCGTGACCGCGGTGGTGCTGGACGTCCACCACGACGAGCCGTTCCTCACCATGGTGAACTGCGGGCACCCGCCGCCGCTCCTGGTCCGGGAGGGCACGGTCCGCCCCCTGGAGGTCCCGGAGCCCGCACTGCCTCTGGGGATCGGTGCCTCTTCGGAGAGCGACTACCGGGCCGAGACGTTCGGCTTCGCCCCCGGCGATCTGCTCCTGCTGTACACGGACGGGGCGATCGAGGCCCGGGACGCGACCGGCGCGTTCTACCGGCTGACCGACCGGGTCGCCGTCTGCACCGAGCGGGACCCGGACGCGCTGGTGGCCCACCTCCGCGACGACCTGCTGCGGTACGTCGGCGGAACGCTCGGCGACGACGTCGCCCTGATCGCGCTCACCAGGACGGACGGGCCGGAGCCGCGGGCGGCTCACCCGTGACCGACACCTGCGCGGGGCGGAGCAGCTGGTCACCGACGAGGTACCCGCGACGGAGCACCTCGGTGCAGACGGCACCCACGGGGGTCTCCGGGCGGCTCACGGCCGTGAAGGTGACGGCCTCGTGGATCACCGGATCGAAGGCGTCGCCCACGCTGCCGAAGGACGTCAGGCCCAGCGCCGTCAGCTCGGCCACCAGCGCCCGGGCGACCCGCCCGAAGCCACCGGTGACCTCGCCCTGACCGGCCGCCTCCTCGACCGCGTCGAGCACGGGCAGCAGCCGGCCCAGCACGTTGGCCACGGCGATCTCGCCGACCGCCAGCCGGTCGCGGCGCACCCGCTTGCGGTAGTTGTCGTACTCGGCCTTGAGGCGCTGCAGATCGGCCGTGCGTTCCTGCAGTTCGGCGGTGCGTTGCCGCAACTCGGCGCGGAGCACCGCCTCCTGCGGCGACATGCCGGCCTCCTCGGACACCCGGGACGGCGGCGGGCCGGTGTCCCGGCCGGGCCGCTCGGTACGGGGCGGCGGGGAACCGGCCCTGCCTCCCGAGCCGGCGTCCGGCCCGCGCCGCCCGAGTTCCGGCCGGTCCGTCCGGTCCGTGCCGCTGCCGACTATGGCCAGCGGCGGCCGGGACGTACCACGGATCCGGGTCGGGCGGTTCATGGTGAGCCTCCCTCCCGCTTGTCGTCGTCGACGATCTCGGCGTCCACGACGTCGTCGGCGGCGTCCGACCGGCCCTGCTCACCCGCGCCGCCCCCGGAGGCCCCACCGCCGCCCGCGGCGGCCTGCGCGGCCTGGGCGTCGGCGTACATGGCCTGGCCGAGCTTCTGGGAGACGGCCGCGACCTTCTCGGTGGCGGTGCGGATCTCCGCGGTGTCCTCGCCCTTGAGCTTCTCCTTCAGCTCACCGATGGCCGTCTCGACCTCGGTCTTCACCTCACCGGGGACCTTGCCCTCGTTGTCCTTGAGGAACCTCTCGGTCTGGTAGACGAGCTGCTCGCCCTGGTTGCGGGTCTCCGCGGCCTCACGACGCTGCCGGTCCTCCTCGGCATGGGCCTCGGCCTCGCGGACCATGCGGTCGATGTCGTCCTTCGGCAGCGACGAGCCGCCGGTGACGGTCATCTTCTGCTCCTTGCCCGTGCCGAGGTCCTTCGCGGTCACGTGCATGATGCCGTTGGCGTCGATGTCGAAGGAGACCTCGATCTGCGGGACGCCGCGCGGGGCCGGCGGCAGGCCGGTGAGCTGGAACATCCCGAGCTTCTTGTTGTACGCCGCGATCTCGCGCTCGCCCTGGTAGACCTGGATCTGCACGGACGCCTGGTTGTCCTCGGCGGTGGTGAAGATCTCCGAGCGCTTGGTCGGGATCGTGGTGTTCCGCTCGATGAGCTTGGTCATGATGCCGCCCTTGGTCTCGATACCGAGGGACAGCGGGGTGACGTCGAGGAGCAGGACGTCCTTGACCTCACCCTTGAGGACACCGGCCTGCAGCGCGGCACCCACGGCCACGACCTCGTCCGGGTTCACGCCCTTGTGCGGGTCCTTGCCGGTCAGCTCCTTGACCAGCTCGGTCACCGCGGGCATCCGGGTCGAACCACCGACCAGGATCACGTGGTTGATGTCCGAGAGCTTGATCCCGGCGTCCTTCACCGCGTTGTGGAACGGCGTCTTGCAGCGCTCCAGGAGGTCCGCGGTCAGCTGCTGGAACTGCGAGCGGGTGAGCTTCTCGTCCAGGTGCAGCGGGCCCTCCGCCGAGGCACTCAGATACGGCAGGTTGACCGTGGTCTCGGTGGCCGCCGACAGCTCGATCTTCGCCTTCTCCGCCGCCTCCCGCAGCCGCTGGGTGGCCATCTTGTCGTTCGACAGGTCGATGCCGTACGCGTTCTTGAACTGCTTGGCCAGGTGATCGACGATCCGCTGGTCCCAGTCGTCACCGCCCAGATGGGTGTCGCCGTTGGTGGCCTTGACCTCGACCACGCCCTCGCCGATCTCCAGCAGCGAGACGTCGAAGGTGCCGCCGCCGAGGTCGAAGACCAGGATCGTCTGGTCGTTCTCCTTGTCCAGGCCGTACGCCAGCGCCGCGGCGGTCGGCTCGTTGACGATCCGCAGCACCCGCAGGCCGGCGATCTCCCCGGCCTCCTTCGTGGCGGTGCGCTGCGCGTCGTTGAAGTAGGCCGGAACGGTGACGACGGCGTCCGTCACGTCCTCGCCGAGGTAGTCCTCGGCGTCGCGCTTGAGCTTCTGCAGCACCCGCGCGGAGATCTCCTGGGCGGTGTACCGCTTGCCGTCGATGTCGCCGCTCGCGGGGAAGCGCCAGTCCGACTCGCCCATGTGGCGCTTGACCGACCGCGCGGTGCGCTCGATGTTGGTCACGGCCTGCCGCTTGGCGATCTCGCCGACCAGCACCTCGCCGCCCTTGGCGAACCCCACCACCGACGGGGTCGTGCGGGCCCCCTCGGCATTGGTGATCACCGTGGGCTCGCCGCCTTCCAGCACACTGACCACCGAGTTCGTCGTACCGAGGTCGATACCCACTGCACGTGCCATGGTCTCCTCCTCACCTAGCGGCCCTGGGCGCCCGCCGCGGCAATTGTCCCATATTGACCAATTCGAGGTGGCTCCTGCGGTTGTGCGCATCGCGGTGTCCCCACGTACCCGTCTGCGGCGCCGCGGTGGTTTCTCGTGCGTTGCGGCGCTTCCCGCGTAGCTGGCCGTCCCGCCGTGGGGCGTCTCGCCGTGGCGCTGTGCCGCGGCGCTGTGCGGCGCCCCCCACGTACCTGTCTGCGGCGCCGCGGTGGTTTCTCGTGCGTTGCGGCGCTTCCCGCGTGCCTGGCCGTCCCGCCGCGGGGGTTTCTCGCCGTTGCTCCCCCACTGCCTGAAGGGCGTGGGAGGTGCCCCCCAGCGGCGGGCTGGGCTGTTGTGGGTGCGGTGACGGTCCTGCGGGGCCGGGGTGTGGGACTGCTTCGCTTTACGTCCCACACCCCGGCCCCTCCGGCCCGTCCCCA